>JBDRBI010000106.1:0-28418 GCA_043822885.1 Candidatus Omnitrophota bacterium
CCTATAAGAGAGAAATGTACTGGTGGATGTTCTCAAGATACGACAAAAAATATAATAGCCCGGCAGAAGTTGTTGACGCTTTAAGGCAGGGCGGGTTTTCACATATTCTTTATGCTGAATATGCGGGGGATGGAGAAAAAACGGGTACATCTTCCAGACTTACGAAGCTTATGGAAAATGAAGATTTTAAGGGTAGTTATTTAAAAGAGATATATGCTGAGGAGCCTCTGTCGAAGAACGCTAAGGGTGTGAAGTATACGGTTTACAGGATAGAGCATGATAAAAGTTAATATTATAATACTAAATTACAATGGTGAAAAATTGATAACGGAATGTTTGCCGTCAATTATCAAGGCGAAACATACGTCAAAATATCCGGTGAGAATAACTGTTATTGATAATGAGAGTGCAGACAGAAGTTTGGATGTTCTGGAACAATATAATGAAGAGATCGATATTGTAAAGTGTACTAACAGAGTATTCTGTTCATATAATGAGGTGGTAAAAAATCAGGATGAGGAAATAGCGATATTAATGAATAACGATATCCGCGTTGATCCCGGATTTATAGATCCTATGGTAAAGGTTTTTGAGGAAAAAGAAGACGCGTATATGATCGCGCCGAAATGTTATGATTTTGAGGGAAGTTTTGTTGAGGGAGGGAGATCGAAGGGTTTTATTAAATTTGGATGGTTTGGAGCGGTTGCCCGATATGAAGGGTGGGAAAAAGAATTGGGAACATTTAATTATACTTTTCAAACCGGGTTTGGAGCGGTAAGACGCGATAGGTTTATCGAGCTTGGCGGATATGACGATCTGTATCTCCCGGGGAGACTAGAGGATGCTGATATTTGTTTCAGGGCGTGGAAAAAAGGGTGGAAGAGTTATTATCAGCCGGGATCCGTGGTCTATCATAAAGGCGGGACAAGTTTTAAAAAGAAGTTTGGAGTTCAAGGTATTTCGTCCATAGACGCGAGGAATAGTCTCTTATTTTTCTGGAAAAATATATTTGGATCTAAATACTGGATGGAACATATTTTATTCCTTCCCGCGAGAATAGGTCTGTGGTTGATAAGGGGTGATTTTAGCTCCATTAAAGGGGTTTTTCAGGCATTTGGTAAGATAAGAGATGTGGCCGGAAAACGTGCTAAAGAGAAAAAACAATCTTTTAAATTGTCAGATCATGAAATTTTTAACATATTCAGGTAAAATATGAGTATAAGCGCGGTTATTATAACCTTGAATGAGGAACAGAAAATAGCGGATTGTATTGGATCTGTAAAATGGACCGATGAAATAGTAGTCGTTGACGGTTTTTCATCTGATAAGACGCGTGAAGTAGCGCGAAATCATGGCGCTAAAGTATATGAACGTGAATTTGATGATTTTGCGTCACAAAAAAACTATGCTATAGAAAAAGCAACCGGAGAATATATATTTTTCTTAGATGCGGACGAGCGCGCGGAGGAGAGTCTTGCCGCGGAAATACTTAAAGCGGTTATAAAACAGGAATATCAGGGGTACTATATCCCTAGGAAAAATATCATTTTCGGAAGAGAAATGAAATATGGCGGACATCAGGGTGACAAACATCTAAGACTTTTTAAAAAGGACGTTTCACATTTTGTTGATCCTATACATGAAAAAGTGGTTGTTAATGGAAATGTCGGTATGCTCTCTAACTTTCTGATACATTATTCTACTGCAAGCATTAGCGAGTATAGAGATAAGATGGACCTGTATACAGAGCTTGAGGTAAAACACCTTGTTCAGCAAAACGTGAAGCTCGGAAAGTTTGATAAAGCGTGGAAGCCTATAGTAAAGTTTTTTAAACAGTATTTCATGCAAAAGGGGTTTCTTGATGGGAAGGAAGGATTAGTTTTTTATTATTTATCAGCAGTTTATCTGTATACTAAGTATGACAAGTATTGGAAGATAACGAAGAACAGTAAAGTGGAACAGACGAAACCGGGAGGGAATAGATGACTGAAAAAAATTTTTATAAAAATAAAAGGGTATTAGTTACCGGAGCGGATGGATTTATGGGGTCTCACTTAACCGAGAGATTGCTTGATGAAGGTGCTAAAGTTTCCATTTTTGTTAGGGGTAATTCGACTACCGGGACCACTCAGTACACGTTAAAAAATATTAAACACAGAGAAAAAGACCTGGATGATATTTTGACAGGGAACATCGCGAGTGTTGACTCAAAAGAGTTGGTGATGAAAAATAAACCGGAAATAATTTTTCATCTTGCGGCTGACGCGTATGTGCCGAATTCTTTTGATCATCCTATAGAAGTTATGGAAACGAATGTTATCGGAACATTAAATATGCTGCATGCCGTCAAGGAAGGGAAAGGCGTAAAACGTATTGTCTGCACCTCATCCAGTGAGATATACGGGATGACCATAGGAGGATCTATAGACGAAGATCATCTCCTATATCCGTCATCACCGTACGCGGCAAGTAAAGTCGCGGCTGATAAGTATTGTTATTCTTACTGGAATACATACAAACTGCCTGTAGCTGTGATAAGGCCGTTCAATACCTATGGCCCCAGACATACCTATGATGTTATCCCTAAGTTTATAGATCTTGCTCTTAAGGGGAGAAAACTTACTGTACACGGAACAGGTAGACAATCTAGGGATTTCACCTATGTAGATGATATGGTAGACGCGTTTATGATAATGGGAAGTCATAAGAAGGCCGTAGGAAAAGCCGTGAATTTCGGGACAGGTGAAGCTATAACCGTAAACTATATAGCAAAAAAAATAAAAGAGATTACCGGTTCTAAAAGCACTATTGTACATACAAAAGATAGGGCAGCACAGGTTCCAAAACTTTTATGTAATTATTCTTTAGCTAAAAAACTTTTTGGATGGAAACCAAAAGTTTTCATAGATGAAGGTCTAAGGAGGAACATAGAATGGGTGAAAAACAACCGGATATAAAAGTACATCCTACGGCCATAATTTCAGATAAGGCCAAAATAGGTAAAGGTACTATTGTTTGGGCATATGTTCAGGTTATGGATGGGGCAGAAATAGGCGAGAATTGTGTTCTCGGCAATGGGGTATATATCGACAGAAATGTGAAAATAGGAAATAATGTCAAGATCCACAATAAATCTTCCGTGTATAACGGGATCATAATTGAGGACGATGTTTTTATCGGTCCGCATAGCTGTTTTACGAATGACAAATATCCTGATTGTGATAAGACCCGAGATATGCATGGGGTGTCCTGGCGTGTGGGCAAAGGTTCTTCGATCGGGGCGAACGTTACGATCTTGCCGGATGTAAATATCGGACCGGGTGCTGTAGTGGGAGCTGGATCGGTGGTGACGAAAGACGTTCCGGAAGGCGCGGTCTGTTACGGAAATCCGGCTAGAACAGTTAAAAAGTTAAAAGGTTAAAAGGTTAAAAGGTTTAGAGATTGCCGCGCCGGCTTTGCCGGCTCGCAATGACAAACTTTCACGTCATTGCGAGGAGCAAAGCGACGAAGCAATCCCGGTCAGGAACGGGAATAAAAATAAGATGAGATTGCTTCGCTACGCTCGCAATGACGGGTGGAGGAAAGGTTGAAAGGGTGAAAATACGGATGATTCATAGGACAGAGAATATATTAAGCGAAGAAATATGCATGGCGAAGGATTGGCTGCTGAATTCGGGGATACAAAATACAGACGGCAAGAACCAAAGAGGGTTCAATGCCTGGTTCGACCTTGAAACAGCAGAGTATCCGTATATATATTCTGAAATAACTGGATATGGGATAACCACACTTTTATATCTAAAAAAATTCTTTGATGAAGAATTCTCTAGTAGAGCGATATCTGCGGCAGATTGGCTAATAGATAATGCCATGGATGAGAGTGGAGGGGTTAAAACGCGGTATTATCACGAGGCAATGGATGAAACCGATATATATTCTTTTGAAAACGGAAATCTATATGCTTTTGATAACGGGATGGTTCTATATGGAATGATAAATCTCTATAAAGATTCTAGGGACGAAAAATATCTTAAAATCTCAAAAAAAGTAGCTTCTTTTATGATAGATCACATGCGTAAAAGTGATGGGTTTTTCTACGCGTCATACAATCCCAAGACTAAAGAAAGGGAGGATTCTTCCCGGAAATGGTCCACACAGAGCGGAAGCTACCACGCAAAATTGGCTTTAGGGTTTACCGATCTATACGAGGTGACTAAAGAAGAGATGTACAAGGATGTTACTATATCCCTTTGTGAGAAAGCAATTGAACTTCAGGATGTCTCCGGAAGATTTATAACATCCCGCGCTGATAACAGCACTCATATGCATCCTCATGCGTATTCAGCCGAAGGGCTTTTATATACCGGTATATATTTTGAAGAGAACGATCTTATTGATTCCGCCGAGAGAGCGGTTAAATGGTCTTTAGATAGTCAAAATCCGGATGGGGGGATACCAAAAAAACATGACGGTCAGGACTTTGTAAATTTGTATAGGACCGATATACTTGCTCAGATACTTAGGTTGGGGGCTCTCCTTAAAAGTTTAGGTAGATTGGATGAAATATATTCATCTAAATTGGAGAAATTACGTAATAGTTTGCTTTTTTTTCAGTATAAAGAAAATGATCGGCAAAAAGGCGGATTCTATTATGGTTTCACTCTTGACGGAAAGAAGAAAGAGCATATCAATTCATGGTGCAGTATGTTCGCTTTACAAGCTCTGATCATGTACGAGGAATTTTATGTCAAAAATAACAGTACGGATGATCTGAGGTGTTTTATATGAAACAGGCGAAACTTGCTTTCATTTTCGGGACCAGGCCCGAAATAATTAAATTAAGTCCCGTGATACGCTTATGCATAAAGAAAAAAGTGCCGTTTTTTACGGTGCATACAGGACAGCATTATTCCCGCAATATGTCCGATGTTTTTCTTAAAGAGCTGGCCTTACCGGCACCGGACTACAGCTTGAATATAAGATCGAAAGCGCCGTACAGGCAAGGGGACCATACGGGAAGAATGATGGCCAAGATGGAGGACATTCTTTTAAAAGAAATGCCTTCCGTGGTCCTGGTGCATGGTGACACCAATTCCGCGCTTGCGGGGGCGCTGACCGCTTCGAAAATATCCACAACTAAAGCCTTTACGGGATTCGACATGAAAGTCGCTCATGTTGAAGCGGGTCTGAGAAGTTATGACAGGACCATGCCCGAAGAGATCAATCGTGTGATAGTGGATCATCTGTCTGATCATCTTTTTGCGCCTACTAAAAGGGCTAAAGATATCATGATCTCAGAAGGAATAGATCCGAAGAAGATCTACGTAACAGGCAATACCATAGTTGATGCGGTCTATTACGAATTGAGATCCGAAAAACGGTTGAAGAGTATAAGCAAAAAATTCAAGTTAGAGAAAGACGCATACATGCTTTTAACCCTTCATCGCCAGGAAAATGTAGATGACAAAAACCGGATGAAAGAGATATTTAGGGGGATTGACGGAATACACAATAAATACGGGCTTCCTATAGTTTTTCCCATACATCCGCGTACGGTAAAAAAAATGGAAGGATCCAAAATAAAATTGAAAGACCATATCAGAATTATCAAACCCAGCGGATTCACAGAATTTATATGCATGGAACGGAACGCAAGGCTCGTTTTGAGTGATTCCGGAGGGGTGCAGGAGGAGACGTGTGTGCTTAAAACCCCTTGTGTAACCTTGAGGGATTCTACGGAACGTCCCGAGACCGTAGAGGTAGGAAGCAATGTTGTTGCCGGAGTATCTGCGGTAAAAATAATTAAAGCGTCGGATCTTATGATGTCCAAACATAGAAATTGGAAAAACCCTTTTGGTAACGGTGATGCCGCGGAGAAGATATTAATCGCGCTTAAGAAGTAAATCGTCTCAAATTGTCATTGCGAGGGCGCTTTAGCGCCTGAAGCAATCCATGCGGAAGTTATAGAGATTGCTTCGTTACGCTCGCAATGACGGAGTGACCTGAGTTTCTCGCAATGACGGAGCAGTCTTCGGGGTCCGTCCACTCCGTCATTGCGAGGAGCGGAGCGACGAAGCAATCCACGTAAAGAGATTGCCGCGGAGTCTTCGACCCCTCGCAATGACATAGGGCAGGCGCAATGACAGTTTCTTACAATGACGGAGCGGGCTAAGTCGCCTACGATGACGAGGGTTGTAGCATTTTAGAGTTGAAAACAATTGAACTGTTACCCCAAAAAGGATAATAAAATATGAGAGTAGCTTTTTTTGTTTATCCGTCCGCGTTTCAGAATAAAGGCGGAGGCGAGATACTTCTCGAAAAATCTGAGGAGTACCTTATTAAGAAAGGGATAGATGTCTCAAGATTTGATATATGGAATGATAAAATTGAGGACTATGATATCCTTCATGTTTTCGGATCGGTTAAAGAATGTCTAGGTTTAATGGAAGTCGCCAAGTCCAGAGGAGTAAAAGTAGTACTCGAATCTATATTTTGGTCGGATCTGAGACGGGCATTTCATGAAAGCGGGTCTTTTCTCGGTAAAACTCTCAAAATATCAAGACATGTTTTAAAATTATTATGTCCGTGTTTTCCTTCGGCCAGGAGACGTATGTTCCGTACGGCGGACATGATATTTCCCAATTCCGATAATGAAGCCCGCCAGATATCGGGACTTTTCGGTATATCCATGGAAAAGATATTCGTGGTCCCGAATGGTGTTGATCTTAAATTTTTTTCATCTCAGCCGGAAGCGTTTGTGGAGAAATACGGTCTTAAGGATTTTGTTTTTTATGCGGGACGAATAGAACCGCGCAAGAACCAGCTCAATCTAATAAAGGCGATGAAGGGGATAGATCGGGATCTTGTTCTTGTAGGAGATAAAGTTTCAGGATACGAATGGTATTACGACCGGTGCCGCAAGGAAGCCGGCAGCAGGGTTCATTTCATTCCGAGGATGGATCATGATTCGGATCTCTTTAGGTCCGTGTACGCGGCGTGTGAAGTTTTTGTATTGCCGGGCTGGTTTGAGACGCCGGGTCTTGCGGCTATGGAGGCAGCTGCCGCGGGAGCCAAGATAGTTGTTACGGTGGGCGGAAGTACCAAGGAATATTTTTCCGACAAAGCTTTATACATCAAACCTAATAATGTGAAAGATATGCGAAGAAAAATCAAGAATGCTTTAGAGCAGGAAAAGAATGAGGGGCTAAAGGCGCTTGTGCTGGGGTCTTTTACGTGGGAGAAAGTCGCGGAAAAAATAATTGAAGGATATAAAAGAGTAATTGAAAAGGATGTTTCTTAAAGTATCCGGCAAAACAATAGTAAGGTGTAAAATGAGAGTAAAAAAAGATGATAGCATAGACAAAATAACAAAAAAAGCGTGGGAAAATAATTGGGAGAACATAAGTATATCGGAAATTATGGAGATATTTGAATACCCCCGGGTTAAGCAGCACCTGGATATTTATCTAAAATATCTCCCTAAAGATAAGAAAATTATTGAAGGCGGATGCGGGTTAGGACCGTATCTGATAAAATTAAAAGAGCTCGGGTATGACGTTGTAGGGGTGGATTACAATAAGGAACCGCTTGATAAGATCCGTGAGTATGATCCGGATATTCCGCTTTTTTGCTCGGATATACAGGTTCTTCCGTTTTCTAACGAATATTTCGGCGGATATCTTTCTCTTGGAGTAATAGAACATTTTACCGAGGGGCCGGAAAGGTCCATAAAGGAAGCGCGCAGAGTGCTTGGGAAAGGGGGGTATTTTATAGTGAAAGTGCCTCAGAGTTCAATTTTTGAAAAGATCAGTTATCCCTTCATTTTGCTTAAAAAGAACAAAATAATAAGAAGAATGTTCGGAAAGAACCCGAAAGAAATATATTGGGAGCAGCATTTCAAAGTGCGGGAACTGAGCGGGATGATCAAGAAGAACGGGTTTGATATCGTCGAGATGATACCGATAGATCATGAACACGCGTTGATGAGCTTTTGCGGTGTTTTTCGGGATAAGAATAAATATGACGGGGCGAATGAAGCGGGTGTTGCTGTCAGTAAAATATGCCAAAGATATCTCCCGTGGCTGACGGCGGCAGAGGTTATATATGTGTGTAGAAAAAAATAACAAATAAATAAAAGGAAAGTGAATTAATTATGAAGTTAAGTGTATTGGTTCCGGTGTACAATGAAGTAAAAACATTGCCAAATATTATTGATAAAATAAAGGCAGTGGATATTGAAAAAGAAATAATACTCGTTGATGATTTTTCTACTGACGGGACAAGAGAACTTCTGGTAGAAAAATTCGAACATAGTAGCGGCGATGTAAGGGTTTTTTACCATGAGAAGAACGGTGGTAAAGGACGTGCGGTGAGAACAGCTTTGGAGCACGCGTCCGGAGAGTTCTGTATCATACAGGATGCCGACCTTGAGTATGACCCTAACGATTTCAAGAGATTGGTTGAATATGCTGAGGAGAGATCTGAGGCAGCGGTATATGGTTCTCGTTTTCTGGATGGCTGGAAGTCTACTTCTTTTCCCCATTTCATAGTAAACAAGTCTCTGACGGTATTGACCAATCTTCTTTTTGGCAGCAATCTTACCGATATGGAAACATGTTATAAGCTTGTTCGTACCGACATCATGAAAGATCTGGACCTGAGAGCCGACAGGTTTGAGCTTGAACCCGAAATAACATCAAAGTTATTGAAAAAAGGACACTCAATTCCGGAGATAGCCATTTCTTATCAGGGGAGATCTTATCATGAGGGTAAAAAGATAGGATGGAGAGATGGGATAGAAGCAGTATGGACCTTGTTCAAACTGAAGTTTATATCAGAAAATAAAAACGCCTAAAAATTCTCTAAAAATTTAGAAATCCTGTTTTTCCCGGGGAATAGAACGACAGCAAGATAAACAAATCCGCTTACAACTAAGAGAAATGATATTCTTTTCCAGAAAGAAATTAAAGATACAAATGTTAATAGCAGAAAAAGAAAATTTTTCTTAGGGAAATCGGTGAGCAATATCAACGGTGTTAACCATAATAGATACCAGCTACCGAATTGAAAGGAGGCTATTATAAAATACACCACATAAAGTATGCTGCATGTTTGAATTAGGTTTATTATTGTGTGTTTTTTCTTTGTTAAGAAATAAAAGTATAGAGCAGCACAGAAAATGATTAAAGTAAGATCAGAGAAAGATCTAAATTGTTCTATGCTGATATTTATATGAAGTAATTCAAGAGCTTTATATGTTATGAATGGAATAGTGTTATCATCAAGTCTAGCTTTGATGTTTTGTATAGTAGTAGAAAGATTGAACAAGTTCAAGCTGAAAGGTTTCCAGATAAGATAAGAAAGTACCGCGTTAATACTCAAGGCTTTTATAATGAAAAGCGCCTTATTTTTGACTTTAGGTATTTTCCTGTAAATATATATTAAAAATAGAGGAAAGAAAAGGATAGTAATATATTTCGTAGCTATTGATAAACTTAACGCGACAGTAGACAACAAAAATTTATTCTTTGCCAAGAGATAAAAAGCAAGAATTAGGAAGAAAACCATAACGATGTCGTTATGGTTTTCAACAAGATTCATGAAAATTATATACGGATTAAATAGGTAAAGAAAAGTGATATATTTACTTTTTTCCGCGTGTAGTTCTGATGCAAGGCGGTACAGAACCAACCCTGTACCTAGGTGAAATATTAATAGGGCAGATTTAAAGCCGACTATGTTTAAGAAAACACTGCGTCCGGTAATTGTAACCAGAAAAGAAGAGAGAAGACTCCAGAGAGGACCATAAGCTGTTGTTGAGTTTTTCCAGAAGATCGTAGAATATAAGGGGTCGTGGCTGATGGTTTCAGGTGTAATGAAGAACGGATTTAAACCATATATGGCAGACATGCGTCCGCGTATGATATACTCATAAAGGTCTATTGAAAATAGGGGAGGAATAAGGGTACAAAACACTAAGACAGTTAATGGTAACACGTATAGGGATTGTTTGTTCTCTTTTAAGTCTAATGATGACCTAATATATAACAGGTAGAGCAGGGATATTATAGAAAGAAGTATATATCTGAAATAGGGATTTAACGGGGGATAGTTATAGTCTTCAAAAACCCCTCTTAAAAATTCAAAGGAAGAAAGGGACAGTATTATTATTGAAAAAAGTAAAAAAGAAATATTATGGGTTGAAAATAAAGGATTTTTAAGAGGTGTTTGTTTGATCACGATGATAAAATATAGCATATTGCAGAATTAAAATCAATGTTCACCAGCTGCATTCTATGAAGAAGTACACAGTGTTACTAATATTGTTGATGGCCGCTTCGGCAATCCTGCTTATTAATCTTGGTGCGGGCAGTTTAAGCTCCTGGGACGAAGCGTTTTACGCGCAAGTTTCCAGAGAGATGCTCCAAAATAATAATTGGATAGATCTCACTTGGGGAGGCTTGCCGTGGAGCGATAAACCTCCTTTATTTATGTGGGGAACGGCTCTTTTTTATAAGATGTTCGGTATTAATGAATTTTCCGCGCGTCTTTTCTCGGCGTTGGCGGGAATATTGACGGTTCTTTTTACATATCTTTTAGCGGTTAAGATCTTTTCCAAAAGAACGGGAATTTTAGCCGCGGTAATGCTTATAAGTACTTATCATTTTCTGTGGTTCGGTAAATCCGGGACTCTGGACGTGACATTCACATTGTTCACCCTTTCTTCGGTATATTTCTTTCTGATGTCGGAAGAAAAACGCACTAACATAATTTATTCCTTTATCTGTTTTAGCTTAGCGTTTCTGACCAAGGGAGTAGGGGCCTTACTGATACCGATGATCTTGGGTTTATATGTTATTCTTTGGCGGAAATGGTATCTCATTATCAACAGATACGCTCTTTTAGGTATTTTTATATCTCTGATCGTACTAGGCGGCTGGTATGTTCCGGCTTATCTTCATTACGGCGACTCTTTTATTAAAAGTCATTTCCTTCAGAATCTGGTAATGCGCACTGCGGGGGCAATGGACGGTCATTACGGCAGCTGGATCACTTATATCAACGTGGTTTTATATAAGGGAAAGCCCTGGGGCGCGGCAGGGTTGATAGCTTTGCCGTTCCTTTTGGTGAAAACTATTAAAAAACAAGAGGCGTATAGTTCAATTTTGATCATATGGACAATGGTCGTTCTGGGTATATTCAGCATAGTGAAGACCAAACTCCATTGGTATATAATGCCGGTCTATCCGGCAGTTATGATAATAGCGGCCTGGGGAGCGGAGAAAGTATTTAAAAGATCCTCAACCTTTATAGTGATAGCGTGTTCTTTTGCCGCGCTGGTTTATTTCGGAATGAGGAAAGATATCTTTATTCTCGATTTTAATCCTGAGATAAAAAAGTTCGCCTACAATGTAGAAAAAAATATGTCCGGTAAAGAGAATGTATATCTCTACAATGTAGGGGATCCTGGCATGAAATTTTATTTCGGAGGGTTTGGCGAAAATATCCACTCGGAAGAGAGATTAAAAGAGGTATGCCGGGAAGAGAAAATTATTTTAGTGACGGATAAAAGCGTACTTAAAAGTCTCGATATGGAAAGTGAGATCATTGTTTCGGGGCCCAGTAATACGGGCGCTTTTCGTGTTAATACGAAGAGATTGCTTCGTCGGCCTTCGGCCTCCTCGCAATGACCTCTTTCCGTCATTGCGAGAAGCGAAGCGACGAAGCAATCTCCGTGAGCTTGATGGGATTGCTTCGGGACTTCGTCCCTCGCAATGACGGAGTGGGCACAAACCCTCGCAATGACGTGGGGGCAAAAAGGTTAAAATGTATATTTACAAAAAAAAGATCTATATCGTTCTTTTCTCTATAGTGGATCTTATCGGGACCGTTTTGATGTTTTCTGTGAGGTTTTTCAGGAAAAATCAGGATAAAAGAAGTGAAAAGATACTTATTATCCGGGCGGATCACATAGGGGACGTTGTCGCGGCGACATCGGTTCTCGGGCCGCTAAAGAGAGCTTATCCCGAAGCTGAGATCGATTTTCTGGCGCCTTCATGGGCAAAAGTTATACTAGGCGAAAATCCCTATATAAAAAGTTTTGTAGAATTTGACGCTCCATGGTTCAGTAGGAAAAGATCAAATATTATGTCTTGGTTGGAAGGGATCAATAAGATGGCCAACATTATCAAGGACCGGGGGTATGATACCGTTATTGATCTGAGGGGAGATTTTAGGCAGATAACAGCGATGTTCTTAGCGGGGGTCAAAAACAGAATTAGTTATGGTATAACGGGCGGAGGTTTTCTGCTTACGCAGTGCGTACGGTATAAACTCGGTCTTCACGAAACAGAAAGGAACACGGAGCTATTAAAACCTTTAGGGATCGAAAGTCCGATCTCGGAGCCGGAGATATATTTATCTGAGAAAGATAAAAGTAAAGCTGAACTTCTTAAAAAAGAGACGGGTATTAACAATAAATACGCTGTTATACATATGGTCCCGGGGCATTCTACGAAAAAATGGGATATTAATAAATTCCGCAAAGTAGCGCGATACATACGCAAAGAGAAGAAATTAAAAACCGTGTTTGTAGGATCTATTGATGATCGCGGCTATATAAACGAGGTTATTGAAGGAGAGAACGATATAGACACCATTAATCTCGTAGGCAAAACCGATCTAGCCGTACTGGGTCATATATTAAAAGACGCTTTTTTGTTTCTCGGAGTGGATTCCGGACCTTCGCACATCGCCGCGGCAGTGAAAGTGCCCGGGGTTATATTGTTCAGCGGAATAAACGATCCGAACGAATGGGCGCCACGTAGTGAAAAGATGCGCATTATTTATCCGGGTGAAGGTAAGGGTCTGGAATGTGTGCTTCCGGAAGAAGTTGAGCAAGCTATAGACGAAGTGCTTGCATCGTAGGAGCAAGATAATAAATTTTATGGGATCCCGGATTCCGCCTTCGGCGGATCCGGGATGACGATTTTTACTTTTAATTTTTCTTGACCCGTGACCCATGACCCTTGCCCCTACTAAGAGAGGTTTAATCTAATGAAGATAGGGTTTGATGCTCGGATGATAACGCATCCGGGGATAGGGCGTTACATTAAAGGATTGATCCCGGAGCTTATCCGCCAGGCTCCTCGGGATGAATTTGTGATCTTCGGTGATCCTCAACATTTAACGTGTATCCCAAAAAAAGACAATGTAACGGTCATTAAATGGACCGCTTCTGTATATTCATTATCTGAACAATTTCCACCATATGACAAATATGGGCTGGACATACTGCATATACCGCATTTTAATATACCTGTTTTTTGTAAGACTAAAATGGTAGTTACTATACACGATCTGATATACTTGTTGCTGCCGGAAGCGGCATCTTCTCCGATAGCGAAGTTTTACGCGAAGTTTATGATCGGACAAAGTTTGAATAAGGCGCATAAGATAATATCCATATCCCAAAACACCAAAGATGATATTGTCTCGGTATTCGGATCAAAAAACGCGGATAAAATAGAAGTTATTCCCGAAGCGGCAGTCGATAAGTTCAAAGTGATCGAGGATAAGGATCGGATAAGAGGCATGAGTGATAAATATGGTCTTTCTGACAAGGTAATACTTTATGTCGGCAGTATTAAAAGGCATAAGAATGTCGGGACTCTTATTGAGGTTTATAATATACTGAAAAAAAAGGGTATATCTCATCAGCTTGTTATTACCGGAAGATGGGATAAAAAAGAGGACGATTTACGTAAGTCAATTAATGATAAAGATATACGATATATAGGAGAGATCCCCACCGAAGATCTTATGCTCCTTTATAATCATGCCGATATTCTTCTGCACCTTTCAATGTATGAAGGTTTTGGACTTACGACTTTAGAGGCCATGCGATGCGGCACTCCGGTCGTAACATCCGGGACTTCATCTCTCCCTGAAGTCTGCGGTGACGCCGCGCTTTATGTTAACCCCCTTGATATTGGACAAATCGTTGATACTGTGTATAATGTAGTGTCTAATAGTAATATTAAAAAGGGTTTGATAGAGCGGGGGTTTGAACAAGCAAACCGGTTTTCATGGGAAAAGACCGCCGGCCGTACCCTAGAAACATATCATAAAGCATGAAAAAACCTAAGATCGCGATAATCCACGACTGGCTGACAGGTATGAGGGGCGGAGAAAAGTGCCTTGAGGTATTTTGTGAACTTTTTCCGGACGCAGCCCTCTTTACCATTATACATAAAAAAGGCAGTATGTCGGAGACAATAGAGAATATGGATATCCGTACGTCTTTCCTCCAGAAAGTACCCAATATATTCAAAAATTACAGATGGTTCTTACCAATATTCCCATGGGCGGTAGAGAATTTTGATCTTGCGGAATATGATATAGTATTAAGTTCCAGCCATTGCGCGGCTAAAGGCGCGAAAAAGGGCGAGGGAGCTTTGCACATATGCTATTGTTATACTCCCATGAGATATGCGTGGAAGTTCTTTGATGAGTATTTCTCTAAAGAAGGGCGTCTTAAGAAATGGATTATATCCAGTATTATGAGACGTTTAAGAAAGTGGGATATATCCTCAAATAAAAGAATTGATTATTTCATAGCTATATCTGATAATATCAAGAGCCGGATACATGACTGTTATGGATTAGAGTCGGATGTAATATATCCTCCGGTAGAGGCGGGATGTGAGGCGTGTGAAGAAAAGGATGAAGGGTTCTATCTCATAGTCTCAGCTCTGGTACCCTACAAAAAAGTTGACCTTGCCGTGGAGACATTCAATAAGAACGGCAAGAAACTCATTATTATCGGCGACGGAGACCGGATGGGATCTCTGAAAAAGGTATCGGACAAAAATATTGAGTTTTTAGGATGGGTGAGCGATAAAAGTCTTAAAGCGTATTATCAAAAGTGCCGCGCTTTAGTGTTTCCGGGGGAAGAGGATTTCGGGATAGTACCCGTTGAAGCTCAGAGTTTTGGAAAGCCCGTAATAGCTTATGCCCGGGGAGGCGTTCTTGAAACCATATTGCCTTTTGACGAGGGCGGCGACACTGACGCGACCGGCGTATTTTTCAAAGAACAAACTTGCTCGTCTTTGAACGGGGCCATAGAACTTTTTGAAAAGAATCGGGATAAATTCGATCCGGCAAAAATAAGGAAGAACGCGACAAGGTTCAGCCGCGAAAGGTTTAAGAGTGAGATAAAGCGGTATGTGGAAGGTAAGTGGGAAAGGCTGAAGTCTGAAGAAACGAGGGATGAGGGACGAAGGACGAGGGATGAGGGGTGAGGGGTGAGGGGTGAGAAAAATAAAGTTAAAAGGTTAAAAGGTTTAGAGATTGCTTCGTCGTTCGTTGCACTTACTCCTCGCAATGACGGTAGCAGAAAAGAAGGTGCGAGGAGCGAATGCTGCGTCTGTCATTGCGAGGAGGAGCGGAGCGACGACGCGGCAATCTAAAAAATGTAGTACAAAACGGAGATTATAAAGCTATGAAGAGAATTCGTAACGATATTAGACTTAGCGCTATATTGATGTTGGGGGATATTTTTGCCATTAATCTCAGTTTTCTGTTCACTTATTGGCTGAGATTTAATTCGGGGTTATTCAGAGTTATTTTCGGGATACCGAACGTCAGCAACTACTTCAAAGTTTTTCCTATACTGACCGTGGTTTTTATATTTTTCATGCGGTCTTCAAAACTTTATTCGGCGAAAGCCCGGCTTTCCATAATCGATGAGTTTTTCACTATAATCAAGACAGTTACGTTAGGCGTCTTGTTCTTTATGGCGGCTACATTTTTATATCGTGAATATTCATTTTCACGAGGGATGCTTCTTATATCATGGGCGGTTCTTATCATCTTTGTGGGAAGCTGGCGTTTTTTTGTTAATAGAATACGTTTTTCATTTCGAAGAAAGACCAGAAATCTGCTTATAATCGGTGACGGAGAAATGGTAAAGAGGCTGATCCAGCATATAGGGACGGATCCGCACTGGGATTACAATGTAAAAGGGATCCTAAGGATAAGATCCGACGCTAATGAAGGGGTAGAGAAGATGCCTGTTCTGGGTAAACTTAATGATTTTTGCGATGTTGTAGATAAACAGGAGATAGAAGAAGTTATACTGACAGAGGCTAATATCGACCGTTCCGAGATCCTGAACGTTATTCTGGGATGTGAAAAGAACATGATCGAATTTCGTTTAGTCGCCGATCTTTTGGGAATGGTAACATCCCAGGTAGACATGCGTACTATCGACGGCATACCTTTGTTGGGACTGAAAGAATCTCCGCTTACCGAGGGATATAACAGATTTATAAAGCGGGCGATGGACCTTTTTCTTTCGGTCATGGGACTCATATGTCTCGCCCCTTTATTTCTGATAATAGCCATATTCGTCAGGATAGGTTCATCCGGCCCGGTATTTTATCTTCAAAAACGCATAGGGGAAGACGGACGGAGATTTGCCATGCTGAAATTCAGAACTATGATAGAAAAAGCTGAGAAGGGAATAGGGCCGGTATGGACGGTAGAAGATGATCCTAGAAGGACGAAGGTCGGAGAGTTTTTAAGAAAAAGTAATCTTGATGAACTGCCGCAGCTTATAAACGTTATAAAGGGAGAGATGTCTCTTGTGGGACCCAGGCCCGAACGGCCTCACTTTGTAGGCAAGTTCAAAGAGGATATTCCGCGTTATATGGCGAGACATAAGATCAGGTCCGGTATGACCGGATGGGCCCAGGTGAACGGTTTGAGGGGGAATACTTCTATAGAAGAGAGAACTAAGTATGACCTTCATTACATAGAGAATTGGTCCCTGGCATTTGACCTGAAAATATTATTTATGTCGATCTTCGCGTTGAAAAATGCGTACTAGGTTAGAAGATAGAACTTAATAAGTAGTCACTAAGTCACTAGTCACCTAGTCACCAGTAATTGAGATAGAAGATAGAGGATAGAAAGGAAAACATGACTAAAGAAAGGATTGTAAACGTATGCGACAGGGTTATTGAAGCATGTTTCTATGTGCTTCTGGTGGTTATTACTTTTTCTACTTCTTTAGTGGAAATAGCATCAAGCCTCTTGATATTAAGTTGGGTTTTGAAAACAGTGCTGATCGGGGATCTTAAATGGGTAAAACCGGTACCGGTAAAAATTCTTTTTCTTTTATGGATATGGGTTATTCTGTCCTGCATAAATAGCGAATATTGGAGTGAGAGCTTTCGGGGTATATTCAAAGTATTGGAATATACTTTTCTTTTTATTATTGCGGCGACAACTGTCTGGAAAAAAGACGCGATAGACAGATTTTTGAAAGTAGTAGTGATAGGCGCGCTTTTTATTTGCGCGAACGGTTTTTTTCAGTATTTTACGGGAGAAGGGCTTATTCGGCACAGAACGCTGATCCCATTGGATTATCTCCATAGAATATCGTCTTCTTTTGTACATCCTAATGATTTTGGGGTGTATTTGCTTGTTGTAACTTCAATTTTTGTGTCGTTCATATTATCCGAAAGCGTAAGGTTGCGAACAAGAATACTTTTTGCGTTTCCTTTTATAATATCTTCCTTAAGCCTTTTTATGACAAGATCCCGAGGGGCATGGTTATCATTCTGCGCGGCATTTCTGGTCTTGGGAGCTTTAAGGTCAAAACGTATCGCAGCCACATTTCTTGCGCTGCTTTTGGTGATCTTTATTATGATGCCTTACACGGTGCAGGAGCATATTTTTGATCTGACCAACATGAAGAATGGTACGACCTGGGAACGGCTTATGTTGTGGAAAGGAACCATTAATATGATAAAGGTTCATCCGGTGCTGGGTTTTGGCGTGAATACCTATAGCAGGAACTTTCCGAAATATAAACCCGGAGAATATCCCGATGTAAGGTATTCTCACAATTGTTATCTTCATATGGCATCGGAAATAGGTATCATCGGAGCTCTGATATTTTTGGTCTTCCTGGTGACGGTGTTTATTTATTCCGCCCGCGGCATATTAGTGATGCCGCCGGGAAGAAAAAAAACTCTGGGTATCGGCCTTTACGCGGCTTTAGCGGGATTCGCGCTCAATGCTATGGTCGATACGCATTTTTATTCGGTGAATTTGGCGGTATATTTTCATATACTTTTTGGATTTTGTTATTCTTTAACATGTCGCCCCGAGGAAGAAAATTAAGAACATAGTTATTTTGAGGACAGATCGTTTAGGCGAGGTACTTCTTTCTACGGTAGCTGTGGACGCGGTGAAGGAAAAATACCCGGCTTGCGGGATATCGTTCGTTACTTCGGCGTATTCGAGGCCGCTATTGGAAGGAAGAGAGACCATAGAAAGGATCATAGAAACCGATACTTTTGAAAAAAAGCGCGTGTTTTTAAAAGCGTTCAGATTATCCCGTGTATTAAGAAAATACCGTTTTGATACCGCGATAGTACTTAATCCTCATAAGATGCTTCATTTGGCGTGTTTTTTTGCCGGTATACCCAGAAGGATAGGTTATGCCCGTAAATGGGGATCTTTGCTGACGAAGACTATACAAGATAAACGTGATGAAGGACTTAAACATGAGATCGAATATACGTATGATCTTTTGGATATTATAGGCGCGGGAGGGAATATTACGGGGCCCGTACTTCCTGTCGCGGAGAAAGAGGAAACGGCTCTAAACGATATTTTGAGTAAAAAAGGTATACAGGACAAAGAGCCGTTTCTGGTCATCCACCCGGGGAGCAGTAATCCTGCCAAGATATGGCCGAAAGAAAAATATAAAGATCTTATTCGGAGAATTAGGACCGAACTGAATATTAAAGTAAGTATTTTGGGGGAAAGAAAAGAGAAAGCATTTATAGATGATATTTTGATCGGATCCGATGCCGGAGTGATCTCTCTTGCGGGCGTACTTGATCTTAGACTGGTAGCGGCGCTTTTAAAGCGATGCAGCCTTTTTATCGGAAATGATACCGGACCTATGCATATAGCGGCCGCTACAGGAACACCGGTGATCGCGGTATTCAGAAAAGACGCGCCAAGTACGAATCCCGTCAGGTGGAGACCGTGGGGAGATAACCATGTCGTATTTCATGAGAGCGGAGAATGTAGGGCGGCAAACGGAAGTATCGGACATAGATGTATGAAGGATGTGACAGTGGACGCGGTGTTTGAGGCAGTTAGGGAGATGGTAGAGACAATAGACCATTGACTATTGACAGATATTGACTGATGCGCTAATTATGAGATTGCTTCACCCTGGTGGGGTTCGCAATGACAACTTTCCGTCATTGCGAGAAGCAAAGCGACGAAGCAATCTCACATTGACCGAGTTAGCATTTTTATTTTAACTGTTCACTGTTCACAAATTACGAATTACGAATTACGAATTAAACGGAATCTTATTATGAAGAAAATTTTGATCGCTAATATATTCGGGATCGGGGATGTGCTTTTTACTACTCCGCTGATATCCAATCTCAAGAAAAAAGATCCGGATATCAAAATAGATTATATGTGTAATATCCGTACCATGGATATCGTGAATCATATTTCGGGTATAGATGATATATATGTGTACGAAAAAGATGTCTTCACCCAGATATGGGGAGAATCAAAGGTAAGGTTCTTAAAGGCCGCACAGGGTCTCTTTAACGAAATAAGAGAGCAAAAATATGATGTGCTTTTTGATTTTACCTTGTCGCGGGAATTAGGTCTCTTTTTCAAATTGGCCGGGATAAAGAGGAGAGTCGGGCTGGATTATAAAAAGAGAGGTGTTTTTTTAACGGATAAAATACCCTTTGACGGATTTAAAGAAAGACATGTGATCGAATATTACCTTGATTACTTAAAACCTTTTGAAATAGACGCGTCATTGAAGGATATGAAGCTTTTCGTGGATGAGATAAGCCAGGAGACGATATTATCTCTTTTGAGAGAAAAGGGAGTAGATGAGAACGCGGGTCCATTGGTAGCTATAATACCGGGCGGCGGCGCCAGTTGGGGCAGGGACGCTTCGAAAAAAAGATGGACTGCCGACGGTTTTGCTCAAGCCGCGGATCTTCTTATGGATAAAGGAACTTCCGTTGCCGTGCTCGGCGACGCGGAAGAAGCTGATCTATGCCGTAATATAGCGGGCAAAATGAAAAAAAGCCCGGCATTATCCGTAAATAATTTTACGTTACCGGATTATATAGCGTTTCTGAACGCGTGTGATCTGGTACTATGCAATGACGGAGGGCCATTACATATAGCCGGAGCTTTAGGTGTGAAGACCGTTTCTATCTTCGGACCGGTAGATGAAAAAGTATACGGACCTTATCCCGAATCCGAAGATCACATAGTCGTTAAAGATCAGGATATTACGTGCCGTCCCTGTTATAACCGGTTTAAATTGCCGGAATGTAAAAGTGATCACATTTGTTTTACGGGAGTATCGCCCGAGAAAGTGTCAGAGGCGTGTTGGGGGCTGATTATTTGATCTAGTAGAGATTGCTTCGCTACGCTCGCAATGACAGATAGTTGACAGAGATTGCTTCGCTACGCTCGCAATGACAGATAGTTGACAGAGATTGCTTCGCTACGCTCGCAATGACAGATAGTTGACAGAGATTGCTTCGCTACGCTCGCAATGACAGAACATTATCGTCATTGCGAGGAACGAAGCGACGAAGCAATCTCATAAAATAAGAAAGGAAAATATGCACATAGGCGCGCTTAACAGTTTGTTTAGATCCATACAAAAGAAAAAACCCGGTAAATTGTGGTATCTTCCGACTAAGATATCCATTGAAACGGGGAATATATGTAATTTATGCTGTCCATTGTGTCCTACCAACAGCAATGAACATAATGAAGTGAAGAAAGGGTTTATGACGATCGATAGTTTTAAGGTCATTTTTGATAAGATCAAACCTTTTGTAAAGACCATAGATCTTTTTAGCTGGGGAGAACCGTTCCTCAACAGAGATCTGGGAAAGATGATAGAATACGCGAGAAAAGAAAAACCCCCGGTGAGGATATTTATAGACAGCAATTTTAATCTGGCGACAGACGATCAAATAGACGCCCTTGTCAGGTACGGCGCCGATTGTTTGAAAATATCCTGTGACGGCGTTACTCAAGATACTTATCAAAAGTATCGTATAGGCGGAAATCTTGAAGCCGTTATGGGAAATATAGAGAAAGTGTTGAAAAAGAAATATGAACTGGATAAAAAGACTCCGAAGATCGTATGGAAGTATCTTGTTTTCAAGCATAATGAAGACGAAGTGGAACATGCCCGCCGGAAAGCCAGAGAGATCGGTATAGAATTTGAGCCTAGCGGGATGAGGGTTGATTGCGGCAGGGAGATATTCGAGAAGGTGGAAGATTCTGTTAACCGCGACAGAGAATGGATACCTGAGAGTGATGAATACAATCAATATAAAGACCTTGATTCCGGGAAAAAGACATGTGAAAAACCCTGGAAAACAGCGACGATAAATTGGAACGGGGACGTAGTCGCGTGCGGCGCGATATATGATTGCGAACGTTATAGTTTCGGTAATCTGCTTAAACAAAGTTTTAAAGAGATATGGAACGGGGAAAAGTACGTAGCGGCGCGTAAGATCATCGCCGGCGGAAAAAGCGACAAAACGATAATCTGTCATACGTGCAAGGAGAATGGATATCAGCACTTCTAGAGTAATAGCAAAGGGCACAGGGCATAGTGCATAGTGCATAGGGCAGAGAGCAAAGGGCATAGGGCACAGGGCATAGTGAACAGTTTAAAAAGTTTAAATGTTTTAAAGGTTAAAAGGTTAAAAGATTTAGAGATTGCCGCGGCCTTTTAGACCCCGCAAGGCGTTAAAGAGACAAATAGAGTCAGAGAGGAGAGGGGTATGCCAAAGAAGAAAAAAGCTACTGAAGTAGAAACGGTTCATAAATTAGCCGTTTTTAAAGGTAAACAAATAAGACGTATGGTCTACAATGATGAATGGTGGTTTTCGGTAGTTGATACGGTAGAAGCCCTTACAGAAACAAACAGGGGTAGAAAATACTGGAGTGATCTCAAAAAAAAACTAATTGATGAAGGATATAATGAAGTGTCCGAAAAAATCGGACAGTTGAAAATGATAGCTCCGGATGGAAAATTAAGGCTGACAGATTGTGCGAATACGGAGACTATGTTTCGCGTAATACAGTCAATTCCCTCTCCCAAAGCAGAGCCTTTCAAACGCTGGCTGGCAAGAGTTGGATACGAGCGGGTAAAGGAAATTGAAGATCCCGAACTGGCGACTAAACGCACAAGGGCGTTATATAAGGCAAAAGGCTATTCAGGCACTTGGATTGAGAAACGTATGCGAGGTATTGCCATCCGTGAGGAATTAACGGATGAATGGCAGAAACGAGGCATTCAGGAGCAGAAAAATTACGCTATTTTAACCGCGGAAATATCCAAAGCAACTTTTGATATGACGCCTTCTGAATACAAAAAGTATAAGAAACTAAAACGTGAGAATTTGCGTGATCATATGAACGACTTGGAACTTATCTTCTCCATGCTTGGCGAAGCCTCGACAACAGAGATTGCTCGCAATAAAGACGCTCAAGGTTTATCGGAAAATAAAGAATCCGCTAGACAAGGAGGAAGTGTTGCGGGAAAAGCTCGCAGGGATTTAGAGAAAAAAAGCGGGAAAAAGGTTACCAGCAAGAAAAATTATCTCAAAGCCCCGCAGGATAAAAAGCTGCTCAAAGGTAAGAAATGACTATTGTGATATAAAAAGTTTAAATGTTTTAAAGGTTAAAAGGTTAAGAGATTGCCGCGGCCCTTCGGGCCTCGCAATGACAGATTCTTGCCGTCATTGCGAGGAGTGAGTAGAACGAACGACGAAGCAATCTCATGACCCTAAATATAAGTTGGTATAAAATTGGAGAGCAAATGAGCAAGACACCGGTGACAGTAGTTATCATAACAAAAAATGAAGAAGAGAATATTGCCGAATGTCTGGAAAGCGTTTTATGGGCGGACGAAATAATAGTTGTAGACGATGAAAGCACTGACTCTACCCGCGAGATCTCCGGGAAATATACCGACAAGATATTTGTGCGTAAAATGGAGAACGAGGGGCGTCATCGTAACTGGGCATATGAAAAAGCCTCACACGATTGGGTATTAAGCGTTGATGCCGATGAACGTGTGACACCGGAACTGTCCGATGAAATAAATAAGCTTCTTAGGAACGCTCCTGAATTTAAAGCGTACACGATACCCCGGCGCAACTATATAGGCAAACATTGGCTCAGATACGGCGGAGAATATCCCGCTCCTCAGACCAGATTGTTCCTGAAAGACGAGTTCAAATACGAAGAGGCCGAGGTTCATCCGCGCGCTTTTTTAAAAGGTGATTGCGGGCATCTTAAAGGTGATCTCATCCATTATTCTCATAAGGACATAACGGATTATTTAAGGAGCCTTAACAATCATACCACGCTTGAGGCTCGTAAGTGGTTTTTAACCGGCAGAAAGATGAGTTTTGGACACGCTTTATGGAGAGCGCTGGACAGATGTTTTTACCGCCGCCTCTTAAGAAAAAAAGGGTACAAAGACGGCATATACGGCCTAACGGTAGCGATCTTCAGTGGAATGTATCAGTTGGTAAGTTATTTGAAGTATAGAGAGATGATGGAAGAGGACAAATAAAAGGTCACCTAGTCACCAGGTCACCAGGTCACTAGCAAATTGACTGATGTGCAAATATAAAAGTTACCGGTGACTAGGTGACTGGTGACTGGTGACTAATTTGCGGGTTAAATAAGGGAGCACATATGTCGCGCAAGAAACTATCGGTTGTCATCCTTGCTAAGAATGAAGAGGAGAGGATCGCAACGTGCCTTGAAAGTCTGAAATGGGTGGACGAAGTGGTTGTCGTGGATGGGATGAGCACCGATAAGACGGTAGAGATATGTGAAAAGTACGGGGCCAAAGTAGTGAGGCATGAGTTTGAAGGCGATTTCGGACAGGAAAGGAATATCGGTAATGAAAATTGTTCAGGAGACTGGATACTGCAGCTTGATGCGGATGAGATAGTCCCGGAAGATTTTAAGGATAAATTGATAGAGATACTTGAAAAGGAAGATGAATATGCCGCGTACGGATTTATGCGGAAGAATTTTTTTCTGGGGCGATTCATGAGATACGGCGGATGGTATCATCATTCGTATCATCTTTTTAGAAAAGGACGCGCGCACTATGACGGTAAAGTACACCACCAGCTCGTTGTTGACGGTAAGACCGGAAAACTTGATGTGGGGGTTTATCATTATCCGTTCACGGATATTTCTCAGCTAATATCCAGGCAGAACCGCTACACCACTCTTGAAGCTCAGGAACTTTATGAAATAAGAGGAAGAATAGACGAAAAAGAGGTAAGGTACAATATTAAGACAAAACCCGCCAAGCTTTTTTGGAAATTTTATGTGAAGAAAAAAGGATTTAAAGAAGGTATGCATGGTTTTATCTTCTCCGTTCTTTTTGCCTGGGTACATTTTCTGAAGTGGGCGAAGTATTGGGACATTGTGAGGGAATTAGATAGTAAAAAAGTCTAAAAGTCAAAGGTCTAAAAGTCTAAAGTTAGAAGAGGGAGACTGTGGGATGCGTTCTTTCCCGTCTTTGCGAGGAGGAGCGTCAGCGACGACGAAGCAATCTCCCTAAAGAGATTGCTTCATTCACTTGGTTCGACTTCGCTCACCACAAGTCGTTCGTTCGCAATGACAACATTAAGGGGCACTGGCCGTCCGGGATGGTCAGGCGAGTCAGATATCATGAAATACGAATGTGACATAATACTTTTAAGCTATGAAAGTCCCGAACTTCTCAAAAAGTGCGTTGAAAGCGTTCTTGATAATACTGCCGTGCCTTCACGCTTGATAATAATTGACAATGACAGTAAGGATCCCGAAGTAAAAAAATATATAAGCGAAGTGTGCGGCAGAGGGAAGGTCGAGATAGAAAAAGTGTTCAGCGAAGAGAACTCCGGGTTTGCCGGAGGTATTAATAAAGGTTTGAAACTTTCAACGGCTCCTTATGTATGTATTTTGAACAACGATTGTGAAGTTTATAAGGGCTGGTTAAAGGAGATGATAGAAGTCGCCTCTCGGAACAAAAAGATCGGTCTGGTCAACCCTCAAAGCAATACATTCGGCTGTTGTGACTACGCGTCAGTAAAAGACAAAAGCGGAAAATTTGTGGAACTGGGACACGCCATAGGTTTTGCTTGTCTCATAAAAAAGGAAGTTTTGGACGGAATAGGCATGCTTGATGAGGCATATGAAGGCGTATGTTATGAAGATACCGATTTTTCATGCCGTGCGCAAAAAGCCGGATTTATCTCCGTTATGGCGGAAGGCGCGTACGTGTATCATAAAGAACAGGCATCAAGGGCATCTCTCAAAGGGAAAAATGAAATATACAGGAAAAACAGGGAACTGTTTGAATCCAGATGGGGCAAACTTGCGAGGGTGCTTTTTATCGAGAAGGCCGGTACGGATGACCGCATAATAGAAGGGTAT
Source organism: Candidatus Omnitrophota bacterium (assembly GCA_043822885.1). GTDB lineage: Bacteria > Omnitrophota > Gorgyraeia > Tantalellales > Tantalellaceae > Aadella. The sequence goes on from JBDRBI010000106.1 coordinate 25,555, forward strand.
AATAAACTTAAGGACATAGCCCGCAGGCGGGCCATAATAGATGTTTGGATAGAAGAGAGAAGCCGGGAAGATATAGAAGAGCTCCTAAAAGAGAAAGGCGTCATAAGGCATGCCGATATAGGTTTTAAGCTTTTTACAAAAAAGATAAACGCGTTGAAAATAATAGGAAAAATACTTACTAAAAAGAAAAGGTATAGCGCGTTAATAACGCCTGACATTTCGCTGTTTAAAATATTATCTTTGTTCTCCGGCTTATGGGAAACTAAAGTGTTTCTGTTAAGGGACGATAAATATCTGATATCGACCCGCGGGGCGGTCGAAAAAATAGAAGATGCCGTGTTATCATGAAAAAAACTGTCATATTTAAGATCATTTTGGTTGTATGGGTCGTTCTGTGGCTTTTCTTTCTGGTAAGGGAAGATAAGGATGATCAATACGCGTCTTTAAAGCGTCTTTATATGTCCGATCATCTAGGCAAAACAAAGATCATTATGGGGGACGATCTTTATGATTTTCTTAATTTTTGTAAAAACGAGATCCCGGAAAATTCGACCTATAAGATAGCGGGATTTGAGAAGTTCTCGATATTCGAAGTGAGATCCAGATACTTTTTATGGCCGCTTCGGGCGGTTGAAGAAAACGCTAATTATATTATTCTTTACGGAAAACCCGGGATCAGTGTTCCCGGATATGAAATGTATAAGGACTACAAAGGAATAGGGTCCATATACAGGAAAAAATGATTATGATTGAGATTGCTTCGCTTCGCTCGCAATGACGATGTAGCTTTCCGTCATTGCGAGGAGCGAGTATAACAAGCAACGCGGCGACGGACGACGCAATGACAAACTTAACGTCATTGCGAGGCCGTTAGGCCGAAGCAATCTCAGGGGAAATAGGTTGTAATATGAGTTTTATTTTTCCATTATTCTTTATTGAGATCGTAGGCATCTTTTTTATGACCGTACTCATAAAAAAGAAAAGGTATGATTATTCAATACCGGAATTACTGTCATTATCGTTTTTTCTGGGGATGGTCTTTATATCATTCCAAACGCTTTTCTTTTACTTATGCGGGATCGATCTTGATCTCGCGAATTCCGTGGCTGTTCCGTCTATAATGCTTCTTTTGGTCATAGCGCGTTATGCCGGAAGGCCGGAACGTCTCAAAGAATTTAAAAGGCGGAGTATAACAGACAAATGGACCGTCTTAGAGAAAATACTTGTTTTAGGGATAGTTCTGCAGCTTTTTTGGACAGTATTTTTGGTTTTTCCCACACCTATACATTCGCATGACGCGGTGGCGAATTATGCCATGAAAGCGAAAATGATGTATACTTTCGGGAACATACCCCAGGGGTTCTTCAGTTTATCCGAAGCTACGGTTTCTCATCCGGATTATCCGCCGCTCTTACCGTTCCTTTTGAATTGGATATACTCATTCACCGGGTTCAATGATCTTACGGCTAACATGATAATGCCTGTTATTTTTTTGGCATTTCTGACTTTGTTTTATTCGCTTTTGAAAAAGACGCTTAAACGCATACACGCGCTCTTGATCGTATTTTTATTCGCGACCATACCGCAAGTCTACGATTACGCGACAATAATACACGCGGACCTTATCCTTACGGCATTTATAACCGCCGCACTAGCTTATTTTATTTCGTACATAAGAACGGGCAATCGGATAGAGGCGCTTTTATCTTTTTTCTTATTCGGGGGATCATTGTGGATAAAGAACGAAGCTATTGTATTTACCGGAGCGTTTATACTGATATTTATCGCGTATTTTTTTAAATGCCAAAAAGATGAGAAAAGACGGGTTTCCCGTGATCTGATCTCGGGAATAATACTTATCGCGGTTCTGGCGGCGCCGTGGTTTTTTGTGAAGGCGTGTCAGTCGGTCCCGAACAGTGATATGGACCTATCCGCTTTAACACCAGCTCATTTTTTACAGAATGTAAAAGATATCCCGATAATTTTGGATCTCTTTCAGCAGGAAGTATTCGGACCGAAAAAATGGAATATATTTTGGATATTGATCTTTGCATGCGCGGTCTGGAAAAGAAAAGCGTTATGGAAGAACGATATCTTTTATGTGACAGCATTCATTCTTTTGGCGGCTGCAGGTTATTTCGCGGGATATATGCTTACAACGGGGAATAATCTCTTTTTTTATGTGAACACGACGATCTCCAGGTTCATGCTGCATTTTACGGGCATTGCGATGCTGCTGTTAGCGGGATTGTGTGGGGATGACTGGACAAGTAACCTGTAACCAGAAACCAGTTGCCAGAAGAAAACAACTCAGGTTACTGGTTACTGGAAACTGGTTACTGTTTTGCTTATATGTGGGAGGGTTAAATGAGCCAAAAATACATTTTCATAGATCGGGACGGGGTAATAAACAAAGATCCGGGAGGGTGGACGGAATATGGGTATGTGACCGTTCCGGAAGACTTTTACATGGTAAAAGGATCTGTTGAAGCTATCAAGATGTTCACGGACGCGGGTTATAAAGTGATAATAATCTCTAATCAACAGGGAGTAGGGAAGGGTTATTTTTCAGAAGAAGATCTTAAAAAAGTTACCAGAAAGATGGAACGCGTTGTAGAAGAAGGCAAGGGAAAGATCACAAGGGTATATTACTGCACTCATACGGATGAAGAGGATTGTGATTGCCGTAAACCGAGAGAAGGGATGTTCCTTAAGGCTAAAGAGGAACTGAACATAGAAAGTTTTGAAGGTAAGTTCTACATAGGTGATACCGAACGAGATATACAGGCCGGTAGGAGAGTGGGGCTTAAGACCATTTTCGTCCTTTCCGGAAAAAATTCGGCTGAAGACGCGAAAAAATTTAA
>JBDRBI010000107.1:0-21371 GCA_043822885.1 Candidatus Omnitrophota bacterium
AATCCAGGCCGCTTACGTAGTCAGGTCTGGATTCAGGACAAGGTTTAAATTGTAGAGATTGCTTCGCTACGCTCGCAATGACGAGAGTGAGGATGAGGGTCGAGTTAAAGAATGGTGCCCCGGGCTTGCCCGGGGGGACCCACATATGCGATTGAGATCCCTCGATTCGCCTACGGCTCACTCGGGATGACGATTTTTGAAATCATGAAATTAAACGAATTTAATTATGATCTGCCGAAAGAACTGATAGCTCAAGTTCCCCTGAAAGAAAGGGATATGTCGCGTTTGATGGTATTAGACCGTTCTGCCGGATCTCTATCACTGAGGACTTTTAAAGATATCGTCGAATATATGGCGGAAGGGGATTGTGTCGTTTTGAATGACACGCGCGTGGTCCCTGTCAGATTTTACGGAGAAAGAAAAACCGGCGGCAAAGTGGAGATATTTCTTCTAAATCCATGGGAAAAAGAACTGCAGGCGCTCATAAGACCTTCAAAACGGATAAAAGACGGCGAGTCGGTCGAACTTGAGAACGGTGCTAAGGTTATTGTTAAAGGTAAAGCGGATGTGGGAAGATACATAGAATTTAGTGTTCCTTTAGCCGAAGTCCTGGAACAGGGACATGTACCTTTGCCTCCTTACATATTGAGAGAGGATAAAGAAGAAGATAAGGAGACTTATCAGACAGTGTACGCTAGGAAACCCGGCGCGACAGCCTCTCCGACAGCGGGACTTCATTTCACGGAAGACTTGCTGGATAAAATAAAAGCCAACGGTGTAAAGATCGCTTATGTTACATTGCATACAAGTTACGGTACTTTTGCTCCCGTTTCTACGGAAGAGATAGAAGATCATCCTATGCATACCGAGTATTATGAGATAAGCGATAAGACCAGAGATATGATAAATCAGACAAAAATCGCGGGTAAAAAAGTGTTTACGGTAGGCACTACTTCTACTCGTGTTTTGGAAACTTCAGCCGTTGAGGAAAATAAGGTCCGATCCGGAGAGGGGGGTACGGATCTTTTTATTTATCCCGGGTACAAATTTAAGATAACAGATAGCTTGATAACAAATTTTCACCTTCCAAAATCAACCCTTCTTATGTTGGTAAGCGCTTTCGCGGGGAAAGAATTCATTTTTGACGCCTATGAACGGGCCATTGAAGAGAAATTCAGGTTTTTTTCATACGGTGACGCAATGTTGATCATATAGCTGACGTTTCAAGAAATGTTTTGAAAAAAAAAGTAATAAGTGATAAGATACAGAAGCTTTTTATTCATAATTATTTACAAAAGTTCTCGAAAATTTAAGTGAAAGGATATGAGTAAAAAAAATGGAAAAATAGTTATAGCAGATGACAATAAAGAACTGTGTGACCTTGTAGGCGATATAATGAAAAGAATAGGGTACACGGTGGATTTTGTACATAATGGATACGAGCTTATAGATTATCTTAAGAACAACGATCCTTCCGTAATAATACTGGATCTTATAATGCCGGATAAGGATGGCCTGTCCATAGTGGGGACATTAAAACAATTATCTCCGCGTTCCAAAATAATAATATACACCGGATACCAAAAATATAAAAATAGTGTTTATGCAAGAACCGCCGATGAGTTCATTCTAAAGGGAGGAAGCATCAAAAAGCTCATCAGCGCGGTCGAAGAGTTCATGTAACCCTCGAAAGTTATCCTCCCAAAATTACGAAAGAATTTTATGGATTTTAAAATAATACACAGAGACTCGTCTTCGCGAGCGCGTTATGGAAGGATGATAACATCCCATGGCCAGGTCGAGACACCGGTTTTTATGCCCGTAGCTACACAGGGCTCCGTCAAAAGTCTTTCCAGCCAGGAGCTGGAGGCCTCCGGGGTAGACATGATCATTTCTAATGCCTACCACCTTTATCTGAGACCCGGTAAGGACATAATACAAAAAGCCGGCGGTCTTCATAATTTTATGGGATGGAATAAACCCATTATTACCGATAGCGGAGGATTTCAGGTATTCAGTCTTGCGGATCTCAGGAAAATACGGGAAGAAGGAGTAGAATTTCGCTCCCATCTGGACGGTTCCAGCCATTTTTTTACTCCGGAAAAGGTAATAGATCTTCAAATGACATTAGGCAGTGATATCATGATGCCTCTGGATGAATGCGTTCATTATCCGGCACAGCGGAAGTATGTGGAGGACTCGGTCGATCTTACATTGAAATGGGCCGCCAGATCAAAAAAACGATTTTTAGAAAAAGACACTTCTTCTCAAGCATTGTTCGGAATAGTACAGGGGAGCACATACAAGAGTGAGAGAAAAAGATGCGCGGAGGAGCTCCTTGCCATGGATTTTGACGGATATTCTTTAGGAGGTGTGGGTGTAGGCGAACCCACCGAACTCGTCGCCGAGATGACCGATCTTACCGTTTCATGCCTTCCGGAGAACAAGGTCAAATATCTTATGGGAGTAGGCGTTCCTACTGATATGCTGGATGCTATTGAATGCGGGGTGGATATATTCGATTGCGTTATACCTACACGTAACGGCCGTAACGGACAGGCATTCACTTTTACCGGCGAAAAACAGATAAGGAATTCGGTCTTTAAGGAAGATATGGGTCCCATAGAGGAGGGGTGTGATTGTTTTACCTGTAAGAATTACACAAGAAGTTATATACGGCATCTTTTGAACGCTAATGAAATGCTGGCGCCCAGACTTGTAACTTTGCATAATATCAACTTTTATGTTAAACTTATACGTCGTTCAAGAGAAGCTATAAAAGAGAATAGGTTCGGAGAGTTTAAGAAGGAATTTATTAAAAAGTTCATAGTTCGTAGTTCGTAGTTCATAGTGATTGACTGATGTGCAATTTAGTTGATAGTTCGTAGTTGATAGTGTTTTACTGATGTGCTATTACTTGCACTACGAACTATGAACTATCAACCATGAACTCATAAAAAAGGAGTAAGAAACATGTTATTATTAGCATTTGCACAAGCATCTTCCGGTACAGGCGGAAGGACGAACGCGGAAAACCCTATTATGGGTTTTATGCCTATCATTCTCATTTTTGTAATATTTTATTTCCTGCTTATAAGACCACAGAAAAAACAACAAAAAGAACATGGCGAGATGTTGAATGCGCTTAAAAAGAACGACGAAGTGGTAACTTCAGGCGGGATCTACGGTACTATTGTGAATATCCAGGATGACGTAATAACTTTACGTGTTGATGATAATACCAGAGTAAAGGTCCAGAAGAGCTCAATATCGAAGCTTAAGAAGTAGATAGTTGATAGTTCATAGTTCGTAGTGCAAGTAATAGCACATCAGTAAAACACTATCAACTATGAACTATCAACTATCTACTAATCAAAGAAAGGAAAAATAAACAATGGGGAAGAAACTTAAATGGAAAAGTGTACTGGTGATAGGCATTGCCGCTTTAGCGATATGGTTATCTTATCCTCCCTTGGATATCTTGGATAAAGAAGGGAATGTCCTGGAAGAAGGTAAGATAAATCTCGGACTTGATCTACAGGGCGGTATGCATCTTATACTTAAAGTAGATACGTCAGAATTATCTCCAAACGAAGCTAAGGACGCGCCTCAGAGAGTGCTTGAGGTCATAAGGAACAGGATAGACCAGTTCGGTGTTTTGGAGCCCGTTATACATCTTCAGGGTAAAGACCGGCTATTAATACAACTGCCCGGGATAACCGATAGAGAGAGAGCCAAACAGATAATAGGTAAGACCGCGCATTTGGAATTTAAACTTGTAGCGGATGATCCCGAACTTCTAAAAAAAGCCCTTAGCGGGGAAGAGGTAGAAGGATATGAGCTTAAGTCCATGAAAAGGAGAGACGGGGAACAAGAGTCGCTTCTTATCGATGAAAATGTTGTTTTAACGGGCGACATGCTGGTAGACGCGACCACCGAATTCAGCCAGCAGGGCTTCGGTCAGCCGTATGTTTCTTTAGAACTCGATGACAAGGGCGGGGCCATATTCGCGGATCTTACGGGGAAGAACATCGGTAAACGTTTAGCCGTAGTTTTGGACGGAGAAGTCTATACAGCGCCTGTTATACGCGAAAGAATCCCATCAGGCCGGGCTCAAATAACGGGTAATTTTTCTCTGGAAGAAGCAAAAGACATATCGCTTATATTAAGAGCCGGCGCGCTTCCCGCGCCCATTCAAATAATCGAAGAACGCAGTGTAGGTCCGGCATTAGGTAAAGATTCCGTTGAGAAGGGCATAAAAGCTATTGTTATGGGAGGTATAGCGGTTCTTGGGTTCATGGCTATTTATTATCTTCTGGCCGGGATCATAGCGGACTTCGCGCTGATCTTTAACATTTTTATCATAACGGGAGCATTATCATATTTCGGAGCGACGCTTACTTTGCCCGGTATAGCGGGTCTTGTGTTAACCATAGGCATGGCGGTTGACGCTAATGTGCTTATATTTGAGAGGATACGTGAAGAATCAAGACTTGGAAAAGCTTTAAGGGCCTCGATACACGCGGGATACGATAAAGCTTTCTGGACCATACTTGACGCTAATGTTACGACACTCATTACATCGCTCATACTCTTTCAATTCGGTACGGGACCTGTAAGAGGGTTTGCCACAACATTAAGCATAGGTATTTTAGCTAGCATGTTCACTTCTTTGGTCGTAACAAGACTTGCTTTGGATGTTATCACGATGAACAATACCCGGATGAAGAAGCTTACAATGTTCCAGTTTTTCAGCCAGCCTAACATACAATTCATAAAAATACGAAAGATCGCGTACGCGGTATCTTTGCTTGTCGTGATCCTGGGGATGGTAGTTTTTGCCGGAAGAGGCGAGAAGAACTACGGTATAGATTTTACCGGAGGTACTCTTCAGCAATTCAATTTTAAGGAAGTTGTATCTGTCGAGAAGGTGAGAGAAGCGCTTGATGAGATAGGACTAGGAGAAGCCGCGATACAAAAATTCGGTGACGGTAAAGATATTATTATCAGGTCTTTTAGTGAAAAATCGGATGACATAGTGAAAGGTCTTCAGAAAAAATTCGGAGAGGACTCACTCGTGGTCATGAGGGTCGAAAGCGTGGGGCCGGCTGTCGGAGAAGACCTAAGACGGGCCGCGATAAAGGCTATGATATTCGCGATGATAGGTATTTGTCTGTATATATCCTTCCGCTTTGAATTTCGTTTTGCGATAACCGCCATTGTAGCTCTTATTCACGATGTAGCGGTATCAGTGGGGCTTATTGCTTTCACCGGCAGGGAGATATCTCTTCCGGTCATAGCGGCGCTATTGACCATTGTAGGTTATTCTATAAACGATACGATCGTATTATTCGACAGGATAAGAGAAGACAGAAAATTGATGAGAAAAGCCAGCCAGGAAGAGATCATTAATACCAGCATTAATCAAACACTTTCACGTACGGTGCTGACATCACTTACCACACTTTTAGTGGTGCTTTCACTTTTTATTTTTGGCGGAAAAGTTATCAATGATTTCTCATTTGTTCTTCTTGTAGGTGTTATTGTCGGTACATATTCTTCGATATTTATCGCCAGTCCGCTTCTTGTAGACTGGCCGAGTAAGCGCTCTAAGAGATAGGTGAACAGTTTAAAGGTTAAAAAGTTTGGTGAATAGTAGGGGCAATTCATGAATTGCCCCTACAGCGCCAGTTATCCCGGATCAAATAAACATGTGGGGGCGCACCTTGTGGGTGCCCTGAACGATCATAAAAGGGCGGTTCGTGAACCGCCCCTACGATTTTTATACCCAATAAACTTGATAAATTCCACTATAAAATCATGCAGTTAAAAATACATAATACTAACTTGAGGCTTCAAGGTATATTAAGTGAGTCTTTGGGAGTTACACCGCTATTTGCGCAACTACTTATAAATAGAGGCGTTACAACTCCGGGAAAAGCTCAGACCTTTCTTTTTGGCGATCTTTCTTCCTGTCATGATCCCTTTCTTATGAAGGATATGGATAAGGCCGTTCACAGGATAAAACGCGCCATAACCAACGGAGAAAAAATACTCATATATGGTGATTATGATGTCGATGGTGTAACTTCGGTAGCTTTACTCTCGGAAGTATTCAATGATCTGGGCGCCGATCACGAGACTTTCATTCCTGATCGTATAGAGGATGGATACAGTCTTAATATGCAGGCGGTAAGATCGGCTTTTGACAACAATATAAAGCTTATAGTTACCGTAGATTGCGGGATAACTTCTCTCGCTGAAGTCGAATATGCCGCAAGCTGCGGAATAGACGTTATTATAACGGATCATCATGAGGAACAACCCGAAAGCCGGCCTTTGTCCGCTTATGCCTTAGTAGATCCGCATCAGGCGGATTGCGGATATCCTTTTAAACATCTTGCCGGGGTAGGTGTGGCTTACAAATTAGCGAGAGCTCTGATGAAAGGTGACGAAAGCAGCGTGGATAAACATCTGGACCTAGTGGCGCTTGGGACTATAGCTGATGTAATGCCGCTGGTGGGGGAGAACCGTATCCTCGCGAAAGAAGGGTTGAAACATTTAAGAAAAAGCATAAAACCCGGAATAAGGTCTTTAATAGAAGTTTCGGGAGTAGAGCAGGAAAGCCTTACTTGCCGTCATATCGGTTTTTCTTTAGGTCCCAGAATAAACGCAATGGGGCGTATAGGGTCCGCGGGAATAGCTCTGGAGCTTTTATTATGCAAAGATAAACAAAGCTCATGGGAGCTAGCGTGCAGGCTTGATAAGGAAAATAAGAACAGGCAGGGTATACAAAAAAACATATTAAAACAGGCGCTGGATAAAGTGGAAGCGGAGATAGATCTGGACAAGGAGAACATCATAGTTCTTGCCGATGACGATTGGCATCCCGGTGTTGTGGGTATAGTAGCGTCGAAAATAACCGAAGAATATTCAAGACCCGCGATCTTGATAGCATTAGACGGTGATGACGGAAAAGGGTCGGGGAGAAGCGTGGATGGGTTCAATCTTTTTCAGGCTATAGACGGCGTGGGACATCACCTTTTAGGTTTCGGCGGACATAAACAAGCCTGCGGAATAAATATAAAACGAGACAGTGTGGATCTTTTCAGGAAAAGTCTTAATGAATCCGTGAAACTAAGCGTTGTGAGCAAAAAGATCGCGCAGCCGGAAATTGAAGTAGATCTGCGCGTTCCGTTCGCTCATATCGGCGTTAAACTGATAAATGAATTAAAGCTTTTGATGCCGTTCGGTCCGGGAAATGAAGAGCCTTTATTTTGTACCGGAGGCATAATGGTAAAAAATCAGCCGAAAGATATAGGATCAAGCGGTTTTAAATTTTTAGTAATATACGGTAATCAGACATGCGAGGCTATAACCTTCAGAAAAAATCAAGTCACCAGACCTGTCAAGGGAGATATTATAGACCTTGTTTATACCCCCTCAATAAATCAATGGGCCGGGGTTGAAACAATACAACTTAATATCCGGGATCTGGAGATCGTTAATTAGCGGTCCCCGCAGTTTTTTTTGAAAACTAGCACGGGGACAGGTGAATGGATTTCTCCCGTCATTGCGAGGAAGCGAGAGCGACCGAAGCAATCTGAACAATTAGTGTATTGAAGAGATTGCTTCGTCATTCGCTTTGCTCGCTCCTCGCAATGACGGGAGAAAAAAAAGGGGACATCTACCTTGCGGGTGATGTCCCCCTTTTTTTTATATGATTTTTAATTTAAGCGGATTTTTTGATCTTTCCGGATTTTATACATTTCGCGCAGGCTTTTATCTTTTTATTCTTACCGTCGATAAGAGTTTTTATTGACTGTATATTCGGAATAAAACGCCGCAAAGTCTTCCCGGTCACTCTTTGGCCTACACCGCCTTTACTTTTTGCCATACCACGACGGCTTATAGTTCGGCCACTAACCGGTTTTTTTCCGCATATTGAACATTCTCTTGCCATATTAACACCTTTCTTCTATAATTTTCAGAACAGTGTCAGATAATATCATAACAAGGGTTATTATGCAAGTTAAAAAAAACCTAAATGATCTTTCCGTGCGGTATATCAAAGGAGTAGGACCTAAGAAAGCCCTTATCCTTGAGAAAATAGGTGTAAAGACCGCTTTGGACCTTTTATATTACCTTCCTCGAAGATATGAAGACAGGAGTGTCATAATAGGGGTCAAGGATGTTCGCCCCGGAGAGACACAAGCCATTATCGGAAAAGTCCTTAAAAAGAATATATTCCGCGCGAGAACCGGAACATGTATATTCGAGATAACCGTAGGTGACGATAAGAGCGAAACCCGGATCCACGCCGTATGGTATAACTTACCTTTCATGGAGAAGATGTTCTCAAAAGGACAGGAGATATTGTTATACGGGAAAGTAGAAAAGATCGGGCGTCTTCAGATAAGTCATCCCACTTTTGAATTATTGGATGAAAATAAAAAAGAAGCTTCACTGGACATCGGGAGAATAGTTCCGATCTATTCTCTGACAGAGAACCTTTCGCAAAAATATCTTAGGAAACTTATTTTTGAAACGGTAAAAACTCTTTCCGCGCAGATGCCCGAAAGGATCCCGACACATATCCGGGCCAGGAAAAAACTCGGCGATTCTAATTTTGCCATAAAGAATATACATTTTCCATATTCGGAGGAAACTCTGGAAAAAGCCTATTACAGACTGGTTTTCGAAGAGTTTTTTATGCTTCAGACGGTCATGGCCCTCCGAAGACGGGCCATAAGGACCAAAGGGATAAAACACGAGGCGCATGAAGGACTTTTATCGGAGTTTAAAGCTCTATTCGATTTTGACCTTACCGACGCCCAGAAAAAATGTATCGAAGATATAGAAAACGACATGGCCGGCGAAAAACCCATGTACAGGCTTCTTCAGGGAGATGTGGGAAGCGGAAAGACGGTGGTCGCTATGTATGCGGCCCTTGTTTCCTCAAACGGAGGATATCAGACAGCCATCATGGTTCCTACGGAGATACTTGCTAGACAACATTATGTAACTTTAAGTAAGACGTTCATGCCCTTGGGACTTAATGTCCGTCTTTTGGTTAACGGTATGGAAAAGTCTCAGAGAGAAGTGGTCGAAAGAGAGATAATGTCGGGAGATGCCGATATAATCGTAGGTACGCATGCCCTTATACAGGAAAAGATCGAGTATAAAGACCTTGGTCTTGTCATAATAGATGAGCAGCATAAGTTCGGTGTAGATCAAAGAAAAGCTTTAAGAAAAAAAGGAAAAATGCCGGATACTCTTATCATGACGGCTACGCCTATTCCAAGAAGTCTTGTTCTGACGATATTCGGTGACATGGATATTTCTTATATGAAAGAAAAACCCGCGGGAAGAGACACCGTCACTACTCACTGGGTGGGGGAAGATAGGAGGGATGCTGTTTATTCTTTTGTGAAAGATGAGATAAAAAAAGGAAATCAGGCATTTATAGTATATCCCAGGATAAAGGCGACAGAACGTTCGGATCTAAAGTCCGCCGAGATGATGTATGAGCATTTTAAAAAAGATGTCTTTCCTGACTTTTCAATAGCTCTTGTGCACGGCAGGTTGAGATCAGATGAAAAAGAAAAAACAATGGAAGCTTTTCGCAACAAGGAATATGACGTACTTGTCGCGACCACAGTAATAGAAGTCGGTGTTGATGTGCCCAACGTAACGGTCATGGTCGTGGAACACGCTGAACGATACGGCCTAGCCCAGCTTCATCAATTAAGAGGGCGCATAGGACGCGGTAAAAAAGCGTCATATTGTATACTTTTGGGTGAACCGAAAACAGATGCTTCTTATGTGCGGCTTTCCGCTATGACCGAAACAAGTGACGGGTTCAAAATATCCGAGAAAGATCTTGATATACGGGGGCCCGGAGAATTTTTAGGTACAAAACAAAGCGGGCTTCCTGAACTTAAGATCGGAGATCTGGCGAGGGATTTTTCCATAATGGAGGAGGCTCGGGAAGAAGCTTTCAATTTGATAAAAGAGGATCCGGGACTTAAAGAAGAAAGAAACTTAGGAATTAAACAAGCGATACGGGAGAGATTTGGAGCGAAATGAGGAGTCAGAGGGACGAGGGATGAAGGGCGAAGGACGTTAAAGAGCCAGAGGGGCAGATTGCTTCACCCCTTCGGGGTTCGCAATGACACATTCCCGTCATTGCGAGGAGCGTAGTGACGAAGCAATCTGTGAACTATTATTTCTGTTGAGATTGCTTCACTCCTTCGGAGTTCGCAATGACAAAATTTTGTTTTAAAGTTCCTATCTCGCATCTATCAACTGGTGACCCGGTGACTAGGTGACCGGTGACATAAAAAACGGAATAAATTATGCGCATAATCGCGGGTGAACATAAGGGGCGAAAAATACACAGGCCTGCTTCTGTGGAAACAAGGCCCACAAAAGACAGGATAAGGGAAGCCGTATTCAATATAATAGCCGCTCACGTTCCGAACGCGGATGTTCTGGATATATTTGCGGGCAGCGGAGCTTATGGATTGGAAGCCTTATCCCGAGGAGCAGAGAGGGCCATATTTGTTGAAAATGATAAAGAATGTGTAGATACGATAAAGAAGAATATAGATCTGTTGGACTTAAACAAGTATTCGGAGATAATGGATATGGATGCTTTTCGCGCTCTGGGATCCATCGGGGAAAGTGCAGATAGATTTGATCTAGTATTCGCGGATCCTCCGTATAATAAGAACTTGGCTAAAAAAACCTTGATTATAGTAAATCAATATGATATATTAAGACCCGTTAGTTTTTTTATCTTAGAGCACCACAAAGATGAGAACATTCCCGGATCAGAAGGGAATGTTTCTCTTTTTAGACAAAAGAGTTATGGAGAAATAGTTATATCTATTTTTAAAAAAAAATGACTAAAATAGCGATTTACCCGGGAACTTTCGATCCGGTTACATACGGACATCTGGATATAATAGATAGGATCTCTAAGTTATACGATAAAGTATATGTCGCCGTCGCGGAAAGCAAAGAAAAAGCACCTCTCTTTTCAGTCCAAGAAAGAACAGAGATGCTTATAGGGGCGACTTCGCAATATAAGAACGTGATCGTTGAAGGCTTTAACGGTCTGGTGGTAGATTATGCCGCTAAAAGATCATCCAAGATCGTTGTGCGTGGTCTTAGAATGATATCTGATTTTGAATATGAATTTCAGATGGCGCTGACCAACCGGAAACTTAAGCCCGAGATCGAAACCATTTTCATGATGCCCAAAGCATCATACTCATATTTATCAAGCAAACTTATAAAAGAAGTCGCTTGTCTGGGCGCGGATATTTCACATTTTGTTCCTAAAAAAGTCGAAAAAAAACTTAGAGAGAAATTAAAAAAATGAGCAGGATCTTAGAACTAAGGGAAAAAGCTAAAAAAGAAAAAAAGAGAATAGTACTTCCGGAGGGAGAAGACCCCAGAGTTGTGAAGGGAGCTTCTTTTGCCGCGGAAGAAGGCATCGCTGATATTTGCCTTTTGGGGAATAGGGAAGAAGTGAAAAAGCTTGCGGAAAAAGAAGGTGTATCTTTGGAAAAAGTGGATGTGGTAGATCCCTTTTTGTGGGAGAAAAAAAAGGACATAATAGATCGATACTACGAACTTCGGAAACCTAAAGGAATGACCCCGGAAGAAGCCGAGAAAATAGTTTTAGGAAACTTTGTGTACTTCGGAGCCGTTATGACAAGTATGGGATTTGCCGACGGATTTGTAGCCGGCGCAAACCATACAACTTCTGATGTAGCGCGTGCTTCCATACAGTGTTTAAAACTGGATAAAAAGATAGGGACCGTATCAAGTTCTTTTTTGATGGAAATAATAGACAGCCCGTTCGGTGAGAACGGGCTGTTTGCTTACGGAGATTGCGCCATTATACCTTATCCCAACCCTAGACAATTGGCGGGAATAGCTGTCGCGACAAGCGATCTTTTCGGCAAACTTTTTGGCGTGACCCCGCGTGTGGCTATGCTGAGCTATTCCACAAAAGGAAGCGCAAAATCGTATTCTGCGGAAAATGTAATTGCCGCATTGGATAAGATAAAAATAAAAAGGCCGGATATTATCGTGGACGGAGAACTCCAGCTCGACGCCGCTATTGTTCCCGAAGTAGCCCAACGTAAATGTCCCGGCAGTAAAGTTGAAGGAAAAGCGAATGTTTTGATATTTCCTAATTTGGACGCGGGTAACATATCTTACAAACTTACTCAGCGTCTCAGCAATGCGCGAGCCGTGGGTCCGATAATTATGGGATTAGATAAACCGTGCAGTGATCTTTCTCGGGGATGCAGCTGGGAAGATGTCGTAGATGCAGCGGCTGTTACCGCGATAAGAGCGCAGGGATAAGTAGTTAAAAAGTTTAAAGGTTAAAAGGTTAAAAGGTCTAAGGATTGACCGATGTCGGGATCTGCTTCCACTTGTCATTGCGAGGAGGAGCAACGTGACGACGAAGCAATCTCCTTGTTAATGATGTCAAAATAAGATAGAAAGGAAAAAATGTTGATACTTGTTGTAAATTGCGGGTCTTCTTCGGCTAAATATGACCTTTTCGATATGAAGAAAGGCTCGTCGGATCTTGCCAAAGGGATAATCGAGAGAATAGGAGAAAAACCGGCTACATTGACCCATCATGCTGACGGGACTAAAATACAAAAAGAAATTGATTGTTTTGATCATCATCAAGCTATCGGGATAATAAGAGATACTTTGCTGGATAAAGAGATCGGAGTGATCTCGGATGTGAAAGAAGTCCTGGGGGTAGGGCACAGAGTAGTTCATGGCGGTGAAGAATTTAATCAGAGTGCGATCATAAACGATGAGGTAATAAAGAGCATAGAAAAATTTTCAGAACTTGCTCCCTTGCATAATCCTCCGTCACTTGAGGGGATACTGGGATGCATGAAAATATTCAAAGATGTTCCTCAGGTCGCGGTATTTGATACGGCCTTTCATCAGTCGATGGAAAAGCATGTGTTTTCATACGGCATACCGTATGAGCTTTACGAAAAATATGGTATAAGGCGTTACGGGTTTCATGGTACGAGTCATAGATATGTATCGGAAAAAACCGCCGAACTTCTTAAAAGGCCTCTGGAAGAACTTAATATGATAACGGTTCATCTTGGTAACGGCTGCAGCGTAGCCGCTATAAAAAAAGGAAAAAGTGTAGATACCTCAATGGGGTTTACACCCTTAGAGGGTCTGGTAATGGGTACACGGTCCGGAGATATAGACCCGGCGGTTATCCCGTTCATAATGCACAGAGAAGGATTGGGTGTGGATGGGGTCATCGATATCTTAAATAAAAAGAGCGGACTTTTAGGGGTTTCCGGTATAAGCAACGATATGAGGGATATACTCGGAGCGATCAAAGAGGGTAATGAACGCGCTCGTCTTGCGTATGATATTTTTTATTATCGCATAAAAAAATACATAGGAGCGTATACTGCTGTTCTCGGTGAAGTCGATGCTGTTGTCTTTACGGCCGGGATAGGAGAGAACGTAGTCGAAATAAAAAATAAGCTGAAAGATGAGCTTAATTTTCTTTCCGGGAAAGGGACTGAATTTCTTGCGGTAAGCACCAACGAAGATCTGCTAATAGCGAAGGATACGTATAGAATAGTGAGCAGTGAACAGTAAACAGTGAACAGTGAGTAGTGAATGGTGAGTAGTGAATGGTGAATAGTGAATGGTGGATAGTGGATAGAAGCGGGAGACGAGAAACGAGAAGCGAGAAAAAAAGATAACGTCATTGCGAGGAGCGTAGCGACGAAGCAATCTTTCAAAGAGATTGCTTCGCTCACCCTGTTCGCTCGCAATGACATAAATTTGAACTACTGATTAAATCAAGGAGATAGAAATGCCGAAAGTAAAACATAGACATTCAAAAGAACGCGGACGAAAAAGACGTACACATGATAAGCTGGAAGCTCCAACTGCTTTTAAATGTGTGCAATGCGGGAAAGAGAAAAGATCGCATTCGGTCTGTCCGCATTGCGGATATTACGGCAAGATGAAGGTAAAGCATATCGAGACCGCCGAAGAACGTAAAGCCAAAAAAGACAAGAAAAACAAGAGAGCCTAAAACGGGAAAACGTAAATCGCGGGTTGGTTTACTGACGGGGGCAAAAAATATGAAGATCGGTCTAGACGCTATGGGCGGAGATCACGCGCCGGAATGTACTGTTGAGGGCGCGGTGGAGGCCGTTAACGAATATGGCTATGTAGTAACTCTTCTCGGCGACGAAAACGTGATACGTGGACATCTTAAGGGGCTTAAATATCCAGCCGAAAGAATAGAAATATTGCATACCTCTGAAACTATAGGAATGAACGAGCCCGCGGCTCTCTCGGTGAGAAAGAAAAGAGATTCTTCCATAGTAAGAGGAACCGAACTTTTAAAGAACGGACATTTCGATGCTTTTGTAAGCGCGGGTAATACCGGCGCTGTTGTTTGCGCGGCGACATTAAGCTTAAGGCTTCTTCCCGGAGTAGACAGACCGGGTATCGCCGTTATTTTCCCCACCTTAAATAAACCCTGTATGGTAATAGATGTAGGAGCTAATATTGATCCAAAACCTTTACATCTTTTGCAGTACGGTATTATGGGGGACGCTTATTCCAAGCATATATTGAACAAAGAAAAACCTACGGTAGCATTACTTAACATCGGTGAAGAAGAAACTAAAGGCACGGATTTTATAAAGGAAGTGCATATTATGCTCAGTGAGAGCAAATTGAAATTTATCGGTAATGTCGAACCTAAAGAGGTCTACAAGGGTAAGGCGGATGTAGTTCTTTGTGACGGTTTTATGGGAAACGTATTTTTAAAGGTCACCGAAGGGTTCGCGGAGGCGGCTGGAGAACTGTTAAAAAAAGAACTTAAGAGAAGCAGTCTGATAACAAAATTGGGGGCGCTTTTAACTTTACCGGCGTTCAAAGCGTTAAAAAGAAAGATAGACGCTTCTGAGTACGGCGGAGCGCCTCTTATGGGTGTGGACGGAAGCGTCATAATAGCTCACGGCTCATCAAATGCCAAGGCAATAAAAAACGCCATTCGAGCCGCCGCGGAAAACGTTAATCATAGAGTAAATATACATGTAGTCGAAGAATTAGAGAGCTATTAAGGCAGTGAACAGTAAACAGTGAACAGTGAACAGACGAGGGATGAAGGACGAGGGACGAGAGACGGGGATTGACTGATGTGTAAATGTACTCCCCGCCGTCATTGCGACCCCCGCTGCTCCGCTTTGCGGAGCAAAGCGACGGGGGGAAGCAATCTCAAAATACAATAAATATAATGAGGATATAACATGAAGAGAACAGGCATACTGGGTGTGGGAAAATATCTTCCTGAAAACATTTTAACGAATGCTGATCTTGAAAGAATGGTCAACACGACCGATGAATGGATAACTTCGCGTACGGGCATAAAAGAACGACGTATTGCCGCGGAGAACGAAGCCACAAGTGATATGGCGGAAAAAGCCGCTAAAAGCGCGTTAAAAGACGCAGGACTCACTCCTCAGGATATTGATCTGATAATCGTCGCTACAATAACGCCTGATATGTTCTTTCCGTCTACAGCTTGTCTTCTGCAGCATAAATTAGGAGCCGGACCGATACCCGCGTTTGATATAGCAGTCGCGTGTTCAGGATTTGTTTACGGGATCGCCATAGCCGATAATTTCATAAAAAGCGGCACATATAAGAAGGCGTTAGTGGTTGCCGCCGAAAAATTATCCGCTGTTACCGATTGGGAAGACCGTTCTACGTGTGTGCTTTTTGGCGATGGCGCGGGAGCGGCAGTTCTGGGAGAAGTAGAAGAGGGTGGTATCCTGGGGACTTCTTTGGGAGCCGACGGCAGTAAGGGAGATCTCCTTCAGCTTCCCGCGGGAGGTTCCCGCATGCCGGCGTCGATAAAAACCGTAGAAAATAAACTTCACACTATTAAGATGGAGGGGAATACGCTTTTTAAACATGCCGTCAAAATAATGGCAGACGCGGCAAAGAGCGTTACAGAACCTCTGGGTCTTAAGGGAGATGATATTGATATCATTATCCCTCATCAGGCCAACATTCGTATACTTAATGCCTTGGCTAAACGTATGGGGGTCGATCCCCATGAAAAGGTGTACCTCAATATAGAAAAATACGGCAATATGTCGGCGGCTTCAAGTGCCGTAGCTTTGACCGAAGCGGTAGAAGAGGGAAGGATCAAAAAAGGCGACATCATATTGATGGATGCTTTCGGAGGCGGTCTTACTTGGGGCGCGCTGGTGATCGAGTGGTGAGCATAGACCATAGACAATAGACCATTGACCATAGACAGAGATTGACTGATGTGTAAATTGAATGATGTGTAGGGGCAATTCATGAATTGCCCCTACACATTTTGACACAGAAAGAGAGAATATGAATAAAAAATATGGGTTATTATTTCCGGGGCAGGGATCACAGACCGCAGGTATGGGCAAAGGCCTTTATGAGACGCAAGCTGCCGCCAGATGGGTGTTTGACCGGGCCAATGAAGTTTTAGGAAGAGATATAAAAGCGCTTTGTTTTGAAGGATCGGAAGAAGAACTTCAAAAGACGGCTAACAGTCAGCCGGCTATATTTACAACAAGCATCGCTACTTTAAATGTATTAGCGGAAAAGATCAAAGGAAGTCCGGTCGGAGATGATGAAAGAGAGCTTTTTTTATCAGAAGATATAGCGGCGTTCGGGTCTATTAGTATGGGGCTCAGTTTGGGGGAACCGACAGCGCTGGTAGCCGCAGGGGCAATGAGCTTTGAATCGGGGCTAAGATTCGTTGATAATAGAGGAAAGTGCATGGATGACGCGTCAAAGAAGACTCCGGGGAAAATGGCCTCTATTATCGGCTTAAGTGTCGAAAAAGTAGAGGAGATCTGTAAGGGTGTAGGATGTCAGGTCGCTAATCTTAACTCGCCGGGACAAGTCGTGATATCGGGACATGCTAGCAAGGTAGAATTAGCCGCCGAACTGACGAAAAATGCGGGAGCAAAAAGAGCCATAATATTAAAAGTAAGCGGAGCGTTCCATTCGGTACTTATGTCAGACGCTAAAGAGAAAATAAAAAAAGTACTGGACGGCATAGAGATCAATGAACCCGTTATAGACTTTATAAGCAATATAGACGCGGAAGTCACAAAAGATCCTGAAAAAATAAGGGTAAATCTTGCCGATCAGCTGGATAATAAGACCCTGTGGGAAGCATCGGTGATAAGATCCGTCTCTTTAGGCATAACGGATTATCTTGAGATAGGCCCGGGAAGCGTTCTTAAGGGCCTTTTGAGGAAAATAGATACTTCTCTTAACGTTGCGCCGATACACGCTTTGGAAGACATAGAGCGCCTCCTAGAAAGCTAAAATCCCCCGTTTTACTAATGTTTTATTGAGTATTTTGAGAAGGGATTTTTGTGTAGTAGTTTAGCTTGCATAAGAAACGCAAAGCGCATAGGGCAAAGAGCATGGTATATTGACCGCTGCGCTCCTCCGTCATCCTAATCCCGAGAGACTGATCGAGAATGTAATGTCCGGGACAGTTTTTATTTTTATAATACTATGCGCCATGCTCTATGCGCTATGCAACTTACGCAAGCTAAGCTATTACGTTTTTGTGCACTTTGTTAAATATAAAAAAGCTAGTATTCTTTCTTTCCATTTTCCTAAATATTGTGATATACTAAGGATGTCAATAGGGAATTGAAGTAAATTAGATGTAATATCTTTTTAAAACAATTTATGTTAGTAGTAAAAAATGTTTAGAGTTACGTGAAGTGTAGGTGTGAAATGTATAGGATAATCAGAAAAAAAATAGTTGTTATTCTGGTTTTGGCTGTATACTGTTCCACAGCTTTTTCGGAGCAGTCTGCTTCAGCTGATACTAAATTCATAGAACGTATAGTTCAAAAACAGGCATCCCTTATTGAGATGAGACAAAATTCCGCGGATATAATGACAGTTTTTAAGAAATACATGAAAACAGAAGATGTATCCGAAGATGTTCTCAAGGCGATCGAAAAGACAAATTCTCTTTCTGATTCCAAATATGTGGATAGACTCGAGAATAAGCTGACTTCCATTATTAAAGATTCTATTAAGGACGCAGACAGCATGAGGGTCTTTATGCCGTCACCCGCTATGGTAGGAACGGTGACTCCGGAATCGGAAAACAAACTAGAGTATATCGAAGAGGGAAAAGCGGAAAAGAAAGAATAACTATAGGGTCGGGAAACTTCAGTTTTTTACAAGCATAGCGGAATTTTCAGCTATGCTTTTTTTTGCGATATCCGACAACTTTTCAATATTGTCTTTAGCCGAAATTATTTCCTCGATCACTGCGGGGCTTTTGGTCTCTTTTAAGGCTTCATCAAGATATTCTATATCGTACTTGCATTGATTAATTATGAATTCAAGCCATCCATTAAGTATTTTTACGGTTTCAGGGGTCGACTCACTTTTGGAAGAAATAGATATCATCAGTATGCGAAAATAGGCTTCCATAGTTGTGAGCATGGAGGTTTCCATTTCAAAAATACGCTCAAGTGTTCTGATGTCGGCACCTTGAGCGTTCCTTATCTTTTCGGGTATAATACTGCCTTGATCAGTTATGGTATTCCTTAAGGAGAAGAGATGTTCGACCTGCTTAAAATCTTCGGAATATGAGTAATTTCCGCTGTTAAGAACAAAAAGCAGGATAAGGACGATCGATAATGTAATATTTTTAGGTTTCATAGGAATAATCACTTTGCATCAAGTATTATTATATAAATATAGCACATTCCTTAAAAAATACAAGAACATTGAGCAATGAAAGATAGGTACGGGAGGCGAGAAGTTAGATAATGCGCTTGTGTAATGTGTAAAGTGTAATGTTATATATAGATCAAACAATATAACGCCATTACACATTTCACATAACACGTCTTAAGCCGTTGTGGATTTGACGTGCAGGGTAACGTCGAGTATACTAAAGGCAGTTTAATAGTTTAATAGTTTAATGGTTTAATGGTTAAATGGTGAACAGTAAGCAGTGAACAGTTGTATTGACTGATGCTCTTTCTTGACTCTCTGACTCTTTATTCGTGAATGGTTTGATAGTGAATGGGGAATGGTAAAATGGGGAAATATAATAACTGTATAGTGATGATAGACGATGAACCCTCTGCGTGTAACTTTGTTAAATCGTTTCTGGAGGAAAGAGGGTATTCCATATACGTTGCTTTTAACGGGGAAGACGGCATCGATCTGATAAAAGAAAAGAATCCTATTTTAGTGCTTTTAGATATAAGAATGCCGGGGCAAGACGGGGTGGATGTGCTTGAAAATATCCGAGTGCATGATAAAGAATTAAAAGTGGTTATGATGACCGGACTGGAGGAAGGGGAACGCTTAGAAAGTGCTGAAAAATTGGGAGTGGCGGGCATATTAAATAAGCCCGTACAGCTATTGGAACTTTCCAAGACAATATGTTCATATATACCTCAGCCATAGAGGTGATAAGGGGGCATAATGATAAGGATATTAGTACTTGATGACGAAGAAGGCAATCTCGACCAATTAACCGAATTTTTTGATTACAGAGGTTACAAGGTATTCGGCGAGACAACAGGGAGAGGTGCCATAGAGACATATGACAAGGAAGATCCCCAATTACTGCTTTTGGATATAAGAATGCCCAACGAGGACGGGATGGATGTTTTAAAGCACGTAAGAAGCAAGGATAAAGCCGCCAAAATAATGATGATAACAGCCTTAAGGGACGAGGAAACGAAGAAAGAAGCGTTTGCTTTGGGCGCGGACGAATATGTACTTAAACCTTTTAACTATGAAGAGGTGGAGGGCCTTGTTATTAAGATGGTGAATGAGGTTATTGCGGAAGGGAAAAAAGTGGTATGAAAACACCCGCTATTTTGATAGTCGATGATGAGAAAAAAACAAGAGATACAATAAGGGATTTTTTGACATTCCGTATTAAGTGTAACATACATGAAGCTGAAGACGGAGAAGACGCGCTTCGGAAATTGAAAGACAATGATATTGATGTTATGCTTTTAGATATACGCATGCCCAAGAAAAACGGTATACTTGTTCTGGACGAAATGAAAGCGTTGAATAAGGACGTGAATACGATAGTGATCACCGCTTGGGATAGCGACTTAGTAGCCGAAGAATGCGCAAAAAGAAATGTCGAATGTATCCCAAAACCCCTTACCTTAAGTGAGCTCTACAATAAGATCACGAAATTGCTTATAGCCCGCGGACAGCACTTGCCTTTGTGAGAGAAAATTGAAAAAAAGAACCATAAACGGTCACCAAGTCACCAGTCACCAAGTCACCAGGGGAAGTAGTCTAAAGTCTAAAGTCAAAAGTCTAAGGTCTGGTAAGAATAGAGGATAGACCGTAGATAACAGACTATAGACTATAGACCATAGCCTAAAAGTGAATAGTGAATAGTGAATGGTTTAGAAATCTAAAATCCAAAATAAAACTTTGTGTGATGTGTTATGTGAAATGTGTAATGGCGTTATATTGTTTGCTCTACACATAACATTACACTTTACACATTACACAAACTCATTATCTAACTTCTCGCCTCTCGCTTCTATCTTCTCTATTCTGTTATGATGTGACTGGTATCCTCTAATATCTAATTTCTGTTTTTATGGAACTGGTGATAGGTAGCTTATAATGAAGTCTATTGTCTACGGTCAATGGTCTAATAGTCTCTTTTTCTTCTATCTTCTAATTTCTATATTTTGCACGCCTAGAAGGACTTTGGAGTTTGTATTAGAAAACCTTTTGCGGTTTTATTCTCACGATTTTCAAAATGGTGAGGAAGATAACTTTTAAAATATATTGAATCTCCCGGGTCGATGATATGCACTTCACTGTGTACGTAGACATTTATCCTTCCCTTAGTACATATAATAAGCATTTCGGTCTCATCGGGATCTATCTCTTCTTTTGTGGCCCCACCCGGCTCTAATACCAGTTCGACTCCCATAAAAGAGCTTTTTTTCGAGCTCAGTATTTCTATGGATGCTTTATCGTCATATGTAAATTTGCCCGCACGCGCATTTTTACGCATTATATCCGCTAAAAAAACTTTTTCATGAGGAAACTCTCTCTCTGTCCCGGATAAAAGGTCTTTAACATCCATTCCCAAGGCGCAGGCGATCTGATGTATGGATTTAAGCCTTCCGTCTCTTTGGCCTTTTTCTATCCGTATGAGAGATTTGTAACTTATGGCTCTTTTGCCGAAAATAGTTTGAAGCCTAAAATGAAGGTCTTTAAGCTTTATCTTTTTT
>JBDRBI010000108.1:0-2978 GCA_043822885.1 Candidatus Omnitrophota bacterium
ATCGAGATTGCTTCGTCGCTCCGCTCCTTCCCCCTTCGCCAAGGCTACGGAGGACAGGCGCAATGACGGGGATTAAGACTCTGTCATTGCGAACCCCGAAGGGGTGAAGCAATCTACATCCCGCATCAGTCAAACTAAACTTTTTAACCTTTAAACTTTTTAACTTTTAAACTGTTCACTATTTCTTCTCCGCAAGTTTCTTTCTAAGCCCCTCATTCTCAGGGTCCGCCTTTAGCGCTTTATTCCACAGGCTAACAGCTTTTTCCTTATTCCCTTTTTCATAATACACATCGGCCAGATGCTCTGTTACTATCGGATCATCCGGAAGATATTTAACGGCCTCTTCCAGTCTCATTAAAGCTTCGTCCATCTCTCCCATCCTGTAATATGCCCATCCTAAGCTGTCTAGATACGCGCCGTTCTCAGGATCCATAACAAGCGCTTTTTTGATAAGCATAACGCCTTTCTCAAGGTCTCTCCCCTCCTCGGCGTACATATACCCCAAATAATTGTACGCTTCAGGGAGAACTTTCTCTTTTTTTGTGATCTCTTCCAAGATCGCTATAGCTTTTTCTCTTTTGCCGCTCTGATCTAAAGCTGCCGCCAAATAAAATTTGTACGCGCTATTTTCGTTATCTTCTAAAACCGCTTTTTCATAAGCTTCAGCGGCTTTTTTGTAATCTTTTTTCGCCGTGTTGAGATATCCCAGCGCTACATACAAAGACGCGTCTTTATGTCCTCTGCTTAGAGCGTCATTAATACTTTTTTCCGCTTCTTTAACATCTTCCCTATACAGATTGATGCTAAAACTGTTTAGATACACTTCCGCCGAATCCGGCGTGTTCTTTCTCATCTTCTCGTTGGCTTCTTCCGCTTGCTCGAACTTTTTTTGTTCACAGTATACCCATATTATACGCATATGAGCGTCTACGTTCTTGGGGTCTATCTCAAGCACCTTTTCGTACTGCTTGACAGCTTTATCGTATTTTTTATCTACTTCGTAGATAAAGCCCAACAGTATCTGCGCGGCAAGATAGTTTTCGTCCATTTCCGTCGCTTTTATCAGTTTCTCTTCCGCTTTATCCAAGAGCTCCAGTTTGCTGTAAAGAATGCCGAGATTGAAATAAAGAAAAGCGTCATCATCTCTGATGCGCAGCATTTTTTCATACACTTCAGCTGCTTTATCAAACTGTTTTTGCGCTATAAAAAGATTCGACAGGAAGGTCAACGTGTTTAAGTTGCCCGGGTCATATTTTAAGATCTCTTGATGCTGTGTCGCGGCCTTATTGTATTCTCCTTTCGCGGAATGAATGATAGCCAAAAGAAGATGCGCTCTGGTATTTTCAGGATCTATTTCCGAAACACGTTCTATCGCGGACAGGGCCTCTTCAAGCCGATTCATAAGCATAAGATCCGCGCCCAGTCTAAGATGTATTTCGGTTATATCCTTTTCATTTTTTAGAGCTTCTTCATACTCATAAACAGCTTTTTGAGGAACTCCGCAATTATCATAAACAGTGCCCATTATATAATGCGCTAGAGCGTCTGATCGCGTTATAATATCGAGATCCGAGATCCTGGTCCTGTCAATTTCTCCGTTAAACGCTTTTGCCGCTATTGCGATATCATCGGCTTCACAAAAAAAACAGACAAGACACATTGTCACAAAAATGAAAGATGCAAAAACCTTCACGTTTACACCTTCCTCTTCTTATGTCTATCCCTTCTCATTCTCTTTTTGCGTTTATGTTTCTTAACTTTTTTTATTTTTCTTTTCTTCCCGCAGGGCATATTAAGTTCCCACCTCCTTATTTAGTTCATAGTTCATAGTTCGTAGTATGTTGACCGATATTTGATTCAGTTGATAGTTAATAGTTCATAGTATATTGACTGGAGTTCGATCTAATTCGCAGCTTGTAGTTCATTCCAAAAAAAATGGCGCTCTGATCAATGTACTACGAACTATGAACTATGAACTATTAACTATTAACTATTTAACCCGTCAGTAAATTACTTTATTAAGCGGATATTCTATAAATCCCTGGGCGCCCGCTTTCCTGAGCTCCGGGATCAGTTTTTTAACGTCATACTCATCTATGACGGTTTCAATATCAACCCATTTTTCGTCAAACAATTGAGATATCGTAGGTGTCTGCATCGCCGGAAGGATCGAAATGATCTTCTTCACATCTTTTTTCTTCGCGTTCATTTTAAGTCCGACTTTTCCTTCCGCAAGGATAGCGCCGTTCAAAAGAAGCAGTATCTCTTCCACTTTTTCTTTTTTCCAAACATCCTTTCGGGCTTTTTTGTTCATTATGAACTGCGTTGTGGATTCACAAACGACATCTATTATCTTAAGGTCATTGGCGCGAAGGCTGTTCCCCGTTTCTGTTACCTCTACGATCGCGTCTATCCCGATCTTTGGTTTTACCTCGGTCGCACCCCAGCTAAACTCTATCTCCGCCTTGACGCCTTTTTTCTTCAAATACGCCTTTGTTACTTTGACGAGTTCTGTCGCGATCTTTTTACCCTCGAGCTGTTTGACCGATCTTATGTTAGAATCTTTAGAAACAGCTAACACCCATTTTACCGGTTTCATGCTCCTTTTAGCGTAAACAAGATCCGCAAGACGGTCTACGCTTGATGCGTTTTCTTCTATCCAATCATTTCCGGTTATTCCGCAGTCCACAATGCCGTCTTCTACATATCTGGACATTTCCTGGGCCCTGAACAAAATAACTTCTATTTCGTTGTCATCTATGTCCGGAAAATAAGACCTGTCCGATGCCTTTATTTTATAACCTGCCTTATCAAAGAGTCTTATAGTGGCTTCCTGGAGACTTCCTTTAGGAATTCCAAGTTTCAGTTTTTTTGCCTTCATTTCTCCCTCTTTTTGTTTTCATTACCGTCCTAAATAGGAAAACGTCCGGAGACACTTCCCCCTTTTGTAGACATGTGTCTAGCCGTATTTTAAAAAA
>JBDRBI010000109.1:0-9102 GCA_043822885.1 Candidatus Omnitrophota bacterium
TCCTCACAAAATATGTCCGGAATGCAATAAAGACTACCTTATCTATCATGGAACCGGTACACAAAAAGTCGAAGACGAACTGAAACGAATATTACCCGGAGTGAGGATGGAACGCATGGATTCCGATAGTATGTCCAAAAGGGGCGCGCATGATAAAGTGCTCAAAGCTTTTAAGGAACATAAGCTTGATGTCATAGTCGGAACACAGATGATAGCCAAAGGTCTCGATTTTCCTAAAGTTACACTGGTAGGTGTCGTGGCGGCTGATGCCAATCTTAATCTGCCTGATTTCAGGTCGAGCGAAAGGACATTCAATCTTATAACACAGGTGGCGGGACGCGCGGGTAGAGGTGACCTGGGAGGCGAAGTAATAGTGCAGACCTATAATCCGGAACATTACGCTTTAAGGTACGCGGTAAAACATGATTATGCCGGATTTTATTTTAAAGAAATAGAGTCACGCCGTGAACTTCTCTTCCCGCCGTTCACAAATCTTGTTAAAATAACTTTGAGGGGAAGAAAAGAGGAGAATGTGGTAAAAAGTATAGAACGTTTAGCGGAGCTTTTAAAGAAACGGCTGACAAAAATAGATATGCTGGGGCCGGCTCCGTCACCTATGACGAAGCTGAGAGGGTATTACAGGTGGAATATATTGTTGAAAACAAAAGACAGAGAGAGTATAGTAAGAGAATTAAAGGAAGCCCTTAAAGGATTCCGCAAGGGAACAGGCGTTCTGATGGCCGTAGACGTGGATCCGATGAATATGTAGTCGTGATTCGTGAACAGTAAACAGTGAGCAGTAAAAAGTTTAGAGATTGCCGCGTCGGCCTTTGGCCTCCTCGCAATGACACCTTTCCGTCATTGCGAGGGAGCGGTAGCGACCGAAGCAATCTCAAGTAGAAATATCGCTTCGTCATTCGCCAAGGCTGTGGATGACAGGAGCAATGACAAAAAGACCTAATCATGAAAATAATATTTTTTGGAACAGGAGAATTTGCTTTACCATCGCTAAAAAAAGTGATCGCTGCCGATCATGATCTTATGGCTTTGGTAACCCAGCCTGACAGTAAAAAAAGCCGGGGATGGAATGTGCAAGCGACGCCTACCAAGGCATTGATCGAAAAGCTGATGCCGGGTATGGCGATATTTCAACCGGAGAAGCTGGATAATGCTTTTATAGAACAGCTTAAAGGTCCGGAAGCTGATATTTTTATCGTAGTAGATTACGGGAAGATCCTGCCTAAAGAAATTCTGAACATACCCCAAAAGTATTGTATAAATCTTCATCCTTCGCTTTTACCTAAATATAGAGGATCTTCGCCGATAAACCGGGCCATACTTAACGGTGATGCCATAACCGGAAATACCGTTATAGAGATGTCGGAACGTATGGACGCCGGGCGCATAATACTACAGGAAGAGATACGGATAAAAGAAAGAGAAGACTCAACCGGACTTTTTGCTAGGCTGTCCTTGAGTGGGGCGGATCTTATCTTAAAGACATTGAACCTCATAGAAGAAGGAAAGGAAACAGTGACCGAACAGGACGAAAGTAAAGCGTCCTATGCGCCCAAACTCAAAAAAGAAGACGGAGAGATCGATTGGACATTACC
Source organism: Candidatus Omnitrophota bacterium (assembly GCA_043822885.1). Classification (GTDB taxonomy): domain Bacteria; phylum Omnitrophota; class Gorgyraeia; order Tantalellales; family Tantalellaceae; genus Aadella. Next base: position 1,614 of record JBDRBI010000109.1, read on the forward strand.
CGCGGTCCGGATAGAAAGAAGTATCAGAGGTCTGCAGCCGTGGCCCGGAGCCTTTACATATATAGGAAACAAACGGCTAAAGATCCTTAAAGCGGATATAGCTTTCCCCGAAGACGGAATAAACCCCCCGGGAACCGTATCCCTCAAAAAAGGACTCACTGTGTATACTGCTGACGGAGCCATACGCGTAAAAATGCTTCAGATTGAAGGAAAAAAACCGATGCCCGCGGATGAATTTATGAAAGGAAATGCCCTAAAAGAGGGAATGATATTAGGAAAGACCATAGACTAGCCAGTCTAAAGGGCAAAAGTCTAAAGTCTGAAGTCTGAAAACAGCTGCGAATCGGATTAAAAAGGAGAGAACAATAACATGAAAACAAAAGTAGCATTGTTTACATTGGTATTCGTCTTATCAAGCATCTCCATTATAGCCTATGCGGATGACATTTCGGACTTGAAAGAGCAAGTTAAACAGATGCAGTCGGTTATTGAGAAACAATCAAAACAGATGGCAGAGATGCAGAATAAACTCGAAAAACTTGAAGGGGTGAAAGCCTCTCAGATAAAGGCACCGCAAGGTATGGAAGAAAGAGTGGAAGCGTTGGAAGAAAAAGTTTCTTCACCTAATACTTTCAGAAGTTATTGGAAAGACGGACTGCGTTTCGCGACCGACGATGGAGCATTTAGCCTTGCTATGGGCGGCAGAATACAGGCAGATACTGTTTGGATGCAGGAAGATTCCGCGGTTAAGGGTGCCGTCGGTGACGCAACAGATGGAGCTGAATTTAGACGGGCCAGATTGTATGCTTCCGGAACAATATATGACAATTTGTTCTATAAGGCTCAATATGACTTTGCCGGAGGGGACGCGGATTTTGTAGATGTATACATGGGGGCTAAAAATATTCCATATTTAGGTACGATAAAAGTGGGGCATTTTCAGCAGCCATTTTGTATGGATGACATATACAGCAGTAAATATATCACGTTTATGGAGAGGTCGATCGTTCAGGCGCTTACTCCCGGGTATGAGCTGGGTATATCCGCTTATTCTACGGCCTTTGATGATAGAATGACGTGGGCAGTAAGTACTTTCAGAATTACCGATAGCTTTGGTAGTACATCGTCAAATGAATATAATCTTGCGGCTCGGGTTACCGCTCTTCCGGTGTATGAAGATAACGGAGAAAAATTACTGCACGTAGGGTTTGGGTATAGCTTCATAAATCCCGAAAATACTTTACAATACGAAGCGCGGCCGGAAGTACATCTTGCTCCGTATTATACCGATACGGGAGCCTTTGCAGCTAAACATGCGAATCTTGTAGGCGGCGAGTTAGCAGGAGTTTATGGACCATTATCTTTTCAGGGAGAGCTAATACAGTCGTTTGTAGATGAGACTTCGGGACCGGACGACACTTATTTCTATGGAGCGTATGGTCAGTTAAGTTATTTTCTTACCGGAGAGATAAAACCTTATAGTAAAACTGAAGGTGTTTTTTCACGTGTACGGCCAAAACAAAACTTTTCCTTCGAGGATAGGACTTGGGGCGCGTGGGAACTTGCCGCTAGATATTCACATCTTGACCTGAAAGACAACGCTATCGACGGCGGCATAATGTCAGATACTACTCTTGGTGTAAACTGGTATCTGAATCCCAACATGAGAATAATGTGGAATTATGTGCATTCCAATCTCAATGGTGTAGGGACAGCAGATGCATTTCTAAGCAGTGTTCGGATAGATTTCTAAAAAAACTATTGAACGATGAGGGGCTTAAGTATATAATACTCACTTCGTAAATCAGTTCAGGGTTTGGAGTTCAGAGTTGGGTGAAAGGAAATCAAAATAATCATCTGACACATGGCCCTAAACGAACAAAACAATATGGACTAACAAGGAGGAACGGAAATGGCAGTAAAAGTAGGTATTAACGGGTTTGGAAGAATAGGAAGAATGGTCTTTAGAATAATGGCCGAACGCGGCGGGTTCGAAGTGGTGGCTATTAACGATCTTACAGATGCTAAGACTTTAGCGCATCTTCTTAAATATGATTCTACACACGGAAAATTCAAAGGGACCGTAGAGGTAAAAGGCAATTCTCTTGTAGTCAACGGCAAAGAAATAGAGATATTGAGCATAAAAAATCCCGCGGAACTTCCTTGGAAAGCAAAAGGCGCGCAGGTAGTTATAGAATCAACCGGTGTGTTCCGTAAACGCGAGCAGATAGCCTTGCATATAGCCGGCGGAGCGAAAAAAGTCATACTCACGGTACCTTCGAAGGACGCTATAGATAACATGATAGTTCTTGGCGTTAATGACGCGGCTTTGAAAGCGGAGGATGAGATCGTGTCTAACGCTTCATGTACGACGAATTGTTTGGCTCCGATGGTAAAAGTGCTTAATGACGCTTTCGGTGTTGAAAGAGGACTTATGACGACGGTACACGCTTATACCAATGATCAGAGCATCTTAGATCTCCCGCATAGTGATCTCAGGCGCGCCAGAGCGGCGGCTGAAAACATTATACCCACAACTACCGGCGCGGCCGCGGCAGTGGGAAAGATCATCCCGGAACTCAACGGCAAACTCAATGGTATGGCTATGCGCGTTCCGGTAAAAGACGGATCGGTCGTGGACTTTGTGGTAGAACTTAAAAAAGAAGCTACGGTCAAAGAGATCAACGCGGCTATGAAGAAAGCCGCGGAAGGTGAACTTAAAGGCATTATGGAATATACGGAAGATCCGATAGTATCAATAGATATAGTCGGTAATCCGCATTCCTGTATATTTGACTCGGATTGCACAATGGTACTGGGCGGAAATCTGGTAAAGGTCGTGGGTTGGTATGACAACGAATGGGGATATTCTAACCGCGTTGTAGACCTTATCGTAAAAATAGCCGAATAAATTGGATCAGATACGTGATACATTCCGGACGGAGCCATACGGCGCGTCCGGAATGATCATTTGAGTCGGAGGAATTTATATGAAAAAAACTCTTCAGGATGTACAGGTAAACGGCAAAAGAGTGCTTATGCGGGCGGATTTCAATGTCCCTCTTAATGAAAGCCGGGAAGTCACGGATGACTCAAGAATTCGCGCGGCATTGCCTACTATAAAGTACATATTGGACAATGGCGGAAAGCTTATTCTGATGAGCCATTTAGGCCGTCCAAAGGGAGAGGTGAAAGAAGATCTTCGTCTAGATCCCGTCGCCGCGAAATTGTCGGCACTTCTTGAAAAAGATGTAAAAAAACTCGATGATTGTATAGGCGAAGAAGTGGAAAAAGCCGTCGGAGAGATGAAAGAAGGGGATGTAATACTTCTTGAGAATCTGAGGTTCCATAAAGAAGAAAAAAAGAACGATGAAGAGTTTGCCAAGCGTTTGGCATCTTTGGGGGACATATTTATCGAAGACGCTTTCGGTACTTGTCATAGGGCCCACGCTTCAACGGTAGGTGTTACGAAATTTCTTCCGAGCGCGGCGGGTTTCCTTGTAAGCAAGGAAATAGAATATTTTGATAAAGTCACTAAATCACCCGAGAAGCCTTTCTGTCTGATACTGGGAGGAGCCAAAGTCTCCGATAAGATCCCTTTGATCGAGAATATGCTGGACAAAATAGATCATCTTCTTATAGGCGGAGCTATGGCGTATACGTTCCTTAAATCCCGGCTTAAAGGTGTGGGCGCCTCCAGAGTGGAAGACGGAATGGCAGAAACGGTAAAGAGGATATTCGATCTCGCCAAAGAAAAAGGCGTAAGCATCTTTCTTCCGCAAGATCATGTGGTCGCGAGGGAAATTAAACCCCGTGCCAGACTGAGGATCGTAAAGGAACATATACCGGACGGGTGGATAGGACTGGATATAGGTCCGGAAACCATAAAGAGTTACTGCAAGGTAATAAAAGAGTCCAAGACCATAGTGTGGAACGGGCCTGTGGGTCTTTTTGAGATGAAACCGTTCATGAAGGGGACAAAGCAGTTGGCAAAAGTAATGTCGACGCTTGATGCCGTTACCGTTATAGGCGGGGGAGATACGGCAGCCGCGGTGAATCAGCTGAAATTAGGGAGCAAGATGTCTCATATGTCCACCGGAGGCGGAGCTTCATTGGAATACCTTGAGGGGAAAGAACTTCCCGGGATTGAGGCGTTGGAAGACGAGTGAGAGAAAGGCTAAAGGGCGTTCTCCGTCATTGCGAGAAGCCGGAGGCGACGAAGCAATCCCCGTAGGCTTGATGAGATTGCTTCGGGCGCTAAAGCGCCCTCGCAATCAGACTGTGTCGCAATGTCATTGCGAGCGAACGTAGTGAGCGCGGCAATCCTTTTTAAGGGGTATATGCACAATTTATTGGGAGTATATGTCCATTATACAGATTGCTTCGGTCGTTTCACTCCCTCGCAAAGACATATTGGTAGTTGCGACACAGTCTGAATGACAGAAAGGGTATAGAGGAAGAGATAGGAAGAATATAACCTAGATTGGAGTTTTCATGAGACGACCGATGATAGCGGGGAATTGGAAGATGTATAAGGATGTTAGCGAAGCTATCGAGCTTGCTAACGGGATAAAGCGTTCAGTTTTTGATACAAACAATGTGGATATCGTTATATGTCCTCCCTTTACTAACTTAAGTGATGTGGGAGAGATGCTCAATGACGGTGAGATAGCTCTCGGCGCGCAAAACTGTCACTGGGAAGAAGAAGGTGCATATACGGGGGAAATATCCGCCGGGATGCTTAAAAGTATAGGATGTAAATACGTTATCATAGGTCATTCTGAAAGACGCGGCTTGTTCGGTGAAACGGATAAGAGCGTTAATGCCAAGATAAAAGCGGTCATTGAGAAAGGTCTTGTTCCCATAATGTGTGTGGGAGAGACATTAGAACAGCGTGAAGAAGGCAAGACATTAGAGATCGTCAAAAAGCAGATCACGGGCGGCTTAGAAGGGTTTAACGAAGAATATTTAGATACTTTAGTCGTTGCGTATGAACCGGTATGGGCCATTGGTACGGGAAAGACCGCGACCCCGGGACAAGCGCAGGAAGTTCATGCGGCCATAAGAAAACTTCTGGGAGAACTTTTTTCTGAGACTTTTTCAGCTACAAGGCGTATACTATACGGAGGAAGCGTCAAACCCGATAATATTGAAAAGCTTATGTCCGAAAAAGATATAGATGGGGGATTAATAGGCGGAGCCAGCCTTAAGGTTGAAAGTTTCGTGGATCTGGTCAAAAAAACATCACGCCTTTACGGAGGCGAACAAAAGGATTAAAAATGTTTATTTCGCTTATAGTTATACATATTACCGTGTGTCTGATATTAATAGCGACCATTTTACTTCAAGCCGGAAGGGGAGGCGGATTAACCGAAACTTTTGGCGGAGAATCAGCGCAGTCGATATTCGGCACACAAACGCCTAAAATACTCAAAAAAGCTACGACAGTCAGCGCGATAGTCTTTTTGTTGACCTCTTTGGCTCTCGGTATGATCACCGCAAGACGAGGTAAATCTGTTTTTGACAGAGTACGTTTCCCGAATATGCCCGTGACTACTACGCAAACAACAACTGTTGTGCCTGAACAAAAAGAGGCCGAAGCGGTAAGTCCCGCGTCTCAGGAAACCGTTCAAACAGAAGCGCCGGCTGAAGCGGAAGAAAGCCCGATAAGCCAGCAGTAAACAGGTCTATTCGTGGTAAAAATCAAAAGATCAACAAATATTTTTAAAAGGTCACTGCCTTTAAAAAAGGAAGTGGCCTTTTTTATCGCGGTAATGTTTATCATAAGTCTTTTCCCTCTGGATGCCGAAGAAGATCCGGGAAAAAGCCGTGATGTTTATGTGTCTTCGGGTATTTCTGATGCGCGTATTTTAATACCTTTTTTTGCGGATGATTCCACTTCAAGTTCCATATGCGGTTTTATCTACAACGGCCTTACTAAAATAGACAAGGACCTTGAGGTAACGGGTGATCTGGCCGAAAGTTGGGAGATAAAAGACGGCGGCCTATCCATAACGTTTAATTTAAGAAAAAACGTAACATGGCATGACGGAAAACCTTTTACAGCAAGAGATGTCCTGTTCACGTATAAAAAAATATTGGATCCGGCAGCGGCATGTCCTTATATATCGAGTTATTCGGATATAAACGACATAAAGGTCCTGGATGAACATACAATACAATTCTTATATTCTTCACCTTACGCTCCGGCGCTCTCAAAGTTCGGTATGGGTATTATTCCCGAACATCTTTTTAAAGATGAGATCGAACTGCAAAGGTCTTTTTACGCTACGAACCCGGTAGGTACAGGACCGTATAAGTTTTCGATCTGGAAAAGAGCCGAATATATCATACTTGAAGCTAATGAAGATTATTTTGAACATATGCCTTTTATTAAAAGGTATGTTTACAGGATCATTCCGGATCAAAACGTCCAATTTCTTGAACTTGTATCGGGAAGTATAGATCAGATGGACCTGAATCCTTATCAATTCATATACAGAAGCGAGACGCCTGAATTTACGAAAAGGATGGAAAAATATAAATATCTGGCAAGGTCATACACTTATATAGGGTACAATCAGAAAGATCCTTTATTTCAAGATGTAAGGGTGCGGCAGGCTTTGAGTTATGCCATAAATAAAGAGGAAATAATCAGAACGGTACTTTTGGGTCTGGGAGGATCCTGTACGGGACCTTTTTTTAAAGGGACCCCTTATTACGATGACGCGGCGCCCGCTTATAATTATGATCCGATGAAAGCAGCACTGCTTCTCAGAGAGGCAGGATGGTATGATAGTGATGGGGACGGTATACTTGAAAAAGACGGGAGAAAATTTTATATTAAGATAGCCACAAATCAGGGCAATCAGGTAAGAGAAGATACAGCTACCATAGTACAGCAACAATGGGCAAAATTAGGCATTAAAGCGGAGGTCATGGTCATAGCCTGGTCGGCGTTCTTAGACCAGTTCATCGATAAAAAGAATTTTCAGGTTGTTCTTTTAGGCTGGACTATTCCGGTAGATCCGGACATTTATGCCGTTTGGCATACCGCTTCATCTATCGAAGGGGGGTTAAACTTTGTGTCATACTCTAACGAAGAGGTCGATAGATTAATAGAAGAGGGACGCAGGGAATTCGATCAGGAGAAAAGGGGAGAGATATACCGTAATGTGCATCTTAAAATAGCGCAGGACGCGCCTTATACGTTTTTGTTCTTTCCATACGCGACCCCGGCCGTGCAGAACCGTTTTAAGGGTATAGAACCCGGACTTGCGGGAATAGGTTACAATTTTATAGACTGTAATGTGCCGAAGGATGAAGTGAAGTATAAATTCTAGGGGATAGAGAGACTGTGTAATGTGTGATGTGTGATGTGTGATGTGTGATGTGTGATGTGTGATGTGTGATGTGTGATGTGTGATGTGTGATGTGTGATGTGTGATGTGTGATGTGTGATGTGTGATGTGTGATGTGTGATGTGTGA
>JBDRBI010000110.1:0-4255 GCA_043822885.1 Candidatus Omnitrophota bacterium
GGTGCTTTTGGGAATGCTTATTCTTTTTGTCCTGGCCAATACGGATTATTTGCGTATATTGAACTACGCGTATTTCGCGTATGGACTGAATATAGCGGCTCTTATTTTTCTTTTATTGTTCGGAGGAGAAAGATACGGAGCTCGAAGATGGCTGGAGTTAGGGCCCATATCTTTGCAGCCCTCAGAGTTCGTCAAAATAACCATAATATTGGCTTTGGCGTTTTTCATAGGAGAAAGAAGAGAAAGGGTCGAAGAAGGAAAATTTTTTATAAGAGCTCTTTTATTGGTAGCGCCGTCAATCTTTCTGATATTTTTGCAGCCGGATCTTGGAACGGCCTGTGTGCTTGTTCCGATCGCGCTTTCTATGCTTTTCATATGCGGGGCAAGGGTCAAGCACATATTGACTGTCTTCGGAATGGGGCTTTTGAGCATGCCGATACTTTGGCATCTGCTTAAAGATTATCAGAAAAATCGTCTTATGGTTTTTCTTAATCCGGATCTGGATCCTTTGGGTGCGGGGTACACGATAATCCAATCTAAGATCGCCATAGGGTCCGGAGGGCTCTTTGGAAAAGGATGGCTCAACGGCACTCAGTCTTATCTGAAATTTCTACCCGAGAGGCATACCGATTTTATATTCTCCGTAGTAGGAGAGGAATGGGGTTATGTGGGAGCTGTAATGCTGATCGTTTTGTACGCGATCATCATGATCCGGGGGATAAAGATCGCGGAGGAAATAAATGATGTGCACGGGAAAGTTATAGCTATCGGTATAGTTACTTTGATCGCGTTTCAAGTTATCGTGAACATATCGATGACAATAGGTCTTATGCCTGTCGTCGGGCTCCCTCTTCCGGCGATCAGTTACGGCGGGTCAAACACGATAGTGACCTTTATCGGAGCGGGACTTCTTTTGAGTGTGAGTAGGAGAGCGAAGTAGGGGGAATAACAACGGTCATCCCGGGCGAAGACCCGGGATGACTTAAAAATAGTTTTTATTAGATTCCGGATCCTCCGGATTATATCCGGAGTTCCGGGATGACGATTTATGTTTTAACAATCGCGAGCTAAAAATGGATGACAAATTGAAAGACATACTGAGCCGGGTGCGTAAGCCGGGGAGATATATCGGGTGTGAGACCAATAGTGTCGTTAAAGAACACAACCCCAATAGAACTTCTATAGTGCTTGCGTATCCTGATACTTATGAGATAGGCATGAGTTATCTGGGATTAAAGATATTGTATCACCTTATTAATGAAAGGGAAGATGCCCTTTGTGAAAGAGTGTTCGCGCCTTGGATCGATATGGAAAAAGAGCTTTTGGATAATGACATGAAGCTGTTTAGTTTGGAAACAAAGCGGCCTATGAACAAGTTCGATGTTGTCGGGTTTTCTTTGTGTTATGAGCTTACCTACACAAATGTTCTCAATATGCTTCATTTAGGAGGAGTTACTCTTCTCTCTAAAGAACGCAAAGAGGAAGAGCCCATTGTTATCGCGGGCGGAGCGTGTTGTTATAATCCCGAGCCGATGAGTCCTTTTTTTGACGCGGTCGTAATCGGGGATGGAGAAGAAGTCATTCAGACCTTTATTGACGTGTATAGGATAAGCAAAAAAGAAGGAAAGGACAGAAGATCTATTCTTAAACAACTTTCAAAAATAGAGGGAGTGTATGTGCCTTCTCTTTATGAGGCGGAGTATGAAAATGAAAAATTTATGGGACTTAAGTCTAAGGAAAAAGATGTTCTCGTAGAAATAAAAGGAGCTTTTGTTAAAGATCTGGAAAACGCCTATTATCCGACTAAACAGCTTGTTCCGTTGGTTAATATCGTGCAGGACAGAATAGCGGTAGAGATAATGAGAGGGTGTCCGAATAAATGCCGTTTTTGTCAGGCAAGCGCTATAAACAGGCCTGTGCGCTTAAGATCGCCTGAAAAAGTGAGACAGATACTGAAGGAAGCATACGAGAGAACCGGATACGAAAAAGTGTCGCTTCTTTCTCTTTCGAGCGTTAATTATCCGTATCTTGCGGATCTGGTCCGAACATTGACAGGGTATTTTAAAGATAAAGGGGTAGGTATCTCTATCCCTTCATTGAGGATAGATAAGGCTTTTTATGAACTTCCTGAAATGATAGCGGCCATAAAAAAAGCAGGGCTCACATTCGCGGTGGAGTCAACGGATGAAAAATTGCGGAAAGATCTGGCAAAAGAGGTAGATGTCGAGGTTCTTTGCCGCTGCGCGTATGAAGCTTTTAAACATGGATGGAGAAGGCTGAAGCTGTATTTTATAGTTGGATTCTCTTTTCAAAAAGAAAATGAAGCGGATCAAATAATGAAACTCGCGAGAGAACTTTCAGTGCTGAAAAAAGAAGTTACTTCTTCTCCCGCGGAGATAAAAGTAAGTGTGAACGCGTTTGTGCCGAAAGCGCATACACCGATGCAATGGCTTGGTATGAAGGATAAAAAGGATCTTGCGGAGATAAGGGAAGGACTTTTCCGCGGAAAAACAAAAAAAGTCACAGTAGAGTTCTCCAATATTGATCAATCTATCTTGGAGGGTTGTTTATCCCGGGCGGAGAGAAAAGTGGGTGATGTCATATACGAGGCATGGAAAAACGGCGCCAAAATGGATGGATGGACCGAATTCTTTGACGTTAAAGTATGGGAGGACGCCTTTCGCAATAAGGGCATGAACATGCAAGAATATGCGGGTAAGCTTTATGATATAAATGACGTATTGCCGTGGGAGCACATTAGAACGAATACGAAAAAGGACTGGCTAAGGAGAGAGTTTGAAGAGGCTGAATTTTCCCGATAGAGCAGCTCACATGAAGTGCATAGGGCATAGAGCATGGTGCATAGCGCCGTAGAAATAAAAATCGTTATTCCTAAACCTTACTGCTTTGCTTAGCTAAGCAAAGAGGGCGACCTCATTTACCCTGGACATTTCGTTTTCGGCCGCTTCACTCTAACTTTAAAGCTATGCTCTATACTCTTTGCGTTTTTTATGCAAGCTAAACTATCACGAATGCTCAAAGTAAAAAAAAATAAACCTGGTTTTTTGACTTTTACGACTGCATTAGGTATTCTTATTGGGTTGAGTAGGCTTAAAAATAAAGAGACTGATCTTTGTCTTTTTGGAGGTACTGTTATGGGATTTTTAAATGACTTGTCAATTGAAAAACAGAGCATAAGACAGAAACTCTTGATAGCGTTCTCTCTTATGTCTATAATTCCTCTTCTCAGTATGGCTTATTTTGTGGCGAACTATATTTTTCCCGAAATGGAGAGAGAGATGGTACAGATATCAGTTATGGTAATACTCTCTTTGTGGATATCCTGGATGGGATACTTGTTGGCAAGAAACGTAGTACTGCCGGTCATTGATATGGCCAATGAGATGAAAAAAATTGCGAGCGGGAAAAGTCAAGCGGGACTGTCTTTATCGGCCATATCAAGAAAGGATGAGCTGGGGGATATCGCGAACAGCATAAATGTGATGGTCGCCAAGATAAGAAAGAATGAAAAAGAAACAAACAGCCGTGAAGTAATTGATAGGATCACAGGCCTTTATACCTTCTCATATCTGAAAGAATGTATGGCCGAGGAAATAAAGAGAGCTCAATATTATCAGAGACCCTGTTCTCTGGTGGTCATAAATATTGATAACTGTAAGAAGTATGAGGACGATAACGGAGAGGACGCCGTAGAGACCTTGTTTAAAAAAGTAGCGGACATACTCGTTCAAAAAGTCCCACCCGTAGGTAAAGTAGCAAGAAATGATTTTGATGAATTTGGTCTGCTTCTTCCCGAAAAGAATAAAAGAGAGAGCTTAGAGATAGCCGAGAACATAAGGAAAAAAATAGAGGAGATAAAGTTTCCCGGAGGGAATATTACCGCAAGCATAGGGGTGGGGGAGAATCCCATTGACGGAGAAGGCGTAACGGAAGTGCTTCTTAAAACACTTAAATATCTGGATAGAGCAAAAAAAACAGGAAAAAATAAAGTGCTGGGGGAATAGGGACAGTTTAGCTTGCAGAAAAAACGCATAGAGCATAGAGCATAGGGCATAGCTTTAAATACACTACGAACTATGAACTATCAACTACGGAAGGAAAACAATGATAGACGATATTAAAAAAATACTTGTGGCTATGACCCGAAATAACGCGTCGGACCTGCATATCGGGGCGAACACGCCGCTGCATTATCGTGTAGACGGCAATCTTGTTGCTTTAGGAGAAACTCCGC
>JBDRBI010000111.1:0-5842 GCA_043822885.1 Candidatus Omnitrophota bacterium
CCGTCATTGCGGGCGACCTCTCCCGTCATTGCGGGCACCCGCTCCCGTCATTGCGAGGAGCGTAGCGACGCGGCAATCTCTATGAATTATTATGTCTATTGAGATTGCTTCGTCATCGCGGTGCTCTTCCTCGCAATGACGAAGCAGTCAATCACTACGAACTATAAACTCTCAAAAGAGCATCTTTTCAATTTTCACCAGAGCTGAGTGGCTTAAAGAACTTAAAGTGACCTTGGTTTGATCATTCCCCGCATCCTCGAAGAAAATACCGACACGGGTGGTGTCGACCTGCTTATTGAGGCCCATGATCACCATGTACCCGTCTTTTTTATTCATCTGATATATCTTAAGGTCGTTATTTTCAAGTTTAGTCTTTACTTGATCAAAAACATCGGAAATTTTCCCATCAAATATTTTAAACTTTCCTTCGGAACGGGCTTGTTTTAAGTCACTGATATTCGTTCCCAAGAGAGAGCAGGAGTCAAAACGGCAGCATCCCGACACTATAAAAGCGAATAGGAGGACAATAAGGACAATCGAGACAGATTTTTTCATATATAGCTCCTTTTGGTATAATACTTGATCAAGGTAAATTATATAGGCAAAGAGAACGCGGGTCAAGAGGGATGTGTTTATAGAGGCGAGAAGGGAGAGGCGAGAAGGAAGAAGTGAGAGGCGAGAAGGAAGAAGGACGAGGGATGAAGGATGTTGAGTAGCAGTCAATCACTCCCAACTCCCAACTCCGAACTCATAACTATGGACTCGCTCGCTTCTATCCTTCTAGAATGTTGACACGCATATGATTATGTTGTAATATTATGAGTCTGAAAAAGAGGGCTGAGAGAAGGAATGCACAAGAATAATGGTAGGATCAACAAACAGACGGGATGGAGGATATTGAAATGGATATATTGAGAAAAAAATTCGATGAGAAGAATTATGAAAAATTTACAAAAATAAAGAAGCCCAAATTACAGGCTTTCGTGGCTAAGTACGTGGAATTATGTAATCCAGATTCGGTTTTTGTCAGAAGCGACGCCACGGAAGATTCCGAATATATCAGAAAAAAAGCCATCAAGAACAAGGAAGAGCTGCCTCTTAGGATAAAAGGGCATACCATACATTTTGACGGGTATTATGATCAGGGCAGAGACAAAGCCAATACCAGATATCTATTAAGACCGGACGAAGTTCTTGGGTCTGACATCAAATCATGTGACAGAGAAAAAGGATTAGAAGAGATACATGGATTTTTGAAGAACTCCATGGTCGGGAAAGAAATGTATTTGTGTTTTTTCTGTTTAGGGCCCACCCGTTCAGAATTTGCCATTCCGGCCGTGCAAATAACGGATTCAAGCTATGTAGGTCATTCGGAAAGTCTTTTGTACCGGACCGGATATGATGAATTCTGCAATATAGGGGATTCAGAACGGTTTTTCAGACTTGTTCATACCGCGGGAAAAGTAGAGAACGGGGTAAGCACTGACGTATATAACCGCAGAGTATACATAGATCTTTCCGAAGAGATGGTGTTTTCCGCTAATACGCAGTACGCGGGCAACACGGTAGGGCTAAAAAAACTTGCTATGAGGTTAGCTATAAAACGCGCTTCCGAAGAAGGCTGGCTGACGGAACATATGTTCATAATGGGTGTTTATAGCTTAGACAAGAAAAGAAAAACATACTTTACGGGTTCTTTTCCTTCCGCTTGCGGAAAAACAGCCACAGCTATGCTTGAGGGGGAGACGATCGTAGGCGACGATATAGCGTATTTAAGAAATTCCGGTAAAAAAATAAGAGCGGTCAATGTCGAAAGAGGTATTTTCGGGATCATATGTGACGTTAATAATGACGGGGATCCCGAGATATTCAAAGCATTAACTACTCCGAGAGAAGTTATATTCTCTAACGTGCTTAAGGGTAGAAACAACGAACCCAGATGGCTGAATGACGGAAGGCCGGACCCTCAAAGCGGTACGAATTTTTCAGGGGACTGGACGCCTCAGAAGAAAGGTCCGGATGATAAAGAAGTATTATACGCGCATAAGAACGCGCGTTATACGATACGGCTTGAAGACCTTGAAAATTGCGATGAAAACCTTCATAATGGCGAAGGAGTAGAAATAGGCGGTGTAATATACGGGGGGCGTGATTCGGATACGAGCGTTCCTGTAGTCCAATCTTTTGACTGGGCGCACGGGATATTCTCTCAAGCCGCGACCATAGAATCCGAGACTACCGCCGCTACATTGGGAAAAGAAGGCGTAAGGACCTTTAACCTTATGGCTAACCTGGACTTTTTATCCATACCGATAGGAAGGTATATACAGAACAATCTGGATATAGTGGAAGGAGTGGATAAAGAGCCGATTATTTTCTGCGTTAATTATTTTCTTAAGGACGAGAACGGAAAATATCTGAACGGAGTAAAAGACAAACATGTATGGCTTAAATGGATGGAGCTCAGGGTGAACGATGAAGCGGAGGCTATTAAAACCCCGATAGGGTACATCCCAAAGTACGAAGATCTTAAGAAGCTGTTTAAAGAAGTCCTTGGTAAAGAATATAAGAGAGAACATTATGAAAAACAGTTCCAGCTTAGGATACCCGAACTAATATCCAAGATAGAGAGAATAAAGAACATTTATCATACAAAAGTTTTTGATACCCCGCATGCTCTCATGAAAACATTGAATAATCAGAAAAAGCGGTTAGAAGAATTACAGAAGAAACACGGGAACTATGTTGCGGTATCTGTTTTAGAGAAAGAATAACGGCAAAATAAGGAGGGAAGCATAAGATGGGAGCGATATTATCACCGGATATACCGGGAATACCTTTATTCAGAAAAGGTAAAGTGCGCAATGTATACGATCTGGGATCGGAACTTCTTTTTGTCGTCAGCGACAGGATATCGGCGTTCGATGTGGTCATGCCGAACGGTATTCCCGATAAAGGAAAAGTGCTGAATATGATATCCTCGTTTTGGTTCGATTTTACCAAGGATATAGCGGAAAATCACATGATAACCGTTGATGTTGACCGGATCCTAAAGCTTTACCCGGAATTAGCTCCTTATAAAGATGTGATCAAAGGAAGATCAATGCTTGTGAAGAAGGCCGAACCCATTCCTATAGAATGTATAGTAAGGGGATATCTTTCCGGTTCCGGCTGGAAAGATTATAAAAAAAACGGATCTATCTGCGGTATAAAACTCCCTAAAGGGCTTACGGAATCCGAAAAACTTGAGAAGCCCATATTTACACCCTCGACCAAAGCCGAGGAAGGACACGATATTAACGTGTCGGAAGAGGAACTTAAAGGCATGTTTCCGGAAGAACTTTTGGAAGACTTAAAACAAAAAAGTATAGCTCTTTATAACAAAGCGAGTGAATTTGCTAGAGAGAAAGGCATCATCATAGCGGATACAAAGTTTGAATTCGGAAAAATTGGGGACAAGGTCATATTTATGGATGAAGCTCTTACTCCCGACTCTTCGAGATTTTGGCCGCAGGATGATTATGAAAAAGGAAGAGCTCAAAAAAGTTTTGATAAACAATTTGTCAGAGATTATCTTGAAGGCCTTGATTGGGATAAGACCCCTCCGGGCCCCGAGCTTCCCGAAGCTATCGTGAATAAGACACGGGATAAGTATGTCGAAGCTTATGAAATATTGACGGGTAAAAAATTAACCTAAGGACCGTATCATGAAACCACGTGTACTGAAAATAGACCCGTATAATATTGATCACGATATACTTAGACAAGCCGCGGAAGTTATAAACAATAGAGGTCTTGTTGCTTTTCCTACGGAGACCGTTTACGGCCTGGGCGCCGACGCGACCGACCCTAAAGCTGTCGCGGGTATTTTTGAGGCGAAAAAGAGGCCTCTTGATGATCCTATCATCGTACACATATCTAAAATAGAGGATCTTTCTAAGCTTACGGAAAAAGCGTCTCCGCTTGTATATAAATTAGTCGACAGATTCTGGCCCGGGCCTTTGACCATAGTATTAAAGAAGACATCTCTGGTGCCCGACATCATAACCGCGGGACTTGATACCGTGGCCATACGTATGCCGTCGAACGCCATAGCGAGGGAGTTGATAAATGCCGCGGGTGTACCCATAGCGGCGCCGTCCGCTAATCTTTTTTCCAGACCTTCACCGACAAAAGCCAAACATGTTCTGAACGATCTTGAAGGAAAGATCGATATGATATTAGACGGAGGGAAGACCGAAATAGGCGTAGAGTCGACGGTCATAGAGGTTATAGGCGACGAGGTAAATATTTTGAGACCCGGAGCGACAAGCGTAGAAGACCTTATTAAAATAGCAAAAAAAACAAATATCCCGCCGGAGACATGGCACAGCGAAAAGTCTCCCGGCAAGTATCCTACGCATTACTCACCGTGTGCCAAGATAATTTTGGTGCCGAATACGGGAAATCAAACCGAAAAGGTCCTATCGTATGTGTCTAAGATCAAAGAACAGAAGAAAACGTTCGGCATAATGGCGAAACAGGAGCATGAGTACAAATATAAGGGATCGAACGTGAAAGTGCTCGGACCCGAAAAAGACGGACGCATATGCGCTTACAGACTTTTCAGTATTTTGCGTGAATTTGATGAAGAAGAAGTTGATATTATAATTGCCGAAGGTATAGAAGAAAAAGGGTTAGGATACGCGGTAATGAACCGTTTAAGAAAAGCCGCGGGACCTATCGAGATGTTTTTCAATATTTTTCATAGCGAACAGGAGTAGGAGAGTTTAAAGGTTAAAAAGTTAAAAGGTTAAAAGGTCTAGTTTGACCGATGTACGAATTGTAAAGAATGAGATTGCTTCGCTCATTTCATTCGCTCCCCCTTCGGAGGGCAGGCGCAATGACAAACTTCCGTCATTGCGAGGTCCGAAGGACCGAAGCAATCTATTTTTTATTAAAGTTTTCGGTGAGAAATTTCTGCAGGTTGGCGTTACCGGAGATATCATCGTAAGAAAACAGCACTATCCCCGAAGCGGGTGTTTTTAAGAGCGATCCGAGTTCCTTATACAGAACATCAGGCATATCTTTCAGTAAATACGGACCTACACCTACCATAATGCTTTTTGGATCTCTTTGAGATATAATAGAATTTGTATAAAAAGCGAAGAGACGATCATCGTCGGTATAATTCATTGCCACCACATAATCGGTATACCCCTCGTCTAACCATAAGGTCCAATCCTGAAGTGTAGTAAGATATGTTCTTTCGATCGACGGCATAATAGTCGTGGATATCTTTAGTTCGGGGTTTATCCCACGTACTTTTTTTGAAATATCCCTTAGAAGAGATGTCACATTATTTCTTCTAAAAGAGTCCCACAAAAGAAAATTCTGTCTGGAATATTTATCCGATATAATGTCTACACCGTAGGTCTTTTTGAATGAGGCAAGATTTCCTTCGTCATATCCGTAACTCAATCCGTGAGAAGTAAAACGTGATCCCGGTATGAAAGGTACGACCGAGGGATACCTTATGTAATCAAGATGCAGGCCGCTAAGACCCGGATACTTTTTAACTACTTCACCCGCGATATTAGAAAGATATTTTCTTACATTAGCGTTTCCCGGTTCCAGAAAGATCTGATCTTCACGGATATAATATTTATCCAGCGGGTCTTTCACGTCTTTCATGGAAGTTTTTCCGTGCTGGTCCAGTGTAAGGACGCTTTTCCCGAAAGTCTTTACGATATTAGCTTTTTCATTTTGCGCTATGCTCAATAAGTTTATCCAGGCATGAACGGAGATATCACGTTTTTTTGCTTCTTTTATAAGATACGAAAATGTATCACATCCGGCGCCG
>JBDRBI010000112.1:0-2244 GCA_043822885.1 Candidatus Omnitrophota bacterium
GAGGCAAGGGGGAAAGAAGAGCGTGTAGAACGCGAGGATATGAGAAGGAGAATCTAACTCCTTACATCTGCTCTCCAGCCTCTAAACAACAAAGGAGAGGACCATGAAGATTACGGAGGTCAGGATATTCCCTACCGAAAGTCGGGACGGCAAACTCAAAGCTTTCGCCACGATGACGTTTGACGACTGGTTTGTTGTGCGCAACGTAAAGATAATACAGGGAAATAATGGGCTTTTCGTGGCAATGCCTTCGAGAAAAGCTGTAACAGCTTGTCCTAAATGCCAGTACAAAAATGTTGTAGGGAGCAAGCATTGCAATCAATGCGGCGGAAGCATTCCGGCTCAACCGGTGATGACGCATGAAGACCACAAAGAAGGTCATAGTACGGGGCATATGGATATCGCGCATCCGATAACACAGGAATGTCGTGTCTATATTCAAGATAAGATCCTCGAAGCTTACAAAGCATCGGAAGGACATAGCGAAGTAAAAGAAGAAAGAGCGGAAAAAGCAGCAGCAGCTCCGCAAAAAACACCGGAACCCGTTCCGGAAAAAGCCGCCCCGATCGAAAAGAGAGAAGAGCTGATAAAAGAAGACGAGTCCGACATAGAACTATAGCTTATAATATTTCTGATCGTGTTGGCGGGTAGTGTAATGGTAGCACCGCAGCTTTTGGAGCTGCTTGTCAAGGTTCGAGCCCTTGCCCGCCAGCCATTCTGCTTCGCCCTTATAAGAAACCGCTAGCTGGTAGGGCTTCGCAGGAATTGAGGATTCTTAACTCCGTCATTGCGAGCGAAGCGAAGCAATCCCTAAAAGAGATTGCTTCATCCCTTCGGGATTCGCAATGACAAAGTGGCACGGGGTTAGCAATGACAAAGTGGCACGGGGTTAGCAATGACGATCTTAACTCCGTCATTGCGAGCGAAGCGAAGCAATCCACAAAAGAGATTGCTTCATCCCTTCGGGATTCGCAATGACAAAGTGGCGCGGGATTCGCAATGACAAAGTGGCGCGGGGTTAGCAATGACAAAGTGGTGCGGGATG
The DNA here is from genome assembly GCA_043822885.1 of Candidatus Omnitrophota bacterium. GTDB lineage: Bacteria > Omnitrophota > Gorgyraeia > Tantalellales > Tantalellaceae > Aadella. The sequence continues at coordinate 1,046 of JBDRBI010000112.1, forward strand.
GAAAGAGGGGCCGGAGGAAGAAGAGAAGTAATTTCAATCACGGAACAAATATGAATAAGATCACGGCTATAGTGCTCGCGGCAGGCGCCAGCACAAGAATGAAGACGGATATTCCCAAAGTGCTTCATAAGATCGGGTCAAAGACCATTCTGGATAGAGTGATCTTTAATTTGAAAAATGCCGGCGTAAAAGATGTAGTTATCGTAGCGGGATATAAAAAAGAAAAGATCCGGGAATGCGTTCAGGGTGTACGTTTTGCCATTCAGGAAGAACTGTTGGGAAGCGGAGATGCCGTTAGAACCGGGATAAGAGAACTTGGGAAAGAAGCAGAGACGGTTATTGTCGTTTGCGGCGACGCGCCGCTGATAAACGGAAAGATCATAAATAGCATGATAAAGAAGCATTGCGAGGAGAAAGTTTCCTGTACAATGCTGGTATGCGAAAAAGAAGATCCGTTCTCTTACGGCAGAGTAATAAGGGATAAAGAAGGAAAGATCGAGAGGATCGTCGAAGAAAAAGATCTGGGCGAAGATCAAAAGAAGATAAAAGAAATAAACACCGGGACCTACTGTTTTAAAAAAGAAGATCTCGTGAATTTTATCGGAAAGATAGAAAAAAACTCCAAAAAAAAAGAATTTTATTTAACGGATATTATAAAAATATTTACGGATAACGGGGAAAAGATCGCTTACGTAAAATGCTCTCAGGAAGAAGCGATAGGTATAAATTCAAGGAAAGAAATAGCCGAAGTGAACAAAATAATAAAATATTCGACAATTGAGCGTTTAATGGAAGATGGCGTCACTATAGTGGATCCGGAAACAACGTATGTGGACGAAACCGCTGAGATAAAGAAGGATACCGTGATATTCCCGAATACTGTTATTGAAGGGAATGTCCTTATCGGAGAAAGATGTCAAATAGGGCCTTTCGCAAGATTAAGACCGGGAACTAGAATAGCTGATGATGTAGAAATAGGAAATTTCGTGGAACTTAATAGGGCAGAAATCGGTAAAGGAACGCGGATAAAACATCATTCTTATATCGGAGATGCCGTCATAGGTAAAAATGTTAACATAGGCGCCGGAGTTATAACCGCCAATTATGACGGGAAAAATAAAAATAAAACTGTCATAGAAGACGGCGCTTTTATAGGCGTGGGCACAATATTAATAGCTCCGGTTACGGTCGGTAAAAAA
>JBDRBI010000113.1:0-6535 GCA_043822885.1 Candidatus Omnitrophota bacterium
TTTCATAATTTAGTTAATAGTTCAGAGTTCGTAGTTCATAAATAAAAATGCCTAACCTGGTTAAAAAGCTGCCAGGTTATAATAACATCAAATAATTTACCTGGCACGATTAACCAGGTTAGAAAACTTTGACCCTTTCAAATTCAAACCGTCTCTCTTTCTCCGCAATATGCTCGATCTTCACTCCTAAATACTCTTCCGGTAGAAGATCCTTGATCTTTTCCGCCCATTCGACCACGGTTATTCCTTCGTCGTAAAAATATCTTCTATAATCGACGGTCTCGGAAAAACTTTTTTCTTCCAGACGATAAACATCAAAATGATAAAGATCTTTGTCCCCGTTATATTCTTTTATTATCACGAACGACGGACTGTTCACATACATATAGTCCCGCACACCAAGCCCTTTAGCCAAACCTTTTACAAACATGGTCTTACCGGCACCCAAGTCCCCAGAAAGCGCGATAAAATCGCCCTTTTTAAGTGTTTTAGATACACGTTCCCCAAGTTCTATAGTCTCTTCCGGAGAATGCGTGATCACTATTTCCGTATTCATGTTATCTCACAAAGTATGCCTTTCTCTAGATGTTGTCATCCCGCTTGGAATGACAACAAGTCCTTTATTTACACATCGGTCAATATAAGTCTCTTGTCTATGGTCTTTGGTCTATGGTCTATGGTCTATGGTCTAACATGCCTATATCCTCGTACTTCTAATTTCCCGATCTTTCCGTCTTTCCAGATCATTTTTATGCCGTTTTTTCTCTCCACTATATTACCTATTCTAAAACAATTAGTCTTCTTATCTTCGCTCTTTTTTATTAATCTATCGGCTTCAACCGAACTCATAGTAAATAAAAGTTCAAAACTTTCACCATAATATAAAGCGTCTTTAAGCTTAAGTTGTTTAGATAAGCGTATTTTATCTTCCTCTAACACGCATCCAACACGGCTTTCGGAACATATACGATATATGTCCATTGCTATCCCGTCAGAGACGTCTATCATGGCGTTTATTTTGTAACGCTTTGTAAGAAAACATGACTCTTTCAAGCGCGGAGTAAAAGTAAGGTGTTCTTTTTTTCCGTCACGAACAGGCCCTGTTATAAATACAACATCTCCTTTTTTTGCTCCGGAACGTGTTGCAAGACGGCTTTTCTCTACAAAACCTATGATAGAAACATCTATGACAAGTTTTTCTGATCTATTTGTATCTCCACCGACCACCTTAATGCCGTATTCATTGCATACATCGAAGACTCCGTTATATATTTTCCGAATATCCTTTGCCCGAAGGGATCCGGGCACTCCTATTGCCGCCGTAATGTACTCGGGCACGCCTCCCATGGCGGCAATATCGCTGATATTAACACTAACAGCTTTTCTCCCTATCAAGTTAAGATCCTCTTTCCCTAACTCAAAATGCGTACCATCCACAAGCATATCCTGGGCCCATAGAAGATATTTATCCCTGGAGTATTGTATGACAGCACAGTCATCCCCGATCCCTAGTTTTACCCTTCCCGCAGGTTTCCCCGCGCGCTTCCGTATGTGATCAATGATCTGTAATTCTTTCATAATTTTTAATTTCCAGTAAAAATAAAAATGTAGGGGCGAAAAATCTTTCGCCCTATCTGGTTTTTATAATAAATGATCATTTAATGGGGGCGAATAATTATTCGCCCCTACCCTTGACCTTTATTTTCGACCGCGTCGGCTTCTCAATTACTCCGCGCTCGGTAATGATCGCCGTTATAAGTTCTGCCGGGGTTACATCAAAGGCAGGGTTTTTTACCTTTACACTTTTAACGGTTATAAAACTATTCCCTATTTTTTTAACCTCCGCCGCATCCCTTTCTTCTATCAGTATACCTTTTCCGTTTTTGAGAGTAAGGTCAAATGTTGAAAAAGGCGCGGCTACGTAAAAAGGCACCTTATGATATTTTGCTAATACCGCCAGACTGTACGTCCCTATTTTATTGGCAGTATCACCGTTAGCCGCTATCCTGTCAGCGCCGACAACGATAGCATTTATCTCGCCTTTTGCCATCAAAGACGCGGCCATATTGTCGCATATCAATGTTGTTGGTATATTGTTCTTCGTAAGTTCCCATACCGTCAAACGAGCGCCTTGAAGACGGGGCCGAGTCTCATCCGCATATACCATTTTTATCTTTTTCCTCGAAGAAAATATCACCCCAAGAGCTGTTCCGTACCCGGCAGTGGCTAAAGCACCCGCGTTACAATGCGTAAGAATAGATACTTTTTTCTGAAATAACTTTCTGCCGTTCTCTCCAATTTTTTTGCATAACGTAATATCTTCTTTCAGGATATTATGCGCTTCTTTTAAAAGTTTTTCTTTTATTTGAGATACGGTAAGTTTTTTTATATTGTTTTCGGATACATTTTTCATCCGATCAAGCGCCCAGAATAAATTTCTGGCCGTAGGACGCGCGGAATCCAAAAATGTTATTACTTTATCGAGTTTTTCGCGGAATACCTCTTTGTCCTTCGTCTTAACATTTCTTATACCAAGATACGCGCCATACGCGCCGGTAACGCCTATAGCAGGAGCTCCTCTTACCGTCATATTTTTTATAGCGCAATAAACATCTTTATCCGTGGCGCATTTTACATATTTCACCGCATCCGGCAGCTTCCTCTGGTCTATAAGCTCAAGTTTATTGTTCTTCCATCGCATTGTTTCATACTTCATAAATTCCCTTCGTCATTGCGAACGAACGCAGTGAGTGAAGCAATCTCATTCTCTTACTATTTCGTGATTCGTGATTCGTAAGAGATTGCTTCGTCGCTCCGCTCCTCGCAATGACGGAGAGAGTCTGTCTTTGCGAGAGTTTTGCCATTCACCATTCACTATTCACCATAAGATCTAACCCGCAAATCCCATTTTTCTCATTCTGAAACTTGCTCCCATACTTTCGGCGATATCGCGGCATTTTTTAACCCCGTCTTCTCCTATAATATCCAGACATGTTATCTCAACATCTATCCCGGATCTTTTACACCCTCTGATGAATTCCAGTATGGACGCGTAAGTCTTTTCTCCATAGACCGGATCGCACAATTTATTATACTCAATACTGTTCGGCGCGTTCAGACTAACTGCTACACTATCAATAAGCCCCTTAAGTTCTCCGGTGATATCTCTTGAATTTATGAGATTTCCTTCCCCGTTGGTCGTAAGACGCGTTCTCCCGCCTTCTTTTTTTATATGGGAAGCTATTTCTTTTACTGTTTTGATCCGTAAAGTGGGTTCTCCGTATCCGCAAAAGACGATCTCTTTATAATGGGAGACATCCCCGATGGCTTTTATTATTTCCTGAGCAGTAGGCTCTGAGTCTATTTTTAAATTATGCCCTTTAATATAGTCGGATGTCTGCCTCGCACAGAATGTACATCTATTAGTACATCTATTGGTAAGGTTAACATACAGTGAATCACGGATAGCGTACGTAATCGCGGACATTTTTTCAAGTCCGAGATTGAAGAGATCATTCGCGTTATGAGTAGTTATACGGGCTATATCCCGGGCAGTGAGACCATAAAGATCTTTATATACCTCCGTCAAATATTTAACATATGCCGGTTCATTACGTCTTCCTCTAAAAGGACGCGGTGTTATATACGGCGAATCAGTCTCTAAAAGTAATTTCTCGGGAGGCACTTGCTTAGCGAGGGCTCTAGCTTCATCCGCCTTTTCAAATGTTATGCTTCCGGCAAATGATACATACATACCCATTTCCAGTATTTCATTAAGCATAGCTTTGTCTCCCGAAAAACAGTGTACAACTCCCTTTAGACCGGGTCCGGAGTTTTTCAGGATATTTACAAAGTCTTCTCCGGCATCGCGATTATGCAGGATTACCGCTAGGTCCAATTCTTTGGCTATTTTCAGAACATTTTTGAACAATGTTTTTTGATTTTCTTTGGACGAAAATTTCCTGTAATAGTCTAATCCTATCTCCCCTATAGCGACCACTTTATCCCGACTCTCGGCTAATGTTTTAAGGAGATCAATATCGCCATCCGCTACTTTATCGGCTTCATGCGGATGTATACCGCAAGCGGCGTATATTTCGGGGTACTTTTGAGAAAGTTCTATAGCTTTTTGGCTGCTTGAAATGCTGATCCCTGGCACGATCAAACGAACAACTCCGTCCCGGCGGGCTCGGCCTAATACTTCATCTAGGTCATCTTTGTAATCGGAAAGATCCAAATGACAATGAGTGTCTACTAGCTGCATATTAAAGTTCCTCGTAGAGTTGATAATCCGTGATTCGCCTGACCCCTGGTAAAAATAGAAATGCCTAACCTGGTTAAAAAGCTGCCAGGTTATTATAAAACCAAATCTTTTACCTGGCTGCGTTAACCAGGTTAGAAAGTCCCATTCCCCCTTCCCCAAACACTGCTCCCCATTCACTATTCACTATTCACTGTTCACTGCTCACAGTTTCAATTCTCGGAAAAAGCGGTTCGCCTTTAGATATTTTAATTCCGGATGGAAACTTTCTCACGTCAAGTCCGGCGTCTTCACTGTCAAGGTCGGTATCCCTAAGTCCAAGCTGTTCTTTCATTTTATCTGCTGTAGTCGGCATAAAAGGCTTTATTCTTATCGCCACATCTTTCAATATGTTCAAAAGATCCCATATTATAAGTTTTACGGCCTCTATTTTCCCCTCTTTCGAGTACTTCCACGGCGCGGATTCTTCTATGTATTTATTTGCCTTGTTTATGACCCTCATCATTTCGTCAAGAACTTGCTTTAAAGGAAGTTCCCTAGACAGCATAAGATCATATGTTTTTTTTAAAAAATCACCTACTTCGTTATTTAATATTTCACTTCTTCTAAGCTGTTCGCCGCATCCGGGATCCGAAGGAAGAGAAGGAGTTATACCGTCAAAATATTTCTCCACCATGGTGAGTGTTCTGTTCAATAAATTTCCCAGATCATTGGCAAGATCGGTGTTATATACGGAAACTAACGCGGCTTCGCTAAAAACTCCGTCTAAGCCTAAATTTACGGCTTTTATCAGGAAATAACGCACGGGGTCAATGCCGTATTTTTCGACAAGTTTTACGGGATCGGCTATATTTCCCTTGGATTTTGACATTTTTTCGCCATCCATCTTCCACCAACCGTGCGCAAAAACGGTTTCAGGCATTTTATATCCGGCGCTTTTGAGCATTATCGGCCAGTATACCGCATGATGCCGCAATATATCCTTGGCTATCATATGGAAATCAGCCGGCCAAAGATCATCAAGGTTTTTCTCTACTCCCGACAGATAATTTATAAGAGCATCGAACCATACATAGAGGACATAATCTTTATCGAACGGGAGCTCTATTCCCCATGGGCTTCTTTTTTTTGGACGGGATATACATAGGTCATTCAGGCCTTCTTTTAAAAACCCCAACACCTCATTCTTACGGAATTCCGGCATAATGAATCCGGGATTAGCGTTTATATATTTAACTAACCAATCCTGGTATTTACTCATTTTGAAAAAATAATTTTTTTCTTTGATCCTTTCGACTTTACGGGAACAATCGGGACAAATGCCTCCCTCAGCCTGGGAGTCGGTCCAAAAAGTCTCGCATGGCGTACAGAACCATCCGTCATATTCACCCGGATATATATCTCCTGCATCCTGTATTTTTTTCAAAAAAGCTTGTACCGTATTTTTGTGCGCGTTATCTGTCGTGCGGATAAACCCGTCGTATTTTATGCCAAGTACTTCCCATACTTTTTTAAAATTGTCCACTATACCGTCGACAAATTTCCTTTCTTCGCCCGGTTTAAATCCCGCGGCTGCTGATGCTTCTTCGATCTTTTCGCCGTGTTCATCCGTTCCCGTAAGAAAAAACACTTCATCCCCGATATTTCGATGGAATCGGGACAAAACATCTACGATGACCTGTGTATAAGCATGTCCGATATGCGGGGCGGCATTTACATAGTAAATAGGCGTGGTTATATAGAACTTATTTCTTTCCATCTTCCGTCCCTTGTTTTTGTTCTTTTGTTCTTTTCCCTCTATTCAGGATCGGCGGAATACCTTTAATTTTATCTTTAGGACATTCTACCTCGCAAACACTTATGTCTTTTATCTTGCCTTCTCCAAGGTCCACGGCTACGAACCGTTTTAGAGGGTTAACGCCTACGATCCTCCCCGCTCCGTATTTGGTCTTTACTTCGCGTCCTATTCGCGGCATATTTTTGGAACATTCCTTATAATGCTCGTACTCATACCCAAGGCAGCACATAAGACGTCCGCAAAGACCCGATATCTTGGAAGGGTTTAGCGGTAAATTCTGTGTTTTAGCCATTTTTATGGTAACGGGATTAAAATCTTTCAGAAAAGACATACAACAGAGCCGTCTGCCGCATGGACCGTGTCCGCCCAACATTCTTGCTTCGTCTCTTACGCCTATTTGCCTGAGCTCTATACGCACCCTGAAAATATTAGCCAGATTTTTGACCAGTTCTCTGAAGTCTACCCGGCTTTCCGAT
>JBDRBI010000114.1:0-4261 GCA_043822885.1 Candidatus Omnitrophota bacterium
TAAAGGCATAACGGATCGAGTCAGTATAGAAGTCATGGATCCGACAAAAGAACACGGACAGGAACCGCCTGAAAGGATCGCGGAAGCCATGTTGGAATACGATGTAGAAATGCTTATCACCGACAAGTCGCTTACACATACACTCGCCAGACGCAGGGCGACCCTTAAGGGAGCGAGAATAGCTACCATGCCGTCCATTACCGAGGAGATCGTCAACAGATGTCTGGATATCGATTATGGGAAGCTCAGAGAGCGGTCAGGGCAACTCCATAGAAGGCTGGAAAGATCGTCTCGCGTGCGTATCGTTACGGAAAAGGGAACGGATATTTTGTTTAAAACAGGAAAGGGAGAATTTTTCGGAAAAGACGGAGGATCTTTTGACTATCCCGGGGCGTTTGGTAATCTTCCCGAGGGTGAAGTAGCGTTCGCTCCCGAGGATTGTAACGGAGTGTATGTGGTCGACGCGTCTTTTCCCGAGATAGGTCTGGTGAAAGAGCCGATCATTTTTGAGGTGAAAGATTGCAAAGTGATATCCGTAACAGGGCCTCATGCCCAACAAGTGATCGATAGGCTGGACGCGGCCGGGGAAAAAGCCTATCATGTCGCAGAACTCGGAATAGGACTTAATCCTAAAGCAAGAGTTACCGGAAACATATTGGAAGATGAAAAAGTTATAGGAACCGTGCATATAGCTGTGGGAAATAATCTGTCTTTCGGTGGGAAAAACGATGTCCCTCTTCATCTCGACGGTGTTATCAATATGCCCGACATATACGTTGATGATGTTATGTTGATGGAGAAGGGAAAATTTTGTCAGACTATGAGGTGAAGGGCATAGCGCATGGACCATTGAGGATAGAAGGTAGAAGGTAGAAGAGAGAAGGTAGAGGAACACTGCTGTCATTCAGGCTGTGTCGCAATGTCATTGCGAGCGAACGTAGTGAACGCGGCAATCCCTTTGGATCGGATATACGCGATTTATTGGGAGTACATATTCACTATAGAGATTGCTTCGGTCGTTTCACTCCCTCGCAAAGACATATTGGTAGTTGCGACACAGTCTGCTCGCAATGACGGAGCGTAGTATATATGGTTCACTGATCAGGAAACATTATGAATAAAAAAACTATCGCCATAATACTTGCCGGCGGGAAGGGGGAACGCGCGGGCGGGACGGTGCCCAAACAATTCATAGAGGTCGCGGGTAAACCTTTGATAGTCCACGCTATAGAAAGGTTCTCTCTCGGGTATATCGACGGTATCATCGTGGTCAGTTTGGAAAAATATATTGATAAAGTGAAGCGGATGATCGAAAAATACGGGATAAAGCGGAATATAGATATTATCCCGGGAGATGTTACCCGTCAGGGGTCTTCTTTTAACGGAGTAAATGCCTGCCCGAGGGATACGGCGTTCGTGTTGATACATGACGCCGCCCGCCCTTTCGTGGAAGAAAAAATTATAAGGGATGTTCTTGACGCGGCAATGAAATACGGCGTCGCTATTCCTGTTATCGAAACATCCGATACCGCAGCTTTTGAAAAAGATGGATTTGTGGACGATATCCCGGAAAGAGGGAAACTGAAAAGGATACAGACGCCTCAAGGGTTCTCTTATGAAACGATACACAGAGCGCATAGATCGGCAAAAGAAGAAGGGATAACGGATGTAACGGACGATTGCGGTCTGGTAAAACGTATCGGCGGTAAGGTAAGAATGATAGAAGGAAGTATTTTAAACATAAAATTGACGGATCGGTATGATATCGAGATATCGGAGAAAATAATAGGATCGATCCGCGGAAAGGAAACAGCATGAGACGTATTTCGATAATTCTTCTAATAGCGGCGGTCTTTTTGGGAATATCGCTGAAAGATAAGATAGCGGAGGTAGCGCTGGAAAGGGGATGTCAATTTGTAACCGGGGTAAAACTTGATATAGAAAAAATAGAATTGGGTATTTTTAGAACGAACGTAAAAATAAAGGGAATGAAATTATATAATCCTGACAGCTATGCCGATAGGATCATGGCCGATATCCCGGAAATATATGTCGATTACGATCTGGGAAAGATATTGAAAGGCGTGATATATCTCAATGAAATAAAGTTTCATCTGGCAGAGCTTTACATAATCAAGGGTAAAGACGGCAAAGTGAACGTAGATTATTTAAAAGCGGTGAAAAATAAAGCTGACGGCGAGGAAATAGAAAAGTCGGAAAAAGGTAAGATATCGGATATAGAGATCAAACGGCTGTACTTAAAGGCGGGCAAAGTCGTCTACAAAAATTATTCAGGGAATGAACCGATAGTCCGTGAATTCAACGTAAATTTGGATAATGAATACGAAAACATCAAGGATCCGTACACTTTTATAAGGCTTATCATATCAAGCGTTCTTCGAAATACGGCAATAGGGCATATTGTTAATATGCCTATGGCCGGGGTGGAGAATCTTATAAAAGGCACAATGAAAACTACTACGGATACCGCGGGTAAAATTTTAAAAGACCCCGGAGAAACCCTGACCAAAACGGCCGAAGGTCTGGCGGGTATGCTTACCGGAGTTATGTCTCCTAAACAGAAATCCTCCGAAAAATGATACGCGTTCTTTATTATGAATAACAAAGATCTTTTCAAATATTGTTTCGGGTACGAAAGCGATTCTTTACCCGAAACCGCCATTATCACGCCGTTCATCCGGACGGAACTTTTTCAAGAACATTGTAAGGTTATAGATATTTTCCGAGGCAAAATATATTCAGGGGTAAAAGCCTCTAAGAACGGAAAAGAATTCTCGATTATAAGCTGCGGTATCGGCAGTGGCGTATCGGGGGACGCGGCTGTTCTGCTTGCCGGAAGTAAGGTCAGAAAAATGGTTTTTCTCGGAGCGTGCGGAGGGTTCGGCGATTGTGAAATAGGGGACATAGTTGTAGGAAAGAGAGCGTTTAATGGGGAAGGGTTCAGCAGATATCATGACGGAACGCATGATCTTAAAGATGTTCGGGACACAAAAAATATTATAGATTGTTCCGAGGGATATACCATAGCGCTGGAAGATCTTTTATGTAAAAAGAAGGAATCGTTCAAGACGGGGGATATTTACACCATAGGTTCTATGACCGCCGAAAATAAGGATCTTTTGACGAGGATAGAAAAGGGGGGATTTAAAGCTATTGAGATGGAATTATCCGCGGTATATAACGGAGCGAGAAATAACGGCGCGGAAGCAGCGGGTCTCTTATCTGTAAGCGATCTTCCTCTCAAAAAACCTATATGGGAGACCGCGGTATCGGATGAGGATAGAAAAAAAATCTTAGGATCCATGAAAAAAATAGTGAAAATAGCGGTAGAGTTTGTATCAGGCGTGTAAAGAAACGAGATGCGGGAGGGACGAGGGATGAGGGACGAGGGACGAGGGACGAGGGACGAGGGACGAGGGACGAGGGACGAGGGACGAAAGATGAGGGAAGAACATAGCGCATCAGTCAATCACTCCGAACTCTGAACTCATAACTCTGAATTGATCTGTAAATTAAAGGAGAAACAAATGAAGAAGAAGGCATTGATAGTTCTTGCTCGGGGTTTTGAAGAGACCGAAACGGTCATTCCGATAGACGTGCTCAGACGATCCGGAGTGGACGTGACTATAGCGGGCGTAGGCTCAAAAACCGTGACAGGAGCGCATAATATCACGATATACTGCGAGAAAGAGCTTAACGAATGTGAAGACGATTATGACGTGGTGATCCTGCCGGGGGGTATGCCGGGAGCTGAAAATCTCGCCGGATCCATGAAACTTAAAAGCATTATATCCGAGACAATATCCCGGAAGAAAATAATAGCGGCCATATGCGCTTCACCGACCATAGTGCTGGCTCCCATGGGTATCCTTGACGGTAAAAAAGCGACATGTTATCCCGGAATGGAGAAAAGTTTTTCATCTAAAATATTCTTTATTGATGAGAATGTGGTCAAGGACGGGAATATATTAACCAGTAAGGGGCCGGGTACGGCTTTGTCCTTTGCTCTTAAAATAGCGGAGTCCCTAGTGGGAAAAGACAAAAGTGATATGATCGCGGAACAGATGATCGTTGGGACAGTTTAGAGAGACTATAGACTATCACTAGTGTCCGGTTATAAGTCGAACAATAATAGCTGGTTATGAGAATCGCCCATTTCGTTTTTGCTATCAAACTGTGCAAGTGCCCGTAGAATGGGGGTTTTCTCGAAAATAGTAATACTTAAAATCTGTAACATTGT
>JBDRBI010000115.1:0-3793 GCA_043822885.1 Candidatus Omnitrophota bacterium
AACTAACGGTACAAGCGGATCTTTTCGCTTGTGCGCAATTTCTTAACGCTTTTTTTATAACTTTTTAGGGGTGTTAAATGAACTCGCCCTCACTTGTTTTTATAGGTGTTCGGGCTCAGACAGCATTTAACAATATTCCCCTAAAAAGTTATAAAAAAAGCTAAAATTGCGATGCGCTCAAACATCCCCTTGTACCTTTCTCCTCACACATCACACATAACACATTACACAAGCACGCCCCCGTTCCTTACGATACTTCTTGACACTCCTCGTTATTTTGATAAAATATAGTCATCAATCATAATGTAGATCCGGTTCTGGGTTTACATAAAAAGCCGGGTGTAAAGGTCCTATCCCCACCCGGCTTTTATCTTAAACTTTATTTTGCTTTTTGTCAACAAATATTTCATTTTTCTTAAATCTAACCTGACAGATCTAACCAGGTTAGCTAGCTAACCTGGTTAGATCTGTCAGGTTAGAAAAGTCAAATTTGCCGCTTCTTTTCTCTTCTGTTCTAAGATATAATCATCTATTGTGGAAAACATATTCCCTAAAAATTTTCTATGGGGCGCTTCGACCTCTCCCCACCAGGTTGAAGGAAATAACACCCATAACGACTGGTGGCAATGGGAAATATCCGGAAGAACCGAACCCTCGGGATCGGCCTGCGATCACTATAATAAGTTCCGGGAAGATTTTGCCCTGGCAAAACAACTCGGTCATAACACCCACCGATTGGGTCTGGAATGGAGCCGTTTAGAAAAGGAAAACGGTATATGGGACCAAAATGAGTGGGAACATTATAAACTGGTGATCGGCGAACTCCTCAGTTTGGGCATCGAACCTATCGTTACCTTGAACCATTTCACTGTTCCGTCATGGTTTTCTGATATCGACGGGTGGACAAATACGTCTTCGATCGAATTATTTACGCGTTTCGCCGTGAAATCTATCGAGACATTGGGTGATAAAGTGCGTTTCTGGATACCCTTTAACGAACCTAATATATTGGCTATACTGGCTTATTTTTACGGACAATGGCCTCCGGCTAAAAAAAATTTTGATGAAGCTCTTATTGTTCTGAGGAATATGCTTAAAAGTCACGCATTGTCTTACGTCAAGATGCATGAATACGCGAAAAAAGTCCCTTCAATAAAACCTCCCAAGATAGGGATAGCAAAAGCCGTAACAGCGTTCCATCCCTGTTCTTATTTTTCATTACATGACCGTTCAGCCGTTTATCAAAGAAGCCGATTTCATAACCACGCGTTCATCAGATCGGCTATTAACGGCCGAGTTCTGATACCGGGACTTCCGAAAGAGAGACTTTATACTAAAAACGCTATCGATTTTATAGGATTGAATTACTATTTCCGGCAATTTATAAAGAACGAAGAACCCCTGTTTAAAAGATCTTTCGGTGAAGTTTGTTCCTTGAGCCATCATCCGGAGGCCGGACCCGTCACCGATATGGGATGGGAGATATATCCGAAAGGATTATACGAAACAATAAAGGCCATGTCCCGGTATGGTAAGCCCATTATTATAACCGAAAACGGCTTAGCCACAAAAAACGATAGTTTGCGGCAAGATTATATCAGACATCATCTTGGAGAGCTTTTGACGGCTATCCGGCACGGATTTCCCGTTATAGGATATCTTCACTGGTCTCTTTTAGACAATTTTGAATGGGCTGAGGGTTATTCGAAACGTTTCGGCCTTATCGAAGTAGACTACGCTTCCCAAAAACGTTCTATACGCCCTTCCGCCAAATACTACGCGTCGGTGATACGTACGGGACAAGTCTGATTGTTCAGATAATAAATCACTCGCTGTCATCGGGTCACGAGTTAATAGAAGCGAGATGCGAGAAAGAAACAACTGGTCACCAGTCACCTAGTCACCAGTCACCAGAAGATTGACTGATGCGCTATCTTAGAAGAGTTTGCGGGTTAAAACCCGCACTACATTACTCTTTCTACCTTCTATCAACTGGTGACCTGGTGACTAGCTTGTCCCGCCTGTCCCGAGCGAAGTCGAGGGGAGCGAAGCCGAGGGGGTGACCTGCCTGCCCCCGGAGGGGGGTGACTCTTTTTACCTTCTATCCTCTATCCTTATTTACGCGGTTATTCGGCCGATCTCTTCTTCATTCAAACTCCACTCGGGCGATTTTACATTTTGGGCGAGCTGGCCTTCCGTGCGGCATCCTACTATACAGCTTGCTACTTCTTCATGGGCGAGTACCCAGTTTATGGCAGATTGAGAGGTTGGAACTCCCCTTTTTGAAGATATATTCTCTAGGATCGTTACAAGTTCACGAGCCTGACCCCAAAAAGGTTCTTTGTAGAATTTATAAAAGAACGATCTTACGTCGCCTTTACCGAAAGACGGCGGGTTTCTGTATTTACCCGTTAATATTCCTCCTCCGAGAGATCCATATGAAAGAATAGATACATTGTTTTCCCTGCAAACGGGAATGAGTTCCTTTTCAATATTTCTGTCAAAAAGGGAATACTGTACTTGATCGCTTATTACCGGAGCAAAAGAAATAGCTTTTTTAATCTGAGCGGGATCAAAATTCGAGACGCCGATATGCCGGATCTTACCTTCACTAATAAGTTTTTTTAGCTCTCCGAACGTTTCCCCGTAAGGGGTTTTGGGATCGGGCCAATGGCATTGGTAAAGATCTATTGTTTCTATATTTAAACGCCTCAGTGAATTTTCTATTTCTTCTCTGATAAACCCGGCGGTCAGATCAATACTTATTCCTTTACCTTTTTTTTCTAATCCGCATTTTGTAGCAATAATTACATTCTTTCTTCTGCCTTGTAGAGCTTTACCTATAACTTCTTCGGCTCTTCCGTCTCCATAAATAGGCGCCGTATCTATGATGTTTATTCCCAGATCCAGCGCTCTTTGCACAACCTTGATAGATTCGGCATCGTCCGCTTCACCCCATCCGTCCCCGCCGAATACCCACGAACCAAGAGCCACGGTAGAAACTTCAAGATCCGAGTTCCCAATTCTCCTATATTCCATGCCTTTCTCCTTGTTGTGATAGATTATATGATAAAAAGATAAGAACGTCACCAATTTTAAAACCCAGGAAAGACCTAGCCAAAGACAGGGCATTCTGCGCGTCTTATGAAATTTTTCTGTTCTTTTTATGTTTCAGGAGGAGAATAACAAAGAAGCATAAATTATTTTTATTCTTTTCCGGAGAGAAATTTCATTCGATGCTCGAACACCCTGCCTTTGGCTTTTGCCCTGTCATTGCGCCTGTCCTCCGAAGGGGGGAGCGAAGCGACCGAGGACGCAATGTCCGAGGAAGTGCAGAATTCTCCTGAATTCTGCCAATCCCATCCCTCATCCCTCGTCTTTCTTCCTTCTACTATCTGACCTCTGATTTCTATCTTCTATAACCAACCGGTGACTGGTGACCTGGTGACTGCCTGCCCCCGCAGCATGTTTTCGAAGAAAACAGCGGGGGGTGACTAGGTGACCTCTTTTTCGCTATACTCTACACGCCTTTTTACAGTGACTCGAGAACTGCGGTTTCCGCGTCCATGTAGCTTCTGATCTCTTCGTAATTGACCTTCTTTATCTTCATCAGGAAACCGCCGTTCAGGACAGTTTTGATGAACAGGCTCACATCATTGTTACATTCTTTTGCTATGTACTCTTCCATGTCACTATAATTATCCATTAATCCGGATAAAAGAACTTTTATACTTGTTTCAAGATCTTCCGCCTTCTTTCCCGCTTCATAGGCCCTGTTAAGGTCCATCAGCCC
>JBDRBI010000116.1:0-2594 GCA_043822885.1 Candidatus Omnitrophota bacterium
TTCACTTCTATAACATGCTCGTTCTTATCTACGCTATTAGTAAGCCGCATGATCTCATTCTGTACGTTTTGCAGATCCTGCCATATGGCATTAAAATCTCCCCTTTCCTTATTAAGAGATCCTTCCAGCTCCTTGAGTTCCCGCTCGAGTCTTTCGGATAATTCTTTGTTTTCGCTCCCGGTATCTCTTATAGAATCGTCATCGGCTCCTAATTTTATAAACTTGTTATAAGTGATCTTTATATCCAGCTCTTTTAACTCTTCATAATGCGTTTTATACCGTTCGGCTTTCCGCGCTTTTCGTTCTATATCTTTTATCTGCCGTTCCACTTCGCTGATAATATCGTTTATACGCGTTAAATTCTCCTGGGTACGTTCCAGCTTGAGCATAGCTTCTCTCTTCTTCGTCTTGTACCGTGTTATACCGCTGGCTTCTTCGAAAACATAACGCCGCTCTTCCGGTTTGGAACTTAATATCATATCCATTCTGCCCTGCTCGACTACGGAATACGAACTTGTTCCCATCCCGGTACCCATCAGAAGATTCCGTACATCGGCAAGCCTTACCGGAGTTTTATTTAAAAGATATTCACTCTCTCCCGAACGGTAAAGACGGCGGCTTATGACCACTTCGTCATAGTCTACGGCAAGACTTCTGTCTTCATTGGAAAGTGTAAGAGATACTTCGGCTACATTTACCGGATCGTGCTTATCCGTACCGTTAAATATCACATCCTGCATAGAAGACGAACGCATGGATTTAGTGGATTGTTCTCCAAGCACCCATTTTATCGCGTCGACTATATTGCTTTTTCCGCATCCGTTGGGTCCTACTACGGCCGTGACTCCGGGTTCGAATTTCAGATTGGTTTTATTTAGAAAAGATTTAAATCCTACGATCTCAAGTTTCTTAAAATGCATGCTTCTTTTCCCTTCCTTTTATTTTTCGGTATGTTATTCTTTTTCGGCGTCAGGATCGACGATATTGCGCAGGACATCTATATCTTCTTCCGCGTATTCTCTGTACCCGTTTATATGATTTCTTTTTGGCGGCGGAAAGATCCCTCGCTTTTCATAATTGATAACAGTGCCGCGGTAGATACCGAGCATATCCGCAACTTCCTGGACATTATATTTTTTTGTTTTTGGAATGATCATTGTTTTATATTCACTTTATACTTTATATAGGTTTGTGCAAGTATATCCAAGTAAGTACAAGTTGTCAAGTATTTGTTGATTTTGACGCCCCCGTCATTGCGAGACGCCGGCTTCCCCCGTCATTGCGAGGAGCGCAGCGACGAAGCAATCCAATAAAAAGAGATTGCTTCCCTCCGTCGCTTTGCTCCGCAAAGCGGAGCAGCAGGGGTCGCAATGACAGAGCGTAAGCTCTTTCGGCAAGAAATTTCATTCTGTGCTCGAACATCCCCGTCTATGTCTTTAGCTTTCAGATCATTTCTTCTGGCGAAAGGCAGAAGATAAGTCCTGAATGAACAATTGTGTCATTTTAGCTTTTTTACTTCCTCGTCATTGCGAGTGAACAAAGTGAGCGAAGCAATCCCTTTAAGAGATTGCTTCCCCCCGTCGCTTTGCTCCGCAAAGCGGAGTAGCAGGGGTCGCAATGACAAAATGGGAGCAACAGTAGTGCGGGTTTAGACTGTTCACCAGTCACTATTCACTGTTCACCATTCACTGTTCACGATTTAATTTGTATTTCGAAAAAAAGTATGGTAAGTTTTGTGCATGAAAAAAACATTCTGGCTGGTATTATCTTTCCTGGCGCTTATAGTAATAACCTTCTCCGTGACATGCAGAGTGTTTGAGTCTTCTTTCGCGGAAGCGACCATTGACTGGTTCGCTTTTTTGGCCGGAATATTCCTTATGGTAGAAGGGCTTTATAAGTTCTTCACATTCCCCTCTCCCCTTTTAAGAGATCAGATCATGAGAATGTTCCGCGTGATCATAGGAACATGCGTGTTCACCATACATCTCTTACAATTTACGAGGTTTTGATCCGCAAAATTATTTCTTGAAATGTTCGGTAAGAAGCGGCACTATTTTGAAAAGGTCGCCTACTATTCCGTAGGTAGCGACGCTGAAGATCGGAGCTTCGGGGTCTTTGTTTATAGCGACTATGACATCGGAAGATTTCATCCCTATTAAGTGCTGTATTTGTCCGCTTATTCCGCAGGCTATGTATACCTTCGGGCAAACGGTTTTTCCGGTCTGTCCTACTTGATGAGAATACGGTATCCATCCGGCATCGACCGAGCCTCTTGAAGCGCCTACGGCGGCATCCAGAGACAACGCGAGATCTTTTATAATACCGAAATTCTCTTTTGAACCTATGCCTCTTCCTCCCGAAACTATGACATCCGCTTCGGCAAGATTAACGGTCTCTTCGATCTCTTCGACGATATCCAGAAGTTTTGTGCGGGTTGAGTACATATCGTCGGGAAATTCTTCTTTTATTATTTTGCCTTTCCTTTTGGGATCGGCTTCGGCTTCTTTCATGACTTTATGACGCACTGTCGACATCTGCGGTCTGGAATCGGGGGCGATGATCGTAGCCATAATATTGCCGCCGAAAGCGGGACG
>JBDRBI010000117.1:0-13006 GCA_043822885.1 Candidatus Omnitrophota bacterium
ATAAGACGCGTTTGCGTAGGGGCATACGAGACCGTTACTTTTTTTTACCCAATTCCGGAATATTATGAGCCAATTTTGACGGATCCGGAATATTTTTTGTCCAATGATGAGTAAAAAAAGTGGCGTCCCTATTTTTCTATTTTTTTCCCGCCATTTTGTATTATACTGCTCGCAGTCGGGGCGTAGCGCAGTCTGGCTAGCGCGCCACGTTCGGGACGTGGAGGCCCTGGGTTCAAATCCCAGCGCCCCGACCATAAACTCAGCCGAATATGGATAAAGATAAGAGACTTCGTCTCATTTACAGCGGGAACGTGCAGGGTGTCGGATTTAGGTTTACGGTAGAAAGAATAGCAAACCGGCTTGGAATAAAAGGATTTGTTCGGAACCTGCCGAATGGAACGGTAGAGATAAGCTGTGAAGGGACGGATCTCCGGTTAAAGGGTTTTATGGAAGAGATCACAGAGCAAATGAGCGGGTATATACGGGATCTCGACATCAGAGAGGAAGTCCCTATGCATAGCTTTTTAGGGTTTGATATTAGGTTCTAGATAGAGAATATCTTTTTGAAATGCTAAAAATATAATGTGTTGCGTCAGGATGTAAGGAGAAAAAATAATTATGACAAAAGTTTTTTGCAGGATCTTTTTATTGTTTTTTCTGATAACGAACGTTATCGGGATAACCGGGTGTGCTCAATTAAGAGACAAATTTGTCAGAAAAAAAGAGGAAAAGATCGAGAATAAACGGTATCTTTCGGTAAAAGAGCATGATATACATCCGAGCATGGAACTTTATACAAAAAGATATTTATTTTGGAAAACGTGGCACAAAGAACTTTTAGAGGTTCTTCCGAAAGGGAACCATAAAAAAATAGTGGTTGCGGTGGAGCAAGAAGTCTCTAACCTCATGGATATGCGGAATATGCTGGTGGATGAAAAAGCGGAGGAATTGCAGAAATATCTGGATGAGCTGATAAATACGGAAACGGTAATAAAAAAAGAGGGAATAACCAAAGGGAATGAAGTGAGAATCAGACGTTCTTTAAAAAATCTGGGGAACAGAATAAAAGAAGAGTTCACTTTCCGAAAAATGAACGGATGTATAAGAGATGATTTCAGAAGAGAAAAACAAACTCCAAGTTAAAACTTTCAAACTTGGGTCTATCGAAACGAACTGCTACGTTGCCCATGATGAGGTGAGTAAAAAAGGCGTACTGATAGACCCGGGAGAGTACGGCGCCGCGGTGAAAAAGTACATCGAAACGGAAGGGCTGGATATACTTTGGACGATAAACACACACGGGCATGCGGACCATATTTTGGGAAACAAAAAATTCGGATATCCGGTGATGATACATGCCTTGGACGAGCCGTTCCTCAACGACCCGTCGCTAAATTTATCTTCCTTTTATAAAGAAGAACATGAGGTTTTTTCTGCCGGATCTTTTTTGGAGGACGGAACCGTAATAGGGATAGGGGCTTTTGATCTTAAGGTAATTCATACTCCGGGGCATACGCCCGGAAGTGTTTCCATCATATGCGGGGACATGCTGTTTTCCGGGGACACCCTATTTTTTGATGGAGTAGGGCGCACGGATCTTCCCGGAGGTGATCAAAACGCTCTTTTCAGGTCTATCAGAGAAAAACTTATGACTTTAAATGATCATGTTAAAGTTTTCCCAGGTCATGGGCCGGAGACGACTATCGGGCACGAAAGAAAAAATAATCCTTTTCTTTGACTATAATGGAAAATCACATTGAACAATTCATATTTTTTTTAGAAACAGAAAGAGGCGTTAGCAAGAATACTACACTGGCATATGTCCGGGACCTGAAAAAATTCTCACAATATCTTAAAAAAATAAAGATCGAAATAAAAGAACTTGCCAGGGAGGATATTCTCTCCTTTCTCATGTATTTAAAAGATAAAGAACTTTCCGCGTCTACCATAGCAAGAAATCTGGCCGCGATCAAAACTTTCGGTAAATTTCTGGTGCAGGAGAGAGTGATTAAAGATAATCCCGCGGGGATGGTCGAGACTCCGAAGACGTGGAAGAAAATCCCGGATGTCTTGAATAAAGAAGAAGTGGAAAAACTCATTGAAACGCCAAAAGGCAAGAAAATATGGGCGCTCAGAGATAGGGCCATCCTGGAGCTTATGTATGCGGCAGGATTGAGGGTATCGGAAGTTAAGGATATGAAAAAGATCAACTTGAACTTTGAATCAAGTTTCGTGAAATGTTCCGGAAAAGGGGGAAAAGAAAGGATAATTCCTATCGGAAGAAAAGCAAAAGACGCCATAGAGAAATATCTCAGAAAAACCGAAGAAGACGGAGTGGACAGAAAATATGATGAGCATCTTTTTGTGTCAAAGTTCGGAAAAGGCCTTTCCCGCCAGAGCATATGGAAAATGATAAAGAAATACGCAAAACAAGCGGGGATAATAAAAAATATAACACCGCATACCTTACGACATTCTTTCGCGACACATCTTTTAGAAGGAGGAGCGGAACTCTTAGGGGTGCAGGAGATGCTGGGGCACGCTGATATTTCCACTACCCAGATATATACGCATGTTGACAGCGATAGGCTCAGGAAAACGCACAAGAAGTTTCATCCGCGGGGATAAGTAGAGAGTTCAGAGTTATGAGTTCAGAGTTCGGAGTAATTGTGTGGAAGGATAAAGGGCAAAGACGGGGGTGTGTTCGAGCACAGAACAAAATTTCTTGCCGAAAAAGGATAAAAATAATTTACACTTCTTTGTTTTTCTACTCCTGAAACATAAAAAAAACAGAGAAATTTTGTGAGGCGCGCAGAATATAGACCCGTCTTTGGAATGAGATTGCTTCGTCGCTTCGCTCCTCGCAATGACGGACTTGGGGACATTCCTCCCCCTTTGGGGGTAGACGCAATGACGGAGCATAATGGTGGATTTCACTGACAAGATAAGGCTTCTTCCTGACGGGATCAAGGCCTTGATCGGGACTATCGGCGAGGAAGCGGATGCTTTGAAGATGAAGGCTTTTTTGGTCGGCGGGTTTGTGCGTGACCTTGAATTGAAAAGAACTAATCTGGACCTGGATATCGCGGTAGAGGGCGATGGAATTTGTCTCGCCGAAAGATTGAAAAAAAAGATCGGAGGCAGGATCGCGACATATGAGCGGTTTGGAACAGCGACACTCTTTGAAAAAGAAGTTAGAATTGACATAGCAACTGCCCGGAAAGAAATATATAAAGAACCGGCGGCTTTACCTCAGGTTTCTTTTAGCACGTTAAAAGAGGATCTTAAGCGCAGGGACTTCACGATAAACGCGATGGCGCTGAGCATAAACAAAAAGACTTTCGGATGTTTTATAGATCTTTTTGAAGGGCTTGAAGATATCAAAGAGCAAAAGATAAGGGTTTTACATGACAAAAGTTTTAGAGACGATCCTACCCGCATTTTCAGGGCTATCCGTTTTGAACAAAGGCTCGGTTTCAGGATAGAAGAGCATACGGAAAAGTTGATACGGGAAGCGGCAATTTTAAAAATGGTAGAAAAAACAGAAAAAAGAAGGATCCGAGAAGAGTTTGTTCTTATCTTTAAGGAAGTATCCAAGGAAAAAGCTCTTTTGAGGATCGAAGAATTGTACGGATCCGTCTTTATGGGGCTTGATCCCGCAAAAAAAAGAACCTCAGGATATCGAGAAAAATATTCTTGAGTTTTTTAAGGAACGAAAGGAAAGCAATGATAAATAGAACGGAGAGAGTAGCGCATCTCCTTAAAAAAGAGATCACCTTGATACTCCAGGAGGAGGCGAATGATCCGCTTATAGGGAGAGTTGTGATAACGGATGTACAAGTGACCCGCGATCTCAATTCGGCGAACGTGTACTACAATATCCCCGATAAAGATCCAAAAAAAAAAGAGGAGACTTTAAAGGCGTTGAATAGGGCGGGCAGGTTCGTTAGAGGAAAGCTGGCTAAACGTGTAGCGCTAAAATATGTCCCTACGGTCTCTTTTAGAGAAGATATAAATGAGGAAAAATTAGAAACTTTGGATGATGTTTTCAGAAAGATAGAAAAAGAAAAAGAAAGAGGCGAATCGTGAACAAAGAAATCATAAAAAAAATAGCGGAGATACTCAGAACGAAAAACAATTTTTTAATAACCGCGCACGTTAACCCCGAAGGGGATGCCATCGGAAGTCAGCTGGCAATGTATCATATTTTGAAAAAAATGGGAAAGAACGCGGTTATTGCCAATCAGGACGATGTCCCGTATAATCTTAAGTTTTTACCCGGAACGGAATATGTTTCTAAGAACATACCCGAAGAAATAGAGGGATACATAGTGATCGTCCTGGATTGTCCGGTATCCGAGAGGACCGGGAACGTATACAAAGCTTTCGCGGAAGAACAATTCGTGATAAATATCGATCACCATGTAAGCAATGAGTTTTTCGGCGACCTGAATTGGGTAGATAAAGAGGCAAGCTCCGTGGGTGAGATGATATATTCTTTGAGTCGGGAGATGAAAATAGAAATTGATATTGTTCTAGCGACTAATATCTATACGGCTATCATAACCGATACCGGGATGTTCAATTATGACAATACTTCCGCGGAAACGCATATGATAGCAGGGGAACTTCTGAAAATAGGGGTATCCGCCAGAGATCTGCACAGCAAAATATATGAGCAGCGTTCTGGCCCAGAGTTAAGGCTCTTGGGACGGGTCTTGGACACTCTTACTTTAAACGAAGACAAAAGGATCGCCCACCTGACGCTTACTAAAGAGATGTACAACAATGATCTCGGATCAAAAAATATTCCTACGGATGGTTTTATAAATTTTGCACGTTCCGTTAAGGGGGTGGAAGTCGCGGTATTTTTCAGAGAAAGCAGTGAAGATAAAAAAAAGATCAACGTAAGTTTCCGCTCCTCCGAGAAGATAAACGTTAATAGTCTCGCTTCCCGTTTCGGCGGAGGCGGACATGAAAAGGCGGCCGGATGCGTTCTTTTATGCGGATTAGACGAGGCCAAAAAAGAGATCTTACAGGAAGTCGAAAAAGAACTAAGAGAAAAATTTAAGGCATAAGGAAAGATGAAAGAGATCAGCGGCATTTTAATAGTGGATAAAGCTAAGGGAATGACCAGTCATGATGTTGTTCATTTCGTCCGTAAAAATTTTAGCATAAAAAAAGTCGGGCATGCCGGGACTCTTGACCCCAGCGCTACGGGAGTACTTGTTCTTCTTTTGGGAAAGTGCACAAAACTGTCGGCAACTTTTTTGAATGAAGAAAAAGAATATACAGCTACAATGAAACTGGGAGAAAGGACCGATAGCGGGGACTCTGAAGGAGAGGTCATAGCAAAAAAAGAGGTTAACGTTGACGGGAAAGAAATAAAGAGAGTCATTGAACTTTTTGTCGGAGAAATAGAGCAGATCCCTCCCATGGTATCGGCAAAAAAAATAAACGGTCAACGTTTGTATAAACTTGCTCGCAAAGGTCTCGAGATAGAAAGAAAACCAAGTAAGATAAGGATAAAGGAAATAGAGATCACAAAGATAAATATCCCTTTCGTGGATATAAGGGTGGTATGCAGTAAAGGTACCTATATACGCCAATTGGTTGATGATGTAGGGGAAGATCTTGGCTGCGGCGCGCATCTTGTGGATCTGCGGAGGACGCGATCCGGGAAATTCTCTCTGTCTGATTCTGTTCCTTTCCTCCGGCTCGGGAAAATGCGGGAAAAGGATTTGAATGAAAGTATTGTACGGATATAAGAACGCGCAAAAAGTCTTAAAAGATCCGGTTCTTGCTCTCGGAATATTTGACGGAGTTCACCTAGGGCATAAGCGGGTCATAAAGGAGATGATAGGAGCAGCCGGAGGAAAAAGGGATAAAGTGATAATGACTTTTGACCCTCACCCAAGGACCGTTATTCTTTCGGGGAAAAAGGCTTCCCGCATAATGTCTTTGGAACATCGTTTGTCTATTTTCAAAAGGCTGGGGGTAGACGCGGTCATTGTTATAGGCTTCACGGAATTCATTTCCAATATGAGACCGGAAGATTTTGTAAAACGTGTGTTAAAAAGCACGGGAACACGTTTGCTGTGCATAGGAAAAAATTTTTGTTTTGGGAAAAACAGAAAAGGAGACTCAAAGCTCTTGGGCCGTATAGCGGAAGAGCAGGGAATAGAGGTCAAAACGGTCATCCCGGTAAAACACAAAGGTAAAGTAGTAAGCAGCACCTGGCTCCGGGAATTGATCTCCGACGGAAATATCCTTAAAGCGGAAAGCCTATTAGGGAGGCCGGTATCTGTTTTGGGTACGGTCGTTAAAGGAGATCAGCGGGGAAAAGAGATGGGGGTTCCCACGGCGAACATTGACCCGCATCAAGAAGTTCTTCCTCCTTCGGGTGTGTATGCGGTAATGACCTTTTTTGACGGCTCTTTGTTCAAAGGGGTTTTAAACATCGGGTTCAAACCTACTTTTTACGGGAGCTCTTTAAAAAGGAGAAAAGAACCGCGCATAGAAGTCAATATTTTGGGATATGAGGGAGACCTTTATGGAAGAGAAATGGAGATCTTCTTTATTAAAAAACTCAGAAAAGAAAAAAAATTTAAAAATGCCCGTACTTTAAAAAAACAGATAGATAGGGATATTTTGAAAACTGTTAAGATCTTGTCAACAGACGGGCACTTTAAAAAAATCAAAGAGCATGATTAATATATGATGGGATTTGACTTTTAACATTTAATGTGCTATATTTTCAGAAAATGAAAGGGGGGTGAAAGATGAAAAAGTTTATCACGGTTTTCTTTGTGATCATACTCGTTTTGTCGTTTTCGGGGATAGGTTTTACTGCGGACGCACCGACGTCGAAAGGTTCTTATCCGGCTGGACCAGTTCAAAAGGCTGAAAGAGGTTTTAACAACGTTCTTTTTGGATGGACAGAAATACCCAAGAGAATAGTGGATAAATCCAAAGAAACAAACAATCCTATAAAGGGTTTAGTTCTGGGACTATTCCAGGGTACGGCCAAGGCTTTTGCGAGAACAGTATCAGGCGCCGCAGATCTAGTGACTTTTCCGATCGGGGGATATGACAAACCCGCCGTTTTACCGGATATGCCTGCTGCAAAATAGGTAGAGTACGGAATAATACTGGTTTTAAAGGATGAAAAACGAGCGGTTTCGTAAAGAAACGCTCGTTTTTCATATTAGGAGTCCTTCCTTCAGATAAAGGCTTGACTGGTCCCTCAAGGAATGTTATACTTCTGCACATCGGAGAAAAAATGAAATTAAAATTGCCGGAAAGAAGACAGTTTGTAAGGGTAGATGTCCCGCTTAAGGCGGAAGTTGAGGAAGACGGACAAGTTTGGATGGCCTCTACGAAGAATGTCTCACCTTCGGGTCTTGGGATTGAAACTCCAAAAGAGATAAAAGGGTCCCTGGTAAAGATAAAATTGCATCTACCCGAAGAGGCAGATACTATCAGACTTGAAGGACGGGTAGTTTGGCAGGAAAAAACCAGTCTCCAGGACAATGCGCCCTATAGTGTCGGTATAGAGATCGAAGTCATAGAGGAAGATAAAAAGAATGTTTTTCTGAAATTTTTGTGCGACATGTTATACGGATCCGTTTACAACGATAGAAAATGATCCGTACAGGAGGTGTGTTTTGAGGAAATTAAAATTTACCGCTATGCTGGCCTTTACGGTTCTTTTTTGTCTTGGATGCGCAGAAATGGAGGTTCCGAAAACTTCCGACATTATAAAGGATCCATTGGGTTCGGGAACGGTTAAGATCGGGATGACAAAAGATAAAGTCGTATCGGTGTACGGGGAACCCGACCTTAAGAGAACGGTTGTTTCGGATGAATGGAATGCCGAAAGAGAAGAATGGTTCTATAAAGCCAGATACTCCGCTTTGCCGGTGAACGCGGGATATCTCGCGAAAGACCTGTATCTTTATTTTGACGGGGTAAGTCTGACTACGATAAGTGATAAACCTCTAGGAAAAGATAAACTGACGGAAATCAAAGAGGAAAAGGATGCCTTCATCAAGTAACCGGAGGTGATACTCTTTTTAGGAGAAAAATGCTGCGTTTTTTATGTAAATCAAAGATAACCAATGCTGTGGTCACGAACAAAGAACTTAGATATTCGGGAAGTCTCGGGATAGATAAAAACCTTATCGAAGCCGCGGATATACTGCCGGGAGAGCAAGTACATGTTTTGAACGCCTCTACCGGAGACCGTTTCACGACTTACGCTATCGAAGAAGAGGTGGATTCCGGAAAAGTGGTGCTCTACGGTCCGGCCGCCCGAAAAGGAGAGCCGGGAGACGAACTTGTTATACTCTCTTACTGTTTGATGGAGACCAAAGAAAGCCATAACTTTAAAATGCGTAAGGTTGTTCTTGGAAAGAACAATCAATGCAAAAGTAAATGACATTGGGACAATTAACCCTCAAAACATATCCTGATCCATGTTTAAGGATCAGAACCAAGCCTGTAGAACAATTTAGCGCGGAAATAGGCGACATCCTCCGGGACATGACGGATCTAATGTATATCAGTCAAGGGATCGGACTGGCCGCTACACAGGTCGGGGTGGGATTAAATCTTCTCGTTGTTGATGCCGGAGAGGGTCTTATAAAACTGACTAATCCCGAGATCCTAGATAGATCCAAAGAAAAATCTCAGTTTGAGGAAGGATGTTTATCTTTGCCCGGGGTAACGGTGAACATAAAACGTTCTAAGACAATAAAAATACGGGCTTGGGACGAAAACGGTGAAATTTTTATAAAAAAATTAGAAGGGCTGACCGCTACGGCAATTCAGCATGAGATGGATCATTTAAACGGAAAACTTATTATCGACTATCTGGATCCTATTCGCCGTTTTATTGTGGGAAGGAAACTTTCTTTAAAACGTTATTCTAAAAAAACCTGTGAGGTTGTATGTCATGAACGAGATTAAGATAATGGAGGAGCTCAAAACCGCTTTAAAAGGCGGAGATAAAGTCAAAGTATCGGTTATTAGGATGCTTATAAGCGAGATCAAGAACAAAAAGATCGCGGAAAAAGTTAAAGAACTCAACGATGACCAGATACTCGGAATTATGCGGAAAACAATAAAGAAGCATGAAGAATCTATAGATCAATTCGGGAAAGCCGGCAGAGAAGATCTTGTGGAGAAGGAAACGCGGGAAGCTAACATCTTAAAAGGGTATATGCCGGAAGAAATGAGCGAGGAAGAGATCTCGAAGATCGTCGCTCAAGAGATAGAAGAAGTTGACGCGAAAAGCATGAAAGATATGGGGCGTGTTATAAAAGCCGTGCTTGATAAAACTTCCGGGCGCGCGGATGGTAAAATAGTAAGTGTTCTTGTTAAAAATAAATTAGCTTAGGGGAAAAAGACAATAGAACAAAATAAGTAAAAACCCTTTACATAACAAACTCAAGTGGATATAACCGTTTTTATAATGCTCTTGGCCGCGTCGGCATTCTTTTCCGGCTCGGAAACCGCCTTTTTTTCTCTGGACGTCCTCCAGCTCGGGCAGGTCGAAAAGCTGAATATTCCGGCCTCTGAAAAGGTTCGGAAACTTCTGGCTGACCCTTATCGTCTTTTAGTGACACTTCTTGTCGGAAATACCCTGGTGAACATCGCCGCTAGCGCCGTTTTTACGAAATTTTTTCTCGATTCTTTCGGGGAAAAGGGGATACTTTTATCGATTTTTTCAATGACCGCTATCGTACTTATTTTCGGGGAAGTTACGCCGAAGATGTTCGCGCTGTCCCATCGTGAAAAAATAACCCTTTTTTCCGTTTTTCCGATAAAAATAGTGGAGATAATATTTACGCCGTTCAGGGTTATTTTGACCCATATAGCAAAATTTCTGCTCAGCCGGGTAGGGATAAAAACCTCTATAGACAAACCTACCATTACGGAAAAAGAGATACGGGCGGTCTTATACTTCGGAAGAAAACAAGGTGTAGTGAACAGAAAAGAACGGGACATGATAGAAGGTATCTTCGATTTTAAGGAACTTAACGCGGCCGACATAATGACTCCGCGTATAGATATCGTAGCGCTTGACCTTACTTACGAAAGAGAACCGCTTGTGCTAAAAATGAAAGAAAGTCAATACGCGAGGTTTCCGGCCTTTATCCATACGCTGGATAATATTGTGGGCGTTGTACACGCAAAGGACTATTTGCTTTCCCCGGAGATACCGGTTAAAGAGATCGTGAAAGCTCCGTTTTTCGCGCCCGAAAATATGCGGATAGATGACCTTCTCGCGGAACTGCAGAAAAAACATACACATATGGCGATAATCACCGATGAATACGGAGTTACTTCCGGAGTAGTTACTATCGAGGATATATTAGAAGAGATAGTCGGAGAAATAAGAGATGAGTTTGACTTTGAATATCCCGAGATCCAAAAAATAGATAAAAATACCTATAAGGTGGATGGGCGCACTCATATCGACAAGGTAAATGAAGAGATCGGAACAGACATAAAAACAGAAGAAGTCGATACTATAGGAGGATTTGTTCTTATGCGTATGGGGAAGATCCCGAAGGCCGGAGACCGAGTTAAGATGGGAAAGTTCTCTTTTTTAGTGGAGGATGTTTCAAAGAACAGAGTGACTAATATAACTATCGAGAAAACTAAAAAACGTTAAAATAACCGTTCGATAAAAAAAATGATAACAATATATGTTTTACTTATAATCGGGGCAGTATTAACAGAGGCGTTTTTCGCGGCATCGGAAACGGCTTTAACCAGCGTGAGCAAAATAAAGATAAACGGACTTGCCGCGGCGGGTGATGAAAAAGCGCAAAGATTGAACGTGTTCCTTCATAAAAAGGGCGCGTATCTTGGGACTACTTTAGTAGGAACGAATGTAGCCGTTGTAACCACCGCCGCGTTAGCTACACGCCTTCTGTCCGAACATTTTGATCCGGACATGGTCCCTCTTTTAGTGACGGTCATAATAGCGCCGATAGCACTGCTTTTCGCGGAAATAATGCCTAAGATGATAGCCTATCAATTTTCTAAAGATCTGGCTATGAACGTCGTTTATCCGTTGATCTGGTTCTCTAAAATATTTCATCCCATCATTATAACGGTTAACTCTGTCTCGTCATTTCTTCTTAGGCCCTTACTGAAAAATAAAACATCGTGGGAGGCTGCCTTCACTAGAGGAGATATTAAAAAACTTTTGCTTTTGGGCCATGAGACGGGCGAAGTAGAGGCTGATGAAGTCGAATTAATACACAAAGTTCTGGACTTCGGTAACAAGAAAGTAAAAAATACAATGATCCCGCTGTATGGAGTATCGTCTGTCGAAAAGAGGGAAACCATAGGCAATTTAAAAAAACTTGTCTCGCTTACGGGGTTTTCACGTGTTCCGGTTTATGACGAAAAAAAGAACAATATAGTTGGAATTGTGAACATTTATGATATACTCTTTGGAGAAACGGAGGATCGGGGAGAAGTGAATAGTTGCCTCCGAGAAGGAGCTTACATAAAACGGGACGATCCGTTGGATATAGCTCTCGCGCGTCTGCGCAACAAAAAACAACCTATGGGAATTGTTCTTGATGAAAATGAGAAAGCGTGCGGGATCATTACGCTTGAAGATATTCTGGAAGAGATAGTCGGAAACATAGAAGATACGGCGCAGGGAGAAGAAAAATGAATTTGATCTTCGTTATACCGGTAGTCGCGATCATAGTGATATCTACCTTTATCGTCAAGATAGCGTCGGTTGCTCTGAACCTGACGGGCCTTGATGAAAAGCGCGCGTTTTTCCAAGCTCTGTCCGCTTTTACCGGTACGGGTTTTACGACCCGGGATTCGGAACTTGTCGTAAACAATGATACAAGACGCAGAATAATCATGTTTTTGATGATACTCGGGAATGCGGGTCTGATTTCGGTAATAACGACTCTTATGCTGTCTTTTCTTAAGGGAGGATTAGCCCCCGTCTTGATAAACGTCGTTATAATTTTGGGGGCAATATTGCTCTTAATAAAGATATCCATGAATAAAGGCATGATGAGACGATTAACGAAAAGGATACAGGAGAAACTTATAAAAAGCCCCACTTTCACAAAAAGACCAGTCGAAGAGATATTGCGTTTGGCCGAAGGATACGGGATTGCCGAGATCACACTGACCGAACATTGTGAAGACCTTGGTAAAACGCTTTTTGATTCGTCATTAAGAAAACAGGATATTTTGATATTAGCTATCGAAAGAGGGAAAAAAGTGGTTCCGGCGCCGCATGCGTCCGATCAGCTTCTTCTGAACGATACGGTGATATGTTACGGTAAACTTGAAAATATTGCTAAAATTAGCGGACAATTTTAGGTAAGATCAACGGGATATTTGCATTTTAATATGATGGAGGAAAAATGAGAAAAATTGCTTCTGTAATCGCGCTGCTTATTATAGTATCCTTTTTGGCCGGTTGCGGTGAGACTGTCACCGGCATGGTCAAAGACACTAAGCGCATAGGATCCGGCGTAAGAAAGGTTTTTGTAAGAGAAGGAACCTAAGATCATAGAGGTTTTACGAAAAGCAAAAAGCACTTTCATCCGATGTGAGCTTTGCGTTCATAGATGCAAGGCAGATCGCCTCAAAGGAGAATTAGGTCTGTGCGGATGCGGGAAAGAACCGATAGTATACACGTATGGGCCTCATCTTGGGGAAGAACCCTCCTTATCCGGACGTTTCGGCTCCGGAACGATTTTCTTTTCTCAATGTAATCTTAGTTGTCTCTACTGTCAAAATCATAATTTCAGCGGAAGATCGAAAGGACGGGCCGTATCCGCAAAAGACCTGTCGGATATGATGCTCGAACTTCAAGAAAAAAAATGTCATAACATAAATTTTGTTACCCCGACCCCGCATATACCTAACATTATCGAAGCCGTTCTATCTGCCCGCGAAAAAGGACTTAACATACCTATAGTCTACAATACGGGAGGATACGATTCAC
>JBDRBI010000118.1:0-2412 GCA_043822885.1 Candidatus Omnitrophota bacterium
TTGTGGACATCCTTTCAGGATGACCACAAAGCTTGGATAACTAAAAATCAGTTATCCACACTCCCCACAATACTACGACTACTAGTTATCAATTTAGGGCATAAAAAACAACATTCTGTGACCTTTATGCCCGCAATGACAAAATAAGAATTTATGCTTTCTTTTTTTCCAGAAAAGCCGCGAGAAGGATCCCGACTTCATAGAGCGCTATCATCGGTAGAAAAAAAATGAGCATATTCATGATGTCTTGCGTCGGAGTAATGACCGCGGAGAAGATCATCATCGCGACAACAGCAATATGCCTTTTCTTTTTTAATACACCGGAGCTCACAATACCCGCATCAGCTAAAAAAGCTATCATAACGGGAATTTCAAAGATTATCCCTCCTATAAGAATAAGCGCGCCGAAAAATGAAACATATTTTCCCAGCGTTATAGAAGGAACGGCAATATCTTCTCCAAACTGTATAAGAAATCTAAGAGCGGCAGGCAAAGCCAGAAAATAAGAAAATAATACGCCTAAAAAAAATAATATCAACGCGAGAAAAAACCACAAAAATACGCGGCGTTTAGTTCCTTGTTTAAAGGCCGGGGACAAAAAAGCTCCGACATGATAAAGGACAACGGGGAAACTTATAACAAAGCCCGCTAATAATACCACTTTGAAATACGCTACAAAAGCTTCCGAAGGACTTATGAAGATGAGCTCCTTTACCAGACCTCGAAGGGGAGCTTTGGTAAGTAGCATGATCTTATCTCCGAAAAAAAAGACGCATATTGTGATCAAAATAAGTGCAATGACACAAACAATTATGCGCCTACGGAGCTCTTCTAAATGACTTAAAAAATCAAGTCCGGTCGTTTCTTCATTAGGGATAGATGAATTCATCCCGCTTTAGGACTATCGTCCTTATTCTTAGTATCCGTGAATTCCTGTGTGCCTTTTTTGAACTCACTTAAGGCCCGCCCTAACGCTCTTCCGATCTCCGGTAATTTTGCCGCACCGAATATCAAAAGAACAACGACTAGGATAAGCAAAATTTCCGGCACTCCCAATCCAAACATGTTTTACCCCCGTTGGTCGGATATTACTTTTCTTCTTTTTTCTTTTTTTGTTTATGTATGATCTTGCCGGGATCCTCTATCTTCATAGGTTCGGACGGAGGAGCATAAGGGATCCCCTCCTCTATGGACGTGTAAATATCCTCCGTGTCTAGAGGACCGTCTTCCTCTTCTTCTTCGTCTTCGAGACTCTCGTTCTCTTCCTGATCTTTTTCCTCATCCTTTATGCCTTCCAGAACGACCAGTTCATCAACGACTTTCTCTGTTCCCAACACTTCCTCAATTATCTGTAATATAACTTCCTTTTCCTTAAGTGAACAGACTTCTCCGCCTAAGATCAAGGTTCCATCCCTATCTGCCTCGATCTTGATAGGATCACAGTCTATCCCCGCTTCTTCCATTTGAGCCAGCACGTCCTTCACTGCTCTTTCCATCTGTGAATTTTTATTATCATCCATAGCGCTATAAAGTATACCACATGAGAAGAAAAAGAAAATAGAAGATAGAAATTAGACGGCAGATCAACTTTGGCGAGCCATACGTTTTCTGTCTTCTATCATCTACCCTCTATCTTCTATCTCTTCCTATTCCCCGATTATCTTAACCAGTACGCGTTTCCGGCGTCGTCCGTCGAATTCTCCGTAAAATATCTGTTCCCATGGGCCGAGATCAAGCGCGCCGGAGGTGACGGCGACAACGGACTCTCTGCCCATGATCTGCCTTTTCATATGAGCATCTCCGTTATCTTCTCCGACATTGTGTCTATACTGATCTGTCGGAGCGTGCGGAGCGAGTCTTTCAAGCCAATCGTCATAATCCTGCAAAAGACCGTTCTCATCGTCGTTTATGTATACACTGGCTGTTATATGCATAGCGTTCACGAGACATAGCCCTTCTTTGATCCCACTTTTTTTGACCAGTTCCTCTATCTTAGGAGTAATGTTTATATAATCCCGCCGATGCGGAGTATTGAACCATATCTCTTCTCTATAAGTTTTCATCTTTCCCCCCGTCGTGTCCTGTCATTGCGAAGCCGCAAAGCGGCTGAAGCAATCCTCCTACAATGGAACAAGCGGTATTTCCGCTCGTGCGCAATTTCTTAACGCTTTTTTTCTAACTTTTTAGGGGTGTTAAATGAACTCGCCCTCACCTGTTTTTATAGGTGTTCGGGCTCAGACAGCATTTAACAATATCCCCCTAAAAAGTTATAAAAAAAGCTAAAATCGCGATGCGCTCCAATATCCACTTGTCCCATTCTCTCTGCACGTCATAAAACTTGCGCATCAGTCAACCACTCCGAACTCACAACTCTGAACTTTCTCCCTTCTCGCTTCTATAACTCTAAAACCT
>JBDRBI010000119.1:0-2661 GCA_043822885.1 Candidatus Omnitrophota bacterium
CTGGGTGTGGTTGATTTTATTATAAAGCCGATAGAGAAGGACGTGCTTATTGCCAAGATAGAAAAGGCTCTCAGGTTCAAATAACAAAAACATCTTAAAATGCTTAATAATAATTCCAAGGAAGAACTGCTGAAAAAATACAGGTTAGCTGGGAAAATACGATTCATAAGCTTTTCGCTGCTTCTATTTTTTCTTTTGTTGATGAGATCTATCGGGGGGTATTCTTACCTCAATATCGCTTTTATTATTTTGATCTTCGTGGAATCCGTTTTAAATCAGCCGTATCAATTTTTAATCCGTCGAGTTAATATCTCCAGATTTCAATACTATCAGATGACAATGGATATCATAGCTATCTCCTGGATACTGTATTATATGGGAGGGATAAAAGCCCCTGTTGTGAGTATAGCGTATTACGCGGTTATACTTTGGGCAGGAGTAGCTTCCAGCACTCAGGCGGTTTTTTTTGCCGCCGGGACTTCCGCTTTATTCTTCTCTTCGATCGTACTTCTTGAACATTTCGGGTTTTTGCCGTCCGTATCTTTTTACGATTATGAAGTGCCGACCTTCCAGATGATCAGTCTCCTCATCGCGAACGTATCGTTTCTTTTCGCGTTCGGATATTTTAGCGCAAATGCTTCCACAGTCATACAAACCTTACAGAGAAAGAGGCAGGAAGTATCTTTACGGAATATGCATAGATTTTCAACTACGGGGCATCTGGTCGGGGGAACCGCGCATGATATACAGAACTGTCTGTCTATTATCAAAGGATATACAAAAATATTAAAGGAGGATTCGAAGAACGGCAGCGGTGAAAGCGAGATGTTAGAAGGAATATTAGAGGCGGAACGCAGATGTACCGATCTATTATCCAGACTCGCCAGTTTTTCCCGGAAGCCGCAACAAGAATTTGAACCTACCGATGTAAATAAAGCTATTGAAGACGCATTAAAGCTTACATGGCCTCTGATGAAGTATTCTAAAGTGACCGCGGAAAAGATATTCGCTTCGGATATCCCGGTTATTATGTCGGATAAAAACCGATTGCAGGAAGTTTTTGTGGTTTTCATCTTAAACTCTATTGACGCGGTATCCCGGGAAGGAAAACTTACCATAAAAACGAACTATCTTGAGGAAAACGATGTTGTTGAGATCGTGTTTTCTGATACCGGGATAGGCATCGAACCTAAAGATCTGAAACGGATAGGAGAACCTTTCTTTACCGCAAGGGAACCGGGAATAGGGTCGGGTTTGGGGCTGACTGCCGCGTATGGAATAATCGAAAAGTATAACGGTAAAATAAACGTTGAAAGTACGGTGAACAAAGGCACTACTTTTACTATCCAATTACCCGTCACACAACCGGCTCCGGTTTTAACTCAAAAAAAGTAGTCAGGGTCATCTGTTCCCCTTTATCATGTACAGGCGATTATCTTTAATACGGTATATGAGGGGTACGACCTTTATTTTAGGATATTTTGATCTTAACCGTGTGGCTTCGCTGAGAACAAAGTCTATTTCGTTACCTATCTCGAATAACGGAACAAAATGGTCAAAATGTTTTTCAGCCGCAGGTCTATCCCAGCCCGCGCCTTCAACTAACCCTTGAATAAATTGTTCCCTGCGGGACACAAGATCGACCATGCCGCATTGATCATGGCCTATCAGAACAATATATTTCACGCCTCCGACCGCGAGCGCGTAGGATACTTTGAACTCACTATAGCGCAGATCGGCCCCGCCTGTCCGGATTATAAAAGCAAAGTTCTCGGGAAAGTGAAGGCGTTTGCGATTATCCATGCACATACCGATAAGTAGTTGGGGATCTGTATAAACGTCGTCCGGCCGCCCAAAATTATGGTATTCAAGCAGAAGACCGATAGGCGTATCTTTGTATTCACTCGGAATATCATTTTTTGACTGTATAGGTATTAGGCGTTCCATAAAACTCATTCTATCATATTTTCACAGCGTTTAAACTAAAAATAAATGATCTTTACCGTCATTGCGGGGGTATTCTCCATTCCGTCATTCAAGCTGTGTCGCAATGTCATTGCGAGCGAACGTAGTGAGCGCGGCAATCCCATTCAGAGGGGATATGCACAATTTATTGGGAGTATATATCCATTATACAGATTGCTTCGGTCGTTTCACTCCCTCGCAATGACATATTAGTAGTTGCGACACAGCCTGAAGGCGAGGAGCGTAGCGACGAAGCAATCTCTTTGGTGAATGGTATTTGGTGCGGGCGAAGGGACCAGGCGCCTTCAGGCTCTTTTATTATACTGGCCCTCACTAGCGTTTGTGCCAGAAAAGACCGTCGCCCTCCGGTCGGCCAGCCGCCATTTTGGCGGAAGTCGCTTCCTCACCAGATCGGAAGCTCCCTGTATTAAAGGCAAAATGGCTCCTTTCAAGTCCCTTCGCCCGCACCGAACAAAAAAAACCATCGTAAATTAATACGATGGTTTTTTTATGGTGCGGGCGAAGGGACCAGGCGCCTCCAGGCTCTTTTATCACACCGGCCCTCACTGGCGTTCGTGCCGGAAAAGACTGTCGCCCTCCGGTCGGCCAGCCGCCATTTTGGCGGAAGTCGCTTCCTCACCGGATCGGAAGCTCCCTGTATTAAAGGCAAAATGGCTCCATTCAAGTCCCTTCGCT
>JBDRBI010000120.1:0-5017 GCA_043822885.1 Candidatus Omnitrophota bacterium
ATTGACCACTCCTTTTAAGTTGATATTGGAATGGTCATAGTATAAAATTGATTTCAAATCGATTACAGACATTTTTGTTCCATCTTGTTATAATTAAACGTATTGCAAAAAAAACTAAAAAAACAACCGGACAGTAGTGATTGACCATAGACCATTGACTTGAAAAAGGTCAATAGTCAATTGTCCATAGTCTATGGTCTGCCGGTTGCTGAGTAAAGCGCAGGACGGTTTTTGTTCCTGTGATGCTATGCGCCATGCGCTGTGCGCTATGCCATTTAATTTGATTTTTACAAAAATAGGAGGAGATATGTGGGGATTAGTTTTAAAGGGCGGGCCGCTGATGGTATTGATAATCATGTGCTCTGTTATCGCTTTTACGGTCGTAATAGAAAAGATATGGAATTTACGTCGCGCTAAAATAAATACCGAAGAATTCATGGAAGAGATATCCGAGACTTTAAGGCGCAACAAGATAACGGAAGCCATAGACAGATGCAATGTCATGCCCGGACCGATAGCGCAGATACTTAAAGCCGGAATATTGAAACATGATAGATCCCGTATGGAAATTAAAGCGGCCATTGAAGATGCGGGATTGCATGAAGTGCCGCGTTTAGAAAAAAATCTGGGAGCGTTGGCGACAATAGCGCATATCACGCCGTTATTAGGACTTCTCGGCACGGTGACCGGAATGATCAGGGCCTTTCAGGTAATAGAACAGAAAGCGGTAGCTCTTATGCCCGTAAATCCCGGAGATCTGGCCGGAGGCATATGGGAAGCGCTTATAACTACCGTAGCGGGACTTGCCGTCGCGATACCCACGTATGTAGCGTATAATTTTTTGGTCAGCAAAGTCGACGGATTTGTCTTGGAAATGGAAAAAAGCGCGACGGATCTGATAAACATACTGGGGACTAAGAGGGAAGAAGATGAAGTTTAAACGAAAAGTATTTCTCGAAAAAGGGAAATTAGATATCGCGCCGCTCATAGACGTGGTCTTTCTTCTTCTGATATTTTTCATGCTCACATCCAGTTTTATCTTTCAGCCCGGAATAAGAGTGAATTTGCCTAAAGCGGTCACAAGCGAGGTGTTACATAAAAAATTGCTTATAGTAACCGTTACCGAAAATAATGAAGTTTTCATTAATGAGAGGCCTTTAAAAACGGAAGAACTGGTCTCTCGTCTGACGGTAGCGGCAAAAGACGGGCAGCCGCTTCTTATAAGGGCCGACAAAAAATCCGACCTGGGGAAGATCATAGAAGTTTGGGATATTTGCCGTCAGCTTGATGTTAAACAGATAAATATAGCGACGACACAGTGAGCTAGAAGCGAGAGGATAGAAAAGAGAAACTAGTCACCTAGTCACCAGTCACCTAGTCACCAGTTGATAGAGCCTAGGAAAAGAAGTGAGATGCGAGAGGATAGAAAAAAGAAAAAAGTTAAGAGTTATGAGTTTGGAGTTTAGAGAAATTGACTGATGTGCTGTTGAGTTCAGATTTATGAGTTCATACTGAAAACTGGTGAATGGAAAATGGAAACTAGAGACCTTGAGACTACGGTGACTGGAGACCTTGAGATTGGAGACTGGAAATCTTGAAACTGGTGACTAGGTGACTAGGTGTTAAAGGTTCCTGGTCATTTTTTCAGGACTTGAGATTTTAGCCTTCGGATTTTTGATTTTTATTTTTTGATTTTGTCTTTTGGATTTTGGATTTTTATGATCAACAGAAATCTGGGAATAGCTTTCTTAATAGCGCTTAGTGTTCATGTCTTGGGCATGTCAGCGGTATCTATTGTCCCTCCCAAAGACGGGGGAAGGATGTATCCGTATACGCGTGTTGATTTTTTGGGATCAATACTCAGAAAAACAGCTTTTGACATAATGTTGGAGGATACCGGAAAAGTTCCCTTAGGATCGTATGACGAAACTTTGGTAGATGTTGAAAGTTTATATCTGGATGAAGGGCTTACCAGGATCGATCCCGGGGACTATAGGTCCTTAGAACGTTTCGACAGTGTTCTGGATATATTGCTTTCAGAATTTTTGACCGGAAAAAAGATAGCGCCGAATATCGTACGTATCGAGGATACCTTTAAAAAGGATGGGAAGGTGTCACGGGGGAACGACCCCTATGTAGATAGAAAAGTCAGATACCGCCCACAGAGACCTTATTTAGATGACAACCTATACGGAAAAGAAAAAGAATACAGAGTGGTAGTAAGGATGATCATAGCCCAAGACGGGAAAGTTAAAAAAGCAGAACCTGTGAGCACTACCGGTCTTCCGGAGATCGATAATCTCGCGGCGGAGTTCGCTAAAAAATGGATATTTGAGCCGGATACACATGGACGGTTCGAGGATCAAATACTGGAGAAAGAAATTATACTGGTTTTGGGAGAGAACTTATGATAAAAGTCGATATCGCGATGGCGCTTTTTTTATATTTACTCGCGACTACGGTTTTTACGCTGATAATATGGTCATTTTTCGATTTCGGGATAAAACTTAAAACGTTTTCTTCCGATGAAAAAAATATATGGCATTGCTCGATCTGCGCGTTCACCTATATAGACAGCAAGAGTGAAGAAATATCCGTTTGCCCCAGATGCGCGAGTTATGGGGAGAAGAAGGAAAAGAAAGGGTCGCCCCCCGAGGGGGGCAGGCGGGTCAAGGGTCAAGGGTCAAGAAAAGGAAGAGTGGGATAGAAGACAGGGGGACAGACACTTGTGTCCCCATAAAAATAAAAACAGGGGACACAAGTGTCTGTCCCCTATTTCGGCGAAGGTTGGTGGAGCTGAGGGGTCTCGGCGCCTACGTCCCCGCAACAAGTTTTGTTTTGGTTTCTCGCTAACGCTCGAAACGTCACAAAACTGCGGGTACTCCGGTCGGCCAGTCACATCTTCGTTGGAGCTCGTATCCTCGCCGGCTCGGATACTTCGTTGGATTAGAGGCTCAGATGTTCTCTTCGAGCCCTTTGGAAATGGTGGAGCTGAGGGGTCTCGAACCCCTGACCTCCTGATTGCGAACCAGGCGCTCTTCCAACTGAGCTACAGCCCCACATTTGAGAGCAACATTATAGCAGAAAAAGCAAAAAGCAAAAAGTAAATAGTGAACAGTGAGCAGTGAACAGTGAATGGGGAATGGTCTAAAAGTCTAAAGTCCGGGGATTCACTGATGCTCTAATTAGTAGTGAATGGTGGATAGAGGAGAGGACCATAGACTATTGACCATGGACTATTGACAAAGATCGACTGATGCGCTGACTGGTGCGGGTCATCTGGATATAGCTAAAACTGTGTGCCTGAATGAACATTTGCGGTATTTTAGTATTTTTATAACTTTTTAAGGGAAAGAGTGTAAAATACTGTTTGAGCACTGTACCGCCCCGGTACAGTGCGAGTTTATTTTACACCCCTTAAAACAGTTAGAAAAATACGTTAAAAAATACCGCTGTGAATGAAGGTATACAGTTTTAGCGTGTGCGCGGCGCACAAGCGAAAAGGTCCGCTTGTACCATAGGTGATGAGATTGCTTCGTCGGCCTGCGGCCTTCTCGCAATGACGGAGAGTTAAGCATGGCTTCCCGCGATGACAGGGTTAAGGCGCGGAGTTCTCTCTTTAACGAAAAGGTGGAAGATGTCCGAAGAATATTTTTGTCCTCATTGTAAAAAGCCTATATATGACGATGACGCTTTGTTATGTCTGTATTGCGAGGAAAGTCTGCAAAGGGGGGTCGGGACGCTGGGTAAGATGAGGTATTCAACTCATTGGATGGTTGTAACGGTAGTCGTTGTTCTTGTAATGCTTGCTTTCATTGTAATGATGTCAAAATAAAGGACGGTAAAAGATGCGTTTAATTACTCTAGGTAAGATCTGTCTTCTGTTTGTCTCGGTAACGGTCTTTTTAACGCTGAACACGGGAGCGAAGAACGCGGATCTTGCCGGCCAATGGTATCCTTCATCGCCCGAAGAACTGAAAAATGAGATCGATAGATATCTGGAAAACAGTTATGTGGACTCGTTGGGCGGAGAGGTCATAGGAGTCATAGCCCCTCACGCCGGCACACGATATTCCGGCCCGATTGCCGGTTATTCGTACAGAGCCGTACAAAAGAAGGATCCTGACAAGATAATCTTGGTGGGATTTACTCATCACAAGCTTAGAGAGAACAAAATAGCTATTTTTACCGATGAATATTTTTCAACACCTCTGGGGAATGTGGCGATAGAGAAAGACATTACAAACCGTTTTCTGGAATATGGCGGAAATATAGAAGAAGATCCGGAGGCGTTCACTTCCGAGAATTCTATTGAGATACAGATCCCGTTCATTCAAGAGGCAGCAAAGAACGCGAAGCTGATAATTCTGGCTATGACCGATCAAAGTTCCGGCAATTATAAGTTCTTGGCGGAGGCCATATACAGTATTATGAAAGACGAAAAAGATTTTGTGATAGTCGCTTCTACCGATATGTCGCATTATCTTACGTACGAAGAAGCTAATAAAAAAGATAGAAAAACTCTGGAGATGATCGAAGCGATGTCCCCTGACGGCCTCTATGAAGGCAGCATGAAAGACCGGCACGGTCTTATGTGCGGGTACGGAGCTGTATGCGCGGTAATGGAAGCCAGCAAAAGGCTCGGCGCGGATAGAGTACAGGTTTTGAAATACGCGAATTCAGGAGATACCTCCGGAATGAAAGATAGGGTTGTGGGGTATCTGAGCGCTGTTTTTGTCAAGGCGGGCAAAAGGGAAGAAGGAGGAAATGATATGTTGAATAAAACGCAGAAAGAAGAGTTGTTGAAGATAGCAAGAGATACTATACGATATAAATTAGAAACAGGGAAAACTTTTGAAGTTGTGACTACAGATAAAGAGCTACAGCAGGATATGGGAGCCTTTGTTACTCTTCACAACGACGGGAGATTGAGAGGATGTATCGGGATCATGATCGCCCGGGAACCTCTTTATTTAGCGGTAAGAGACATGGCGGTTGCTTCCGCTACCGAAGACCT
>JBDRBI010000121.1:0-4777 GCA_043822885.1 Candidatus Omnitrophota bacterium
AGGGCCCCTGCAGGCGCTTATCTTTGATTCCGCGTACGACATCTATCGCGGCGTGATAATCTATGTACGCATAATGAACGGCAGTATTACAGCCGGTACGCGTATAGAGACAATGAACCAGAAAATGAAATACGAGGTCAAAGAAGTCGGGATATTTATGCCTCGGGAACAGACCGTGGACAAACTTGAATGCGGTCAGGTAGGCTATGTTGTTTGTAATATCAGAGAAGCGAGAGAGATAATCGTCGGAGACACTATAACCGCGATAGACAAGCCCGCTTTAAAACCCCTCCCGGGATACAAGCAAGTTAAACCTATGGTCTATAGCGGGATATACCCTGTCAGCAATGAAGACTATGAAGAGGTCAAAGATGCTATGGAGAAACTGAAATTGTCCGATGCTTCGTTCATTTATGAACCCGAGACTTCAGCGGCGCTGGGTTTCGGTTTTAGATGCGGTTTTTTGGGGCTTTTGCATATGGAGATCGTTCAGGAACGCTTGGAGAGGGAATTTAATCTGGATCTGATAGCGTCTTCACCCAGCGTCAATTATAAAGTCAAGATGTTAAAGGGAGAGTTAATAGAGGTAGATAATCCCACGAAATATCCGGACAAAGAAAAGATCGAGTATGTGGAAGAACCGTATGTGAGAAGTCACATATTTGTTCCATCGGAATCCATAGGATCTATAATGAAACTTTGTGAATCAAAACGGGGAGAATTTGTAAGCACAAAGTTTCTTGACACGAAAAAGGTGCAGATAATCTATGATCTTCCCCTTGCGGAGATAATCGTGGATTTTTATGATAAAATAAAATCTTCCACTCAAGGGTACGGATCTTTGGACTATGAACTTATCGGATACAGAAAAGCCAGTATAGTAAAACTGGACATATTGATAAACGGAGTGCCTTGTGACGCTCTTTCATGTATAGTACACAGAGATAAAGCCAGAAGAAGGGGAAAAGAACTCGCGGAAAAATTAAAAGATACGATACCGAAGCATATGTTCAAGATAGCGGTGCAGGCTTCCGTAGGTGGGGATGTTATAGCCAGGGAGAACATCTCAGCTTATAAGAAAAATGTTACCGGGAAATGCTACGGAGGAGATATAACCAGAAAAAGAAAATTGTGGGAAAAACAAAAAGAAGGTAAAAAGAAAATGAGAAGAATAGGAAAGGTCGATGTTCCTAAAGAAGCCTTCTTGAAAGCGATGAGGATATCATGAGGATCTCAAAAGAAAGAATGGAATATTTGTGGACGGAATGGGTAAAACCCATAATAATCGCCGCAATTTTGGCTATGTTCGTGAGGACGTTCATTGTACAGCCTTTCAAAATTCCGTCAAATTCCATGTACCCCACCTTAAAACCGGGGGACAGAATATTCGTTAACAAGTTCATGTACGGAGCTAAAATACCTTTCACCGATATACGTTTGCCTGAAGTAGAAGGGCCGAAAGCGGGAGATATAGTAGTGTTTCTTTCTCCGATAGAAAAGAAGAAATATCTGGTCAAAAGATTTATTGCCGACGGCGGCGAGTCGGTCAGGATCAAGAGCGGCAGTGTTTTTATAAACGGCGAGAAGCTTTCAGGAGGGCCTTTTGACGGCAAGTTCTATTATAACCGGGGTGAATACGGGTCGGAAGATAAAGCGGTAAAAGTCGAAGAAGACACGTTCTTTGTTCTGGGGGACAACAGCACTAATTCAATGGATTCGAGGTACTGGGGTTTTGTGCCGAAAGAAAATCTGGTCGGTAAAGCTTTTGTTATACATTGGCCGCCCGGCAGAATGCGTTTTTTGAAAGACGGAAAATAGGTTGACGGTTTAAAAGTTAAAAAGTTAAAAGGTTAAAAGGTTAAGTGATGAATTTAGCGAATAGACTTACTATACTCAGGATAGTACTTACGCCGGTCTTTATAGCCGCGGTACTCTACAAGAGGCTGGACGCGGCTCTTATAATATTCATGCTAGCGGCTGTAACTGACGGGCTTGACGGATACATAGCGCGTACACGAAAGGAAAAAACTAAATTCGGCGCTATAATGGATCCTTTGGCCGATAAGATGCTTATAGGAAGCGCGTTCATAAGTTTTAGTATGGTCACGGGTCTTCCGGGTTATTTGACGATGCCTGTTTATGTTCCCATAATAGTGATATCCAGGGATGTTATCATACTTTTAGGCGCGATGATCATATACCTTCTCGCGGGTAGAATAGACGTAAAACCTACGGTCACGGGTAAAGTGACCACTTTCTTTCAAATGCTTACAGTAATAATGGTATTGGTACAATTCGTGCACTCTAAATGGATATGGAATACGGCCGTGGCTTTGACCGTCATATCGGGATTGGATTATATCAGAATATTTTCACGGCAGATAAATGAAAAATTATAATAATTTACCGGCGATATGCATAGTGGGACGTCCTAATGTAGGAAAGTCATCTCTATTTAACGCTCTTATGGGCGAGCGAAGAGCCGTTGTCGTGGAACAGTCAGGCACCACAAGAGACCGCAGCGAAACAATAATAGCAATCGGTTCCCGCAGCGTTAAACTGATCGATACGGGAGGGTATGACTCAACTGATTCGGATAAGCTGTACCTGGAAGTAAAAGAACAGATATTGAGAGCCATAGAAGAGGCTGACGTAATGATAATGGTCGTCGATGCGGTGGCCGGTATACTTCCGTTCGATGAAGACATAGCCTCTTTACTGCGCAAGTTCAGTAAGCCGGTAATACTTGCCGCGAATAAGACCGATAACGACAAAATAACAAAAGACGCGGTAGAATTTTATAAATTCGGATTCGGTGAACCGCACCCCGTATCATGTCTTCACAGAAGAGGTCTTAATGATCTCAAAAAGATACTTCGCAAAACAATAAACGAATTGCCCGATGCCGGTAAGTTCGAAAAGAAAGAGAATAGTCCGACTCATACAAAGATCGCCATAGTAGGACGTCCTAATGTCGGAAAATCATCTCTTATAAATAATCTTCTCGGCCGCAACCGGGTCATTGTAAGCGATGTCCCCGGGACTACAAGAGATTCCATAGATACGTATTTTAGTTATGAAGGCGAACATTACATGCTTATAGATACAGCGGGTATGAGGCATAAGAGAAAAGTTAAAAACGCTGTTGATGTTTACAGTATTATGAGGTCGAAGGAAGCCATAAAAAGAGCCGATGTTGTCATCCTCTTGCTGGATGCGGCGGATGGAATGACAAAAGATGATCTGAACATATTGGATATCATAGAAGAAAGCGGCAAAGCATGTCTTGTAGTGGTCAATAAATGGGATCTTGCGGAAGATG
Organism: Candidatus Omnitrophota bacterium; assembly: GCA_043822885.1. Lineage (GTDB taxonomy): Bacteria > Omnitrophota > Gorgyraeia > Tantalellales > Tantalellaceae > Aadella. The sequence goes on from JBDRBI010000121.1 coordinate 3,323, forward strand.
TAGAGGACGTTTCCGCGGAAGATTACCTTAAACATATGGGATACGCGTTCAGCCGGATAAGTAAATACCCCGTAACTTTTGTATCCTCAAAAACCGGGAAGAATATATTGGCGAGTTTTTTAAGTACCAAAATATTGAACTCAAATCTGGATATGGAGGTCTCCACCGGATTTCTTAATAGAATATTCAAAAAAAATGATCCTACAATGATCTCTATCTCGAGAAACAAAAAGCGGCCTAATTTTTTATACATAGTTCAATCTTCAAAGCGTCCTATCGAATTCAAATATTTTGTTAATGAACCGTTACTTGTATTGCCCGCGCATATCAGTTTTATCGAGAATAGATTAAGAGATGTTTTACCTCTTAGCGGTATTCCGGTAAAAATAATCATAAGAAAAAGTAGGAAGGCGAAGAAGTGAACAGTGAGCAGTGAATGGTGAATAGTGAATAGTGAATGGGGAATGGTGGGGATTGCTTCGTCGCTACGCTCCTCGCAATGACAACTTTTCTACGTCATTGCGAGTGAACGCAGTGAGCGAAGCAATCTCAACACATAACACATGACACATTACACATTACACATAAATTATTCCGGAGGGAAGGATGTTATATCTAATTGTTTTCACATTAGCCGCTTATTTGATCGGATCCATACCGACCGCTTATATTTTCGGTAAAGTTTTAAAAGGTATAGACATAAGAGAATATGGCAGCGGGAATGTAGGGGCGACCAATGTATTCCGCACAGTAGGGAAACTGCCCGGGATAGCGGTCCTTATTTTAGACGCTGTAAAAGGAACGGCTGCCGTTGTTCTTTTACCGATGATCCTGAAAGAAATAGCTCCAAATGCGGAGATACTTAAATATGACTATTTTTATGTTTCATTGGGATCGGCGGTCATAGCGGGACACATCTGGACATGTTTTCTTAAGTTCAAAGGAGGAAAGGGTGTAGCGACAACAGCCGGAGTTATGGGAGGACTTGCTCCAGGTCTTTTAGGCTCTTGTCTGATAGTGTGGCTCATCATTTTTGGCATCTATAGGATCGTGTCTCTCTCTTCAATATCCAGCGCGGTAGCCATGCCTATCTTCTCGCTGATAGCAGGAAAAAGTATTGAATTCATCCTCTTTACAACCCTCATTTGTATAGTCGGGATATATGCCCATCGGGCCAATATCAGAAGACTCATACAGGGCACAGAGAAGAAAATCGTTAACAGTTAAAAAAGATAGATTTTATCTCTTGCATTTCCCCACAGAAACATTATAATAGCTATTGACGGCCATTAGTTAACTTTAAAAAAGGAAGATAACGAGCTATTTTTTTAGAGTTATTACTAAAGACATTTAAAAAGATATAAAAATGGAGACTGTGATGAAGAAACTTTTGTATAGGGACATACTGGGAAATAATCCCAGAAAACATGAAGTCTCTATTGAAGAAATAATTAA
>JBDRBI010000122.1:0-2778 GCA_043822885.1 Candidatus Omnitrophota bacterium
AGGGCCTACGGTCATAAGATCCATCAGGAAGGTAACGGATCTTTTCTTTGATGTGCACCTTATGATAGATAAACCCGAAAGATATGTAGAAGAGTTTGCCGAAGCCGGGAGCGATCTTATAACATTTCATATCGAGGCTTGTGATTCTCCGGAAGACATGATCAAACTTATAAAACAAAACGGGAAAAAAGCGGGAGTTTCCGTAAAACCGGGAACAAAACTTTCTTCGATAGATAAGATACTGAAAGAAGTGGACCTTGTCCTGATCATGACGGTCGAACCGGGGTTTGGCGGTCAATCTTTCATGAAAGAACAGATGGAAAAAGTAAAAGAACTTAAAAAACGGTTCGCGGGATATATAGAGGTCGATGGCGGAATAAATAAAAATACTTCCGGTGAGGCTATCTCCGCGGGGGCAAATGTCTTAGTTGCCGGTACAGCCGTTTTCGGACAAAAAGATTACGCGCGGGCGATAAGGGAGATCAGAGGAAAACAGTGAATAGTGACCCGGGACACGGGACAATTCCGTCTTTGCGAGGAGCGCAGCGACGAAGCAATCTATTAAATTAGATTGCTTCGCTGACGCTCGCAATGACAAATTGCACGAAAGGGGAGCACAGAATGTCTAAGATCAAGTTCGGGACGGACGGATGGAGAGCGGTAATAAGCGAGGATTTCACATTTGAAAACGTTGAGATCGTAGCGCAGGCTATAGCGGATTTTATAAGATCACAGAGGAAGGCCATATACAAAAAAAAGAAATTTGTTGTAGGATACGATACGCGTTTTTTGTCGGATAAATACGCCGAGATCGTTTCCAGGGTGCTTGCCGCGAACGGTATAAAGGTCGTTTTGACCGATAGACCCAGCCCTACGCCCGCTGTATGCGTGTACATAAAAGATAAAAAACTTACGGGCGGTGTTATGATAACGGCGAGTCATAATCCGGCGGCGTATAACGGTATTAAATATAAAGGTTTCTTTGCCGGGTCTGCCGGAAGCGATATCATAGATGGGATAGAAAAAAAACTTTATAAGACAAAGGTCAGGAATATGGATCTCTCCGAAGCCGTAAAAAAGAAAAAAATAACGTTCGAGAACATAGTAAAGACCCAGGTCGAGTACATCAAAAGATTCGCGAATATGCGCAAGCTCAAAAAAGCAAAAATAAAAGTTCTGGTCGATTCCATGAACGGGACAGGCGGCACATATTTCAGTGAAATACTCAAAAACACCGGTATTAAACTCGATTATATGTATGCCGATAGAAACCCCGGTTTTAATAACAGGCCGCCCGAACCGAATGAAAAACATCTTCAGGAAATAATGAAACGCATGAAAAACGGAAAATACGATCTTGGAGTGGCGACAGACGGTGATTCAGACAGGCTTGCTATTGTCGACGAAAAAGGAAGAGTCCTTTCGGGCCATAAGCTTATGGCGCTTCTTCTTCTGCATTTTCATCAGAACCGTAAAATGAAAGGCGGAGTTATCCAGACGGTATGCGGAACGGGACTTATAACCAATATGTGCAAAAAGTACGGTCTTAAAGAATATGAGACCCCGGTGGGTTTCAAATATATCTGCGAGATGATGACGAAAAAAGATATACTTGTAGGCGGAGAAGAGACCGGAGGAATAGGGTTCAAAGGGTATGTGCCGGAACGCGACGGATTTTTGTCGGCGCTCCTTATCATGGAACTTATAGTACGCTCGAAAAGATCTTTATCTAAAATAGTCTCCGATATGGAGAAGGAATTCGGAAGTTTTGTGTATGAACGCGAGGATCTGGTTTTTTCCGAGGCTAAAAGAAATAAATTGGTGAACGGTATATTAAAAAATCCTCTCAAAGAAATCCTGAACAAAAAAGTGACCAAAGTCAACAATTCCGACGGGACAAAATTTATATGTGAAGACGGAAGTTGGCTATTGGTGAGATTATCCGGGACTGAACCCAAGCTCAGGATCTATTCGGAAACGAGCTCAAAAAAAGAATCGCTCCGGTATCTCAAATTCGGGAAGAAATACGCTTTATCGTTTATATGATCAAAAAAACCCAACAGATATGAATAAACTTGAAAATATACGAAATTTTTGTATTATTGCGCACATAGATCACGGTAAGTCTACGCTTGCCGACCGCATAATACAGCTTACCGATACCGTCGCCATAAGAGAATTCAGGGATCAATTTCTCGATAATATGGATCTGGAAAGGGAAAGAGGTATAACTATAAAATGCAGCGCTGTACGGATATTGTACAGATCCGAGGCGGGAGATCCTTATGTGCTTAACCTTATAGACACTCCCGGGCATGTGGATTTTTCTTATGAGGTATCAAAAAGCATCGCGGCATGTGAAGGCGCTCTTCTTCTGGTGGATGCCGTTCAGGGTGTAGAAGCTCAGACCATAGCTAATCTTTATTTGGCGATGGAACATGATCTTAAGATAATCCCGATAATAAACAAAATAGACCTAAAAAACGCCAGAGTGGAAGAGATCAAAGGTCAGATAAAAGAGCTTTTGGGCTCGGAAGATGACGAGATCCTTCTTATAAGCGCTAAGGAACATATCGGTACAAAAGCGGTTCTCGAAGAGATTATTAAAAAAATACCCCCGCCTCAAGGCGACTCCGAAGGGCCCCTGCAGGCGCTTATCTTTGATTCCGCGTACGACATCTATCGCGGCGTGATAATCTATGTACGCATAATGAACGGCAGTATTACAGCCGGTACGCGTATAGAGACAATGAACCAGAAAATGAAATACGAGGTCAA
>JBDRBI010000123.1:0-2346 GCA_043822885.1 Candidatus Omnitrophota bacterium
GGATTTCGCGTATTATCCCAAAACAAAAGAATTCTCGGCGTTCATAGCAGAACCTGTTATGGAGGGAGGAGATCTTTCCGGCGTACTTATCGCGCGTATGAACAATACCGGACTGTCTTCCTTTGTAAAAGATTATTCCGGGTTAGGGAAAACGGGAGAGACTGTCCTGGCTACCGAAAAGGGCTCGGAGATAATGTTTATAACGCCTCTGAGATTTGATAAGGATGATGCCGTCTTTACAAAAAGGATAAAGGTAGGGGCCAAAGAAGCCGAGGGTATACAAAAGGCCCTGACGGGAGAAAAGGGCAAGGGAACGTTAATAGATTATAGAGGCAAAGAGGTGCTTGCCATATGGGAAAAATTATCATTCTTTGATCTTGGGATAGTCGTCAAAATGGATGTAGATGAAGTTTTTTCATCGGCCGAAAAATTAAGAAAGACATTGTCGACCATCAGCATGGTCTTATTGGTCGTGGCGGCTTTCATGGCTATTATGATAGCCGGGACCGTTTCAAAACCTATAAAGGAACTTACCAAGACATCGCGTATTATCACTTCGGGAGACCTTTCGGCGAGGGCGAGGGCATATACGCATGATGAGGTCGGAGAACTGGCGCAGTCTTTCAATCAGATGACGGACAGCCTGGTCGAGGCTAAAAATAAGGTAGAAGAAGAACGTATCAAAATAGAAGAACAAGCCGAACTTCTCAAAAAAGCCAATCATGAACTGGACAGTTTTGTATATACGGTCAGCCACGACCTAAGGGCCCCCTTAAGAGGGATAGAGGCGTTCGCTAATTTTCTAGAAGAAGATTATGCGGACAAACTTGATGAGGAAGGAAAAGACCATATAGCAGAAATATCCAAAGGCGCTAAAAGAATGAACGCTTTTATCGAAGATCTGCTCACGTTATCGCGTATATCCAGGATAAAGAACCCGTATGAGAGAGTAGACATTAATATCATGGTAAGGGAGGCGTTAGAGCGCATAAAATTTGATATACAAAAGAACGAAGTTGACCTGAAAGTGCAGAGCAATATGCCTGTTATATTCTGTGACCGTATAAAAATGAACGAGGTATTCTTAAACCTTACGAATAATGCTATAAAATTTTCTTCTAAGAATAAAAAAGAAAAGCCCAAGGTCGAGATCGGATATAGGGACGTCGGAGCGATGTATGAATTTTTTGTAAAGGATAACGGGATAGGAATAGACCCGAAAGACCAGGATAAAGTATTCGAACTTTTTAAGAGGGTACACACTCAAGAACAGTTCGAAGGAACAGGCGCGGGACTTAACATAGTAAAAAAGATCGTGGAGGACCACGGCGGGACAATATGGGTAGATTCGGCGCTGGGCAAGGGAGCGGCTTTTTTGTTCACTATACCCAAGAATCTCAGAGGGGGAGAAAATGTCTGACGAAAAAATATTGATAATAGACGATTCGGAACAGGATATAAAGATCATAACCCGGTTTCTTAAAAAAGCCGGTTATGAAAATATTATAACAGCCATGACGGGCGAAGAAGGCGTAGAAATGACCCGGGAAGAAGAGCCTTTTCTGATAGTCCTGGATACGGTATTACCGGATATTATAGGTTTTGAGGTATGTAAAAAGATAAGGGAAATAGAAGGTATAAAGAGACCCAAGATAGTGATGCAGACAGGAAGTATTGAAGACGTGAACGCGCTGAGAGCGAAGGAAGTCGGAGTGGACGAGTATTGCGTGAAAACATCGGACTGCATTCCTTTGATGGAGGCGATAAAAAAAATAATATGAGAGGAGAAAATGAATGACGCCGGACAGAACAAGAATACTCATAATCGGAGGCGGAGAAAGAGGAAAGTCTTTGGTAGAACTATTCTGCACCGATGAAAATATCGAGATAAAAGGAATAGTGGACGTGGATCAAAATGCTCCGGGTATGAAACTTGCCAAAGAAAAAGGAATTCCCACATTCAAGGAATACACTTCTTTTATCGATGATAAAGAAATAGACAAAATAATAAACGCTACCGGTTCTGAGAAAGTCAACGAGGACTTGGCAAAAATAGTAAGAACCGACGTTGAGGTTCTCGGAAAGCACAGCACAAAGTTTATGCTGGATTTTGCCATAGAAAGAATGAAAGCGGAAGAAGAGCTGAAAAAGACCAGAGAAGAACTGGAAATTCAAAGCTGGGGCATGCAGAAGACCAATGAAGGTATAAAGACCCTGTATAGAGAACTTGAGAAAAAAGCGGAAGAACTTAAAGCTTTAGACAAGCTTAAATCCGAATTTATATCGACCGTTTCACATGAACTCAGAACACCTCTTACCATCATACGCGAATCCGTAGCGCAGGTC
>JBDRBI010000124.1:0-10022 GCA_043822885.1 Candidatus Omnitrophota bacterium
TGACTAATAAAAAATTTAACTGGAAAAAAATAATAGCGTTTTTAGCTATTTTTGTAGTGAGCTATTCATTTCTGCCGCTGATACCTTTTTGGTTCATGAAGCCCGCACCATCGGGGGACAACAATCAGGCGAATGTGGAGAAAATAGAAGATAACAAGGGCGCGTATTTTTCATTTATTGTTTTCGGGGATAATCATAACGGACTTTTTACAAACGATGCCTCTACGCTCAAGCTGATATGGCATATGGATCGTGAGGACAGATTCAGAAAAGTCCCGATAGATTTTGTCTTGAACGTGGGGGATGTAACTCTTGATGGTTCAGAGCGGGATTTCAAAGCATGGAAGAAAATGCAGAAACTCATAAAATATCCTGTGGTGACAGCTATCGGGAACCATGATGATAGGGATCTTTTTGCGAAATACTGTGGAAGTTTACAGTTTGTTTTCCCAAACAGAAATTCATATTTTATTATCGTGGACAATGAAGGTGGTAATCCTGATTTTGAATGGCTGGAAAAAGAACTCAAAAAGGGGCAGGAATACGATCACATTTTTATTGCCATGCATAAACCCCCATTTGATCCATATCAGCAGGAGTGGTATAACATTGACAACGCTCCGTGGGCCTATAAGTTCCGGAAGATGTGCGCGGAGTATGGGGTTGATATTGTTTTTACAGGGCATAAACACATGTTTCAGAGAGGCAATTTTGACGGTGTTGAGAACGTTTGTACAGGCGGCGGGGGTATGCTTATTGAGATCCCGGAAGCGGATGGAGGGTATCTTCACTATGTGAGGGTAATGGTAAACAACGATTATGTTACCTATGAAGTCCGTAAAATATCGCCTCCTTTGTGGCTTCATATAACATATTATCTCGGCAAAGAGGCTCTTTACTGGTTCAGGAACTGGTACGGGTCGGGGTATATTTTCGGGCGGAACACAAAGATCCTTGAACCTAAAGTAAAAGGCTTGAATAATTACGAATATTGGTTCGACAAGAAGGGGAATATTAAAGATTGAGGCCTGCAGGAATATTGGTGGGCATATGTGGTATGTTTATATTTTAGAATGTTCGGACCAAACTCTGTATATAGACACAACAACAAGCGTTACGGAAAGACTCCATAAGCATAACAAGGGTAAAGCGAGTAAATATACCCGCGGCCGAATACCGGTAGCACTTAAATACCACGAAGAACATCCCGATAAATCTTCGGCTCCAAAGCGCGAACTTCAGCTAAAGAGATGGTCAAAAATCAAGAAATTAGCGCTGGTCGAAGGAAACAAGGCCAAATTGATCGATCTCGCGAAATCACATGATTAGCCTATCTCCGATTTGCCAGACGCTGCACTCAAGGGCATATGATCAAACGAGTTGTGTATTAAATATGGGTAAGTAAGAGCCGTCTACCCGCACCGTGGATAGTTAACATGCCGTACAAGAAGAACTTGTGAACGAGTACATTGTCAAGGATGGGACAACAGCTACAAGGGATATCCCGCTTCTTTTAGTTGCGAGACACTTGGAAAGAACGTGCGGCCATGCAACTAATATTGCGGAAGACGTTACATACATGGTCCAGGCAAGAGTTGTGAAATATAGAAATTTAAGAAAAGAAGAAAATTAATAATTACCAGAAACGAACTGCTTGAATATTGTCGGATAATAAAAAAAGGTTTGGGTTCGAGACCTCCCTGGCCACCAGTTTTCAGCTTACAAAATATATCTCTGATACAGTAAGAACTTCAAGATAAAGGAAACCTCTGCGTTTAAGCGTTAGATAAAGCAACATGTAATTGACAGAAAATCTTACATATGGTATACTTTACATAAAGGGGAGGGCTTATTTATGGATAAGTTTTATAGAAATCTGGGGTTAAAGATTAAAAGGATAAGAGAAAGGTTAGACTTGTCACAGGAAGCTTTGGGTAAGAAAATGGGGATGGGTAGAGTGGCCATTTCACAGATAGAGACCGGCGACAGAAAAATCAGCGCTGAAGAAATTGCTGAGTTTGCTAAAATCTTCAATGTTCCCACTGATATTCTCTTGGATATTAAGAAAGATATTGAAATTGTTTTTGAGAAAGACATGAAGAAAATAGAAAAGAAACAGGAAGCTAGAATTAGCGTCCCTCAGAAGAATCTGCAGAAATTCAAGGAGATATTAATATACATACTTGAAAAAGTAGGTTCTAAGCCGAATGTTGGGGAAACAGTCTTATACAAACTTTTATATTTCATGGATTTTAATTTCTATGAGAAATATGAAGAGCAGCTCATAGGAGCTACCTATATAAAAAATCATCATGGGCCAACACCAAAAGAATTTTTAAAAGTCGTTGAAGAAATGATTAATGGTGAAGAGTTGGTTAAGGTTCAAAATAAATATTTTCAGCATTTGCAGAAAAAATATTTACCATTAAGAAAACCGGATCTTTCTCTTTTGAGTGCGCGTGAAAAAGAAACGATCGATGACGTATTAAACAGCAGGTTATCGGATATGAATGCTACGCAAATTAGTGATTATTCTCACGGAGATGTTCCTTGGGAAGCAACAGAAGATGGAGAGATCATAGATTATGAATCTGTTTTCTACAGGAACGCGCCTTACTCGGTGAGGGAATATGCCGAATGACATTTTTGCTGAAATAGTCCCTCTTGCTAAGTATGGAAAAGATCTAAAAACTCTGAAAAAGAGATTTAGAACCCTCGATGAAGATATCGAAACATTTATTAAGGTTCAATTAAAAAGAAAGCATAAACAAGGCAAAGAGACTAATGGTATAGAAAGGATATCCAATCTTGGTATTGAGTATCCGGAAGTATACAAGGTAAAGAGATTTGCATGTAAATCTCTGAAGGGGCGCGGAGTAAAGAGTGGAATAAGGATAATTTACGCATATTTCGAAGAGGAAGATAAGATTGAGTTTGTGGAGATATATTTCAAGGGTGATAAGGAAAATGAAGATAGAGAAAGGATTATGAGAAAATACGGCAAGGAGGTATAAGATGACTAAAAATAAAGGGTTGTTTAGGGTCAGACCTTGCCACGGGACAAAAAAAAGTGTCCCATGACAAGGTGACCCCAAAAGACAACGACCTAACTTTTAGTTAATAGGGGAGAATAATAGGTGAAAGAAGAAAAGAAGTTTTTATTAATGTTTGCCGCATTCCTGGGGTGTTTCTACCTTCCGGTGGAGTTGTTGCCTTTTCGTAATCCTATATTTGAAGCGCTGGCATTAGTACGGTGGTATGCCAGAGAGCATGTGTTATTGTGTCTTGTCCCGGCGTTTTTTATTGCCGGAGCTATTTCAGTTTTTGTAAGTCAGGCTTCAGTGATAAAGTATTTTGGGGCACAGGCAAATAAGTTTCTTGCGTATACCGTAGCAGCTGTTTCGGGAACAATACTTGCTGTCTGTTCATGTACGGTTCTGCCGTTATTTTCAGGCATATATAAAAGAGGTGCCGGACTTGGTCCCGCTACAGCTTTTTTGTATTCAGGACCCGCGATAAATGTTCTTGCGATCATTATGACCGCAAGGATACTTGGCTGGGAACTGGGCGTTGCCCGAGCTGTTGGTGCTGTAATATTCAGTGTAGTTATAGGGATCTTAATGCATGTGATATTCATTAAAGAAGAACGTGAGCGAAAACCGGAAGGAGAACTTTTTGTTGATGAGAAAAAAGAAACAAGATCATTGCGGCAAAATGGGCTTTATTTTTCCGCTATGATCGGATTTCTTGTTTTTGCTAACTGGGCAAAAACGCAAGACGGAGAAAGCGGCTTATGGGCGGCAATATTTGCGGCGAAATGGTATTTGGCGATCGGTTTTTTGGTTATGATAGGTATTATGTCAGTAAAATGGTTTAAGAAAAATGAGCTGAAAGAATGGACAGCCAGTTCGTGGGCTTTTGCCAAACAGATCATGCCGCTACTTCTTGCTGGTGTTCTGATCGCGGGGTTCCTTCTTGGACGTCCTGATCAGGAAGGTCTTATTCCATCATGGATCATAGCAAAAGCTGTCGGAGGGAATTCATTCTTAGCGAATTTCTTTGCGGCGATAGTCGGCGCTTTTATGTACTTCGCGACGCTTACCGAAGTGCCGATCCTTCAGGGATTGATCGGTTCAGGTATGGGCAAGGGCCCGGCGTTGGCGTTACTTTTAGCGGGGCCCGCATTGAGTCTGCCTAATATGCTTGTTATTCGCGGGGTTCTGGGAACAAAGAAAACGGTTGTTTATGTGAGTCTTGTTGTCGTTATGGCCACGATAAGCGGTATTATCTTTGGCGGTATTTTAGCTTAACATTGGAGACATATAATGAAGATCAAAATATTGGGAACCGGATGTTCTAAATGTCAGAAGCTTTATGAAAATACTAAAGAAGCCGCGAGCAAGGCGGGTATTGAAGCCGAGATAACTAAAGTCACTGATCTGAGCGAGATTTCAAGGTACGGTGTAATGGTTACTCCCGCATTAGTGGTAGATGGTACCGTCAAGTCCGCCGGGAAGATCCCAACAGTCGAAGAAATTAATGGGTGGTTACAATAGAGAGTTAAATAATATGAGAGCGAATATTAGTAGACTTTTAATTTTGGTATTTTTGATTATTTCATTATTTTGCGTCCGGGCAGAAGCGCGAGATAAGAGAGGTGATATTGATGGAAGAATTAGACAAATTACGTTCGTTGAACTGGGTTCTAAGAGGTGTATACCCTGCAAAATGATGGAGCCTGTTATGAAATCTATCGAAAAAGGATATGCCGGTAAAGTAAAAGTTGTGTTTTATGATGTATGGACGGAAGAAGGCGAACCGTACGGTCAGAAGTACGGGATACAGGCAATACCTACTCAAGTCTTTTTTGATAAAGACGGCAATGAGTTTTACAGGCATACGGGTTTTTTAGCCGAAAACTTAATTGTTGATCTATTAGAAAAACAGGGAGTAACAAAAGAATGATACTAGATATATTCACATGGCTTTCAAACGCATTATCCGGGAACCCCGCTATAGCATTATCAGCTTCTTTTCTTTGGGGTATTTTAAGTATTATCTTAAGTCCGTGTCATCTTGCTAGTATTCCTCTTATCGTGGGGTTTATTGATGACCAGGGCAATATTAAGACTAAACGCGCGTTTCTTCTTTCTTTTTTGTTTGCGTTAGGGATATTAATAACCATAGCTATTATTGGGGTTATAACTTCCGCTATGGGTAGAATAGCAGGGGATATAGGCAGGTGGGGTAATTATTTTGTTGCCGGGATATTTTTTATTGTAGGTCTATATTTGGTCGGTGTTATTCCTCTTTCTTTTTCAGGCCCGGCCCAGGTGGAAATGAAGCGGAAGGGATCACTCGCGTCTTTTATGCTTGGTTTATTTTTTGGTATAGCGCTTGGTCCCTGTACGTTCGCGTATATGGCGCCTGTCTTAGGCGCGGCATTTACTGTTTCTAGGACAAACGTGGTTTATGCGGCGGTATTAGTGTTGACCTATGCGATCGGGCATTGTTCGGTTATAGTGTTTGCCGGTACATTTACCGAGGTTGTACAGAGATATCTGGATTGGAATGAGAGGTCTAAAGGATCTTTGATCTTGAAAAGAGTTTGCGGGATACTCGTTATTGCCGGTGGAATATATCTTCTTTTTTCAGTATAGATCAGAAGTATAGGGTCAAGTCTCCAGTATCCATTATACTAAAATGGAAAATGGAGACTTGACCCCTTTTACCTGATAGAGATCACTTCGTCGCCCTTCCCCTCGGCATTGCTCCCCTCGGCAGGCTCCCTTCGGCAAGCTCCCTTCGGCAAGCTCCCTTCGGCAAGCTCAGGACAGGCAGGACAGGCAGGACAGGCAGGACAGGCAGGACAGGCAGGACAGGCGGGCTCCTCGTGATGACGTTGTAGGATTATTCACTGCGGATAACTGAGATATTACTTCTTTTTGATTATTTTTACTTGACAAAAGCTGTAACTGGGACTAAAATAGCCCCAGTTACAGCGGAGGATGAAGAGTGAAACTTTTAACTAAAAATACTGATTACGCTATAAGGGCGTTGATGGTGCTGGGGAAAGAGCGCGGCGGATATATTTCATCAAGAGATATCTCGGATAAAGAAAAGATCCCTTATCAATATGTCAGGAAGATACTGCAGCGGCTTATTCAAAAGGGCTATATCGAGTCTAAAGAAGGCGGGAAAGGCGGGGTCAGATCAAAAGGGTCTCCCGATAAAATAAAGGTCATAGATCTTATAAAACTTTTTCAGGGAGAGGTACAGTTCTCTGAGTGCATGTTCAGGGACAGGGTTTGTCATAACAGAAAAACATGTGTTTTGAGGAGTAATATACAGAAAATAGAAAAAGTAGTGATCAAAGAATTCAAAGGGATAACGATCGGGAGCCTTCTCAAAGAAGAAATGAAGGGGGAAGGATGAAGAGGAAGATAATAAAGATAGATGAAGACAAGTGTAACGGATGCGGATCATGTGTTCCTGATTGCGCCGAAGGAGCTTTAAAGATCATTGACGGAAAAGCCAAGCTTGTCGGAGAAGCTTTATGTGATGGACTTGGCGCCTGCCTCGGCAATTGCCCTACCGGAGCTTTGACAATAGAAGAAAGAGATGTTGAAGAATTTGATGAAGGAAAAGTAAAAGAAAATTTGAAAAAGGAAGAGCATAAGCCGGCGGGAGGGTGTCCCGGAATGAAGGTCATGGATTTCCGGGACAAAAAAGCATTTATTCACGGAAATGAAGAAAATAAAACTTCAGCGTTAAGCCAGTGGCCCGTACAGCTAAAACTATTAAGTCCGCACGCTCCGTATTTTAAAGAAGCGGACCTTGTTATAGCCGCCGATTGTGTGCCGTTCAGTTATCCTGATTTTCATAGCCGTTTTTTAGCGGGGAAAACGCTTATCATATTCTGTCCCAAACTGGACGACGCCTTCGAAGAATATGTCGAAAAATTAACGGCGATATTTAAAGATAATGACATCAGGTCTATAACGGTCGTTCGTATGGAAGTACCGTGCTGCGGGGGAACAACAAGCATTGTGGAAGAAGCCCTCAAAAAGTCAGGTAAAAATATTGTGGTCAAGGAATGCACTATTTCTATAAAGGGCGGGATAATTTAAGGGAGAATACCATGAGTATGTTATGTTACCAGTGTCAGGAAACGGTTAACAATAAAGGGTGCACCGTCAAAGGGGTTTGCGGGAAAAATGAAAGAACCGCTAATCTGCAGGACTTGCTTATATACGTTCTTGAAGGAATGTCCCTATATGCTGAAAAGATAACGGGAAAACCCGACAGAAAATACGGTGTATTTATATGTCAGGCTCTTTTCGCGACCATTACGAACGCTAATTTTGATGAAGACAAGATCGCCGGGCTTATAAAGAAAGCGCTGGTCTTAAGAAATGAACTGAAGGATAAAGCCGGGATCAAGGTTTCTCATGATACATGCGTATGGGCCGCGCAAACTAAAGAAGAATTTATCGCTAAAGCCGCGGATGTCGGCATATTAAGCTACAGTGACAATGAGGACATAAGATCGCTTAAAACGTTAATACTTTACGGGATGAAAGGTATAGCCGCGTATACCGATCACGCGGCGGTATTGGACGCTTATAATGATGATATCTTTGATTTTCTGGTCAAAGGATTAAGCGCTATAACAAAAGATCTTGACGCGGAAGCGTTGACCGCGCTTGTATCGGAAACAGGAGGGGTCTCTGTTAAAGCTATGGAACTTTTGAATAAAGCCCATACTTCCAGATACGGACACCCTGAGCTTTCAACGGTGAATATCGGCGTAAGAAATGATCCGGGAATACTTATATCCGGGCATGACATGAGAGATATGGAAGAACTCTTAAGGCAAACAAAGGGGACCGGAGTTGATGTTTACACACATGGTGAGATGCTGCCCGCGCATTATTACCCGGCATTTAAGAAATACGGTCATCTTGCCGGTAATTACGGCGGATCTTGGTGGAAGCAAAGCGCGGAATTTGAAATGTTTAACGGACCCATACTGATGACCACTAACTGCATTACTCCGGTCAAAGATCCTTACAAAAACAGGATCTTTACTACCGGTATGGCAGGATACCCCGGCGTAGAGCATATTCCGGATAGAATAGAAGGAAAAGAAAAAGATTTTTCCCGTATTATTGAATTGGCAAAAAAATGTAAGCCGCCGAAAGAGATAGAAAAGGGAGAGATAGTGGGAGGCTTCGCTCATGATCAGGTCCTGGCGCTTGCCGATAAAGTTGTCGAAACCGTAAAGACGGGAGCTATAGCAAGATTTGTAGTTATGGCCGGTTGCGACGGAAGACAGCCGGGACGGAATTATTTTACCAAAATAGCGGAAAACCTGCCCGAAAACACGGTTATTTTAACCGCGGGATGCGCTAAATACAGGTATAATAAGCTTGCTCTGGGAGATATAGGAGGAATACCAAGAGTGCTTGATGCCGGGCAGTGTAACGATTCCTATTCTCTTGCAGTGATCGCTTTAAAATTAAAAGAAGTATTCGAACTCGAGGATATAAATGATCTGCCGATATCTTTTGACATCGCCTGGTATGAACAAAAAGCCGTATGTGTCCTTTTAGCGCTTCTTTATCTTGGATTTAAAGGGATAAGACTAGGCCCCACACTCCCCGCCTTTTTATCGCCGAATGTCGCTAAGATCCTGGTAGAAAAATTTAATATACGTCCCATAGGAGAAGCGGCAGATGACATTATATCGATAATGTCGGAAGACAAAGAAGCGGCGGGTGCTTAGGTTTAGAAGATAGTGTAACATATTGTGGGCGCTTTCCTCACTGTCATTACGAGAAATCCGCCGGAGGCGTCTCCCGGCACTGTCATTACGGGGAATCCGCCGGAGGCGGATGACGGCACTGTCATTACGAGGAATCCGCCGGAGGCGGATGACGGCACTGTCATTACGAGGAATCCGCCGGAGGCGGATGACGGCACTGTCATTACGAGGAATCCGCCGGAGGCGGATGACGAAGTAATCTCTATAAAAATAGGCGTTTTGAAAAATGTTCTTGCTTTTTTCGGTGTAATTTCGGATAATATCTGTACAGTATTTGATCATGTATATCAAGAAGGACAATGGCGTTCTTTTTTCTTCTGTACTAATGTACAGGCGAGAAAGAACGCCATTTTTTCAAAGGGATAAGAATAATGCATAAAATAATCAGAAAAGAACAATTAAATCCTGAGATATGTCTGATAGAATTTGAGGCTAAAGATCTCGCCGAGGCGGCAAATCCCGGACAATTCGTCATATTACGCATAGATGAGGCCGGGGAGCGATTTCCACTTACCATTTATGATTTTGACAGAGAGAAGGGAACCATAACAATTGTATGCCAGGCCATCGGCATGAGCACAAAAAAACTTTGTTCTCTTTCCGAAGGTGACGTTATCAGTGATGTCGCGGGGCCGTTGGGACACGCTACCGGTACAAAAGGGATCGGAAAAGTTATATGCATAGGGGGAGGAGTAGGTACAGCGGAAGCTTATCCTATAGCTAAAGCTATGCAAAGAGACGGAAACGATGTTACGGTCATTATAGGCTCCAGATCAAAAGATCTCATCATATGCGAAAAAGAAATACGCGAATTTTGCGGCAAAGTCCATATAACGACGGACGACGGTTCATACGGTCGAAAAGGGTTCGTAACGGATATTTTAAAAGAGCTTTTGGAAAAAGATACATATAACCTGGTTTTTGCCATAGGGCCGGTAGTAATGATGAAGATGGTATCCGAGATGACCAGGCCCAAAAAGATCAAGACATTAGTGTCTTTGAACTCCATCATGATAGACGGGACAGGTATGTGCGGCGGATGCAGATGCCGTTATAACGGAGAAGTAAAGTTTACCTGTGTTGACGGGCCCGAATTTGACGGCCATCTTGTTGATTATGACGATCTTATCACCAGACAGGCAAGATATAAAGATAAGGAAGAACGTAGTTTAGATCGTTACGCTGAAAAATGCCG
>JBDRBI010000125.1:0-8358 GCA_043822885.1 Candidatus Omnitrophota bacterium
GTAAGGGCGGTTCGCGAACCGCCCCTACTTTTTATTCCGCGCATCCAGCTCTTTCTGCATCTCAAGCGACGCTTTCTTTAGTTCTTCCGCGGGATCGGCGTTCTTTAAAACAACCATCTGTATAGCCTGATTGATAAAACGTGTGCTTGAATCCCACGCCATAACAGGAGGCGGACCCTTAGCATCTTTGGCTTGATTTTCCAGAACGTTTTTAAACTTGTCATTCATATTAAGCTTTTTCCAAGAGTCTATATTAGGCGGCAGATATGACTCTTCCGTCTCCAGGGAGTCTTTATATAGCTCCTGCTGGACTTCCGGACGGAATAAAAATTTTATAAACTCCCAAGCTTCTTTTTTCATCTTTGACTCTGAAAATATACCCAGCACTCTGCCCCCGATAAAAGCTGTTCTTCTGCCCGAAGGACCGGCAGGCAGCATGGCTATATCCCATTTTCCCTTTATTTCGGGAGCTCCTACCGTAAGGCTTATGATCTTCCAGTTACCGGATATCGCTAAAGGATAATCACCTGTTCTTAACCCCTGTTCCAAGGGTACTTTTGTCTTCGGTACGCCTGACATATAGAGCTTTTTCATAAAATCAAGCGCCTCCGCGGCTTCGGGAGTGTTTATATCCACTTTGGTATAATCATCATTATAGAACCTTCCTCCTGCCTGCCATAAGAACGGCGCGAACCCTATCCATTCCAGAGAACCCCAGTCTATCAGCATGCCTTTGTCCCGCGCTTTAAGTTCGCTGAGCGTTTCTAAAAGTTCTTCCCACGTTTTCGGAGGCGAGGCGATAATATCGTTCCTGTAATACATCACATGTTCGGAAAGATCGAATGGTATACCGTAAATACTTTCTCCTATCCTGGTAGATTTCAGCATACTGGAGAACATTTTTTTTCCTAATTCCGCCGTATCTTCGGGAAACTCTTTGTTTAAATCTACCATAGCGCCCAGTTCGCCGAATTCCATACCCCAAGTTAGCCCCATGGTCCCTATGTCGGGAGAAACGCCTCCGGCTATCGAGGTCAGGTATTTACTGTGCGCATTCCCCCAGGAAATAGCCTGACAATAGACTTTCACGCCGGTCTCTTCGGTAAACTGTTCGCCTAATTTCATTATCATTCTGGCTTGAGATTCCGACCCGACCAACCACATAACCAGCTCATCAGTCTTCTTGCCGGACCCGCACCCGAATATTAAGAAAGAAACAAGAACAGCTGCAATAATGATAAAAAAAATTCTCGTGAAGCCCATCCATTCTCCCCGATATTCTATACGTTCACAAAGATATCTCTTATTACAAAAGCCGCCGCTCCTGTAGCTACGACATCTTCGCCTAAACTTGAAGGGATTATTTTGACTACTTTGACTGACTCTTCATATGCCCATTTCCTTACCGATTTTCTCACGGAAGAGAAGAACAGATTTCCCGCTTTTTCGATACCTCTTCCTATCACAACAACTTCCGGATTCAACAAGTTTATCAGGAAAGCTATCTTCGCGCCCAAATAATCGCCGGCTTCTTCCATTGTTCTTTTCGCGAGAGCATCATCCGCCTCAGACGCTTCTATTATCATCCTGAGATCTATTTCATCGATATTTCCGCCGGCAAGTTCTAATATCTTTTTCCCGTCTTCGGGCAATTCTTTTACGCGGCTCTTTACGATATCAACTATCCCGAGATCTATTCCTTTTGACCTCATACAGCATCCGGACTCATAATTTGTCCAGCAGCTTTTCTTTTCTTTAGAAGAAAGATCCTTATTGGGAGGGTTAATATTGAATTCTCCGGCGCTTTTACTCGCTCCGAAATATAATTCGTTCCTTATGATAAAGCCACAGCTCGAATCCGAACAAAGAAAAATAAGGTTCTCAGCGTCGGTTGACGCTCCCATACCCGACCATTTTTCGCCGAAAGCAGCCAGATTAGCGTCATGTTCTATGATCACGGGTACTTTGAATCTTGCCTCTACCTGTTCTAACAGGCTTGTGTAACTAACGATCTGTTCTTCTTCGACCGCGTATCTTACCATGCCCCTGTATCTATCCAGTACACCCCAGATACCGAGTCCTATACCCTTTAATTTAGAAACTTGAATGCCGCTTTTTTGGATAAGCATATCACTCAGTTCAAGGACTTTTTGAGACAATTTATCAAAACCGCTTTTTTCCTTTTTGATGCTTTCTTTGGCGATAACTCTTCCGGAAAGGTCCATTATAACGCCGACAACGGCTGAGGATGATGTTATCTGAGGCGGGCCAAGGTCTACTCCGATACTATACCCGTATTCCTTGTTTATCTTCAAAAGTTCCGGTCTTCTTCCTCCGGATGAAATATCAAGGCCTGTTTCGAAAACAACTTTATCATTTATGTATTTTGATACGTAATTGGATACCGTCACAATATTGAGATCGGTCATTTTGGAAATATCGGCGCGAGAGACTTCGGATCTTCTTCGTATAACGTCCAGTATACTAAGGTTCCTGCGCGCCTTTTCGGACAGTCTTTCTTCTTTTACTACAAAATCTCTCATTAGGCTGCCTTTTCTAATATCCTCATTATGAGCGCTTTATCTTTTTAGAGAACCATTCTTTTGTTGCGTCTTCCGCGGGCTTATTCTGAGGTGTGAACCCTCGGTTATACTTGCCTCCCATATCGGCGTTTGTTCCCCAATACCACCAATACAGGCCGTAAAACCATCCTTTGTTCCAGAATGTTTCCATAAGCACTCTATAATAATCTTCCTGCAGCTGTAGATTCACTTCGGTGCGCGGCACATGTTCCCAAGGACGTATTGCTCCGCCGTCCGCGGAAGAACATCCTACCTCGGGAAATATTATGGGTTTACCTATCTTTGCCTGATATCTTTCCATGTCATTGGCCCATTTGACCCATCCTTCTTTCAGCTCTTCCCGGGTAGGCACCATTTTTTCCGTCAAAGGAAAATAAGCGTTTATACCGATAAAATCCAATAGATCCCAGAAGCGTATATTGTAATATTCATCCCAATGAGCGGCGTATGTCAGCAAACCTTTATACTTAGCCCGCACCTTGCTTATGACATCTCTCCACAAATAACCTTTAACCGAAGCCGAAGTAGAAAGCTCTGTCCCGACACATATCATTTCTACGTTTTCACTATTGGCAATATCCACATAGTAAAGAACATAGTCCGTGTATGTATCAAACCATTTTTTCCAGCCCTCTTCGTCAGTAGCTCCTATTTCACCGCGCCAACTTCCGTCGGACTTATCCAAAAGATCCAGATGAAGTTTAAGCATAACTTTTAGTCCCGCCTCATGCGCTTTCTGTATGGCTCTTACAACCGCTTTATCCGAAGGAGTTTTATCCGTCTTACGTATATCACCTGTCCACGGCGTGGTCTGGTACCATGTTACCAAAATGCCCATCCAGTCGGCGCCGGTTTCACTCACCCTGATTATTGATTCGTCGGAATCAACGCTATTATATCCGCCTTGCGACCACGTAACATATCCGATACCTTTTTGAAAAGCGGTCTCGCGTCTTGTGGAGCTCATTATTTTGATCCCGGCAATAACGGCAATGGCCACCAAGACTGAAACTATCGGTAGTATCCGTTTGACCAGATTCGGTTTGATAATATTTTTTTTGTTAGTGTTCATATCTCGTCCTTTTTTTATGTAGCGTTTAGCGTATAATGCATTCGTTTTATAGATTGCCGCGTCGTCCGCCTTAGGCGGACTCCTCGCAATGACGGCAAAGTGTAAGTCCCAGAGTCTTCGCCCGGGATGACGCGTACCGTCCCTACTTTCCGCATCGGACATCATCTACGTATATTGGACCGGCATATTTAGGCTGCCTGTTAGATTCTATCCTTATTGCTATCTTGCGTACATCCTGAGAAAAGTCTTCGTCGGGTACGACTCTTTTCCAATCGTAACTTCCAGGTTCTATATTTGCGGTGAGAGTAGACCATTCACCCGGCATGAGCGGTATACTTCTGCTCATTTCGACAAATTTCCAGTTTTCACCGACTGTCAGAACAAACCTAGCTTTAAGTCCTATAGGAGCGTCCTCCGGTATATAGAGATCTACGCTTATGACCCTGTAAGGACTTAAGTTCAGGTACTGCTGTATTTCCACTAAGGCGGCGGTCCAACTCCCGCCCGGGAAATCCGCGACTATTTCCATAGAATTTTCTCCGTGCAGTACTTCTTTAGCGGATACCTGCGCGCTTTTAGCCACATAGTCCGTTTTACCTTGAGCCCACATAGGTATTTCCCAACCTCTTAAGTCTTTCTCGAAATCATAGTATACCCGTTCTTCCGTTATGGGCGCGGTAGACGGTACCCTTATTTCCTCGATAGAAGAACTTTCATTTACTTGTTGGTCTTTCGGACTCGAGACCTCTTTCTCTCCGCATCCGGTAAGACCTATAGCTGTCAAGCAAATGCCCGCCACCAACAAGCCGGCTAATTTTATTCGTAAGTAAGTCATGTTTTTTCCTTTCATAATCCTATACACCTACAAATATCATTTCGAAACTCTGACATTATCGATATATATGGGGCCCGTATAAGCGGGCTTATTGTTTGAGAAGACCCTTAAGTCGATCTTTCTTATATCTTTACGAAAAGCGTCATCCACTTGAACTCTGCGCCAATCGATACTCCCGGGCATAAGGTCTCCGCTTATGGTTACCCACTCGCCCGGAATTACATCGAAAGAACGGCTCATCTCTACCCATTTCCAAGTATCCCCTACCGTAAGGATCATAGAACCCTTAAGCCCCAGCGGAGCGTCTTCTGGAATATAGACGTCGCACTCTATCGCTTTATAATCGGTGAAATCAAAAGACTGCATGATCTCGATTATAGCGCCTGTCCATTTCTCGCCGGGAAAGTCCGCGTCTATTTTCAAACTGTTTTTCCCTTCCGAAGCAAAATCTTCGGATTGAGATATCTCTTTTTGCACATGATCAGGTTTCTCGAATGCCCAATCGGGTATCTCCCATCCCTGAAGTCCGGTCTCAAAACCAAAAAGGACTTCCACTTCTTCCGCTCTAAGTTCAGTCCATGTAAACAATAAACTTATCGCCATAATCGTAAATAACACTTTCCTCATTGTCTTTCCTCCTTTTCTTATACACATTTACACATCAAGATCGTTTTAACCATTTTTTTATCACTTCTTCCGCTCTTTTTCCCTTTACAGTAAAACCGAGAGGACTCCATCTGTCCTGGGGAAAATACTGCCATATGTAATACCCTTTGAACCAAGGACGTTCGTTTAACGCCGTGAACACAGCTTCCAGGCAATCAGCTTGTTCTTCCTGGTTTTCGATGTTAGATATAGCTACCCACGGCTGCCTGTTAGCTCCGGTTGCCGAAGGATATCCTATTTCCGTGAGTATCACTCCTTTGTCGGTCAATCCCCGGATCTTAAGCCATTCTTCTATATTTCCGGCTATAGCCGTCCAGGAATTAACAAGGTCTTCTAAAGAGGCCTCATCACTGCTCGTAAGCGGGAAATACGCGTCAATACCTATGAAATCCATCTTATCCCAGAAAGGTACTTCCTCATATTCCGTCCAGTTAGCCGCGTAAGTCAATTTGCCGGTATATACGCTTTTTACTTTGTCTATTATAGCATCCCACCGGTGTGTCCAGGCACTAAAAGTTGTCGCTTCGAGTTCTGTCCCTATACAAAAAAGTTCTACGCCGTTCTTTTGTGAAAGTTCCGCGTATCTTAATGTAAATTTTTCGTAAGCATCAAACCATTTTTCGGAAGGCATTATGTTTATTCTCGCTTCATCCGTACGCGGATCAACATGCGGTTTTATCATAACCCTCATACCCATTTTGTGGCAGGTCTTGATCGCATGCTCGATCGACTCGTCCGTGGGAGTATCTCCCCCGGAAACATCATTCGTGAAAATTTCGGTCGAATTCAGGTCATCTTGATATGCCGGCACCATTATCCCTATGACATCCATCCCGATCTCTTTTAAATGCGCTAATGTGAGGTCTGAAGCCGGCAAAGAAAGTTCTTCTTCCATCCAGGAAGTGTATACCACGCCTTTTTGAAAAGGGTTTTCTTCTAGAGATACGACCTTTGAAGCGTGAGCATCGATCGTTTTCTCGGTTTCTTTTTTTTCGGCGGCTTCGTCTCCCTTAGAAAGATATTTCTCTTTGGAGATATCGGCATGCGGATTATCTCCCGCGGGTCCGAACATCTCAACCTCCCAAATGGAGATACCCCATGTTTCGTTTATCCTTCTGGTGCTCAATATTTTAACATATCGGCAGCTGACAGGAGTAAATTCCGATTCTGCCGCTCCGCCTTTAGAATCCGTCTCCTGACGAACCTTTGTCCATTCTTTTCCGTCTTTGGAAACTAATATTTGATAATCGACGGCGTATGCTCTTTCCCATCTTATTATCACATCGCTCAGCACACAGTTCTTTCCGAGATCAAATGATATCCATTGTTCGCCGGCCTCATATCCGCTGGACCATCTGGTAAGCGTATCTCCGTCTACGGGAGCCATAGGGTCAGGTTCCGGCGCCCAGTCAGGGGTTTGATCGAAGCTGGATGCTTCCGCGGCTACCGCCTGCAAATATACCAGTTCCTCCGCGGAAAATACTTTTACCGCGGTCTTCTCCGAAGGAGCGGGAACAAGAGCCTCGTCTTTTTGCTTACATCCGGAAGACGTTACAAGGACTAACCCCGTAATTAGACATATGTTGAATATTTTCCTAAATCCACTTTTCATTTTTATCTTCTTTCCTGTTTACGTCCGAGATTGCTTCGCTGCGCTCGCAATGACGGGTCCCACAGTGTGTCATTGCGCCTGTCCTCCGTAGCCTCGGCGAAGGGGGAAGGAGGCCGAAGGCCGACGCGGCAATCTAAACTCCGAACTCATAACTCCGAACTTTCCCACATCAGCCAATCACTACGAACCATGAACTATGAACTATGAACTCTTCAACCCTTCAACCCCGTCAGCTCTATCCCCTTTATTATGTACTTCTGGAACAAGAGATAAACAACTAACATCGGTACTGTCGCGACTACGGCGCCCGCCATAACCATAGCAAAATTGGCTCCGAATTGTCCCGTAAGAACTGCCAAAGCCAACGGCAAGGTTCTCATGCTGCCGGTATGTATTATCACTAACGGCCATACGAAATTATTCCACTGCTGCAGGAACGTAAATATGGCTAAAGTGGCTAAAACCGGCTTTATTAAAGGTAAGATCACGTGCCGATATATCATAAACTCGGTACATCCGTCTATTCTGGCGGCGTCTATCAGATCGTCCGGGATACTGTATATGAACTGCCTGTTAAGGAATATGCCGAACGCGCACCATGCCATAGCGGGAATAATGAGACCTCTGTAAGAATTAAGCCATCCGAGATTTTTTACTATAACAAATCCCGGGATAATATTTACCTGCCATGGTATCATTAAAGACCCTAAAAACAGAAAAAACAGTTTATCTCTTCCCCAAAATTTATGTTTAGCGAAAGCATATCCCGCAAGTGACGTGGCAAAAACGTTGAATAAAGTTATGGATCCCGCTACAAAGAGACTGTTTAATAAAGATCTCCACATAGGGATCATCTTAAAAAGATCTTTGTAAGGCTCAAGCGTAGGATTCTTAACCGCAAAACTCGGAGGAAAAGCTTGTATCTCTTCTAAAGGCTTTATCGAAGAGACCAGCATCCATACGTACGGAAGCGCCATAGTCACGGCTCCTGCCGCGAGAAAGACATATATCACCGTCTTTATCGTAAAAGAATCTTTTCTTATGCCCATGTTAGAAATGCCCATCCAATCAGTATCCTTTTATCTTGCTCTTTTTCTCGCCTCTTACCTCTAGCCTTGTCGTCATTGCGAACCCCGAAGGGGTGAAGCAATCTCTGTAAGCCATCATATTTATTGAGATTGCCGCGTCATCCGCCTACGGCGAACTCCTCGCAATGACACATTTTTAGCTTTTAGCTTTTGGTTTTCTCCCTTATCAATCACTCCGAACTCTGAACTCATAACTCTGAACTCCCTCGCTCCTCGCAATGACGGACTTTAGACTTTAGACTTTTAGACTTTAAACCGCCCTAGTATCTTATCTCGCTTTTCATAAAACGCTTATTCACCATCGTAAGCACGAATATCCACAAAAATATTATATAAGCGAGCGCCGAAGCATACCCCATCTGAAATTTCTGAAACCCTTTGTCATAAAGATACGCTACTATCGTAAGACCGGAATTTAATACTCCTCCGATATCGCCTTGGTCACCGGTCATTATGTATACCTGTTCAAACACCTGAAAACTGAAAACAAAACTCATGATCGT
>JBDRBI010000126.1:0-2011 GCA_043822885.1 Candidatus Omnitrophota bacterium
ACAAACAGCGTGTCCTATATCTATCTTCTCTCCTCCAGAGTTATGTCCTTTTATGCGCGTGCAATATTCGCCATCAAGTTCGAATTCATACTGATCTTCCTTTTTCCCATTTTTTTTATCCCATTTTGTTCTTCCTTTTTCTATAAAATCGAAAACATTGAACCCGTATATTTCGTTAAGATAGAACATATCCGAGATATCTTCGGCTCTTAGATCCTTAATGAAGAGCCCGCGATCTTTATCTCCTCTGATAGACGCGGCTTTATCTGCTGTTTTTATGTAATGATAAAAGAATTTTCTTAGCTTTTCTTCTTTTTCTTGGTCAAATTGGGTCTCTTTTTTAATCTCTTTTGCGGTTTCCTTGTACAGCTTGACAACGCTTTCCGCTTTTTCATATTCCATTATGGAGACCATCTTATCGTCGAGTTCTTTCTTTTTTTCTTCTTGCTCTAACCTCTTTATCTCCACCTCTTCGTCCTGCATTCTTATTATTTTTCCAGCATCAGGAATACCCTCCCAGAAAAACCGTTTAAAATACTCTAGCGTGACCTCATGATTTTTCTTATCATAGACTTTTAGTTTTTCTTTTTCTATTCTCGCTGTATATCCTTCCGGCCATTTGTCCGATTTTATAATTTCTCTCGTTCCCTTCTCTACTTTTATCGTTCTTTTTTCTCTCTCTCCCTCCTTTCCAAAAATAGTAAAGAAATATTCTTGTTCCAGCACGCTCTTTGCGTATTCTTCCTCGCTTTCGCTTCCCCTTCTCTTCCCTCCGTTTTCTTTCCAGTTATCCTGCGTAAGTATCAATGTCGGTATTTTGTAAAGATACCGTATTATCTGTGCGGACACGGGGTTATATCCAGCTGAAAACCTGAGCTCCACCTTTTCTCTGGCGGCCCTTAAGGCAACCCATCTCATGACGCTTTTTCCGGCTCCTTTGAAATCTTCTTCCTGTCCTTTCTTGTCCAGATTGATCTTCTCTACGCAAAAATACCTTTTTCCTTCTTTCTCCCCTTCTTCGACAAGAAGCGTACCTATCTCTTCAAAAGCCCCTTTCGGATCTTCATGAAAAACATCATAAAGCTTACTGATCTTTCCTTTTCTCATTGCCTCTGTTGTTTTTTCTATTCGGATTTCCCTGCCGTTTACAGGATTATACAAATAGATATCTTCGTCTCCTTCTTCGTCTTTGTCATACTCATATTCTTCCCATGTTATCCCAGTCTTTTCGTCGTGTTCTTTCTTTATTCTTCCTTCGTCGTCGTATTCGGTTATTCTTACAGCTTTTTCTTTTCGTTCTTGTTCTTCCTCTTTCTTTTTCTCGACTAAAGGAACATCTAATACTTCTCCCTTTCTGGAACCATATAAAAATTTTACCTGCCTGACCTGATCCTTTATTTTTTTGTCTGTAGGAGGAAGAACGTCTACTATCCTATTTTTCCCTGTTCCCTCGTACATGCGGTCTATCTTGTCATTAATTACATGAAAAGGTGTGTTCTGTTCAGCAGCAAGAATAAGTGCCATTTCTATGCGCACTTGTTCTTTGTCTTGCCAGCTTTTTTCGTTAGTTATTTTATGGAAGATCGACGGGACTTGAATGTTCTGCTTTTCTCGTCCAGGCGCAGAGGCCCAAGACGCGTTTTGAATGAAAAGCGCTGATACAAGCACTAAAGAAATGATTTTTATATTTAATATTCTCATTTTTTCTTAAGGTATCCTCTATATGTTTATTGCTTTAACTTTTCGTTTGACTATTATACTACGCACAATAAGTTGAGTCAAGAAAAAGTTAGAGCTTTTTTGTCTCCTCTCTTTTCTCAAAAAGACAAAAAATTGATTATCCATAAATTCTTTTAATGAAAACGACTTACGAAGAATGATATCCCTAAAAATTGAAGAATATTCTGTGTTATGGAGCGGATACCCCAAAAAAGAGCACCGTTTACCCGTGCTGTGGAGATATTTCTTGAATAAGGCGCAAAGTAATGCTTCTATTTTGTTAACCTGGCAG
>JBDRBI010000127.1:0-5831 GCA_043822885.1 Candidatus Omnitrophota bacterium
AGCAAAAACAAAAAGAAACAAGACAACCAGCAAAAGCAAGTGATAGAAGATCTCTATAAAAACATAGGAAAGCTGCAGGTTGAGAACGACTGGCTTAAAAAAAAATTAGATCTACTGGGGTTAAAGAGAGATTATCACTCATAAACGAATACGATATGACGAAAAAAATAGCAAACCAGTGCGAGGCTTTGGGAGTATCCCGTGCTACATACTATTACAAGCCCAGGCCGGAGAAGGATGAAACATTTGAACTTATGAATCTTTTGGATGAAAAACATACGGAAAGACCGTTTTATGGGGTACGAAGAATGACGGAATTTTTGAACCGCGAAGGATACGATATAGGCAAAGACAGGGTTAGGAGTTTATTACGGAGGATGAGCCTGGAAGCCATATATCCAAAGAAGAACTTGAGCCTGAAACGCAAGGATCATAAGGTTTATCCGTATTTACTAAGAGGAGTGCGGGTAAAAAGATCCGACCAAGTATGGTCGTCAGATATAACCTATGTTCGGCTTAATGAGGGGTTCGCGTATCTTACTGCGATAATCGATTGGTATTCAAGATATGTTCTAAGCTGGGATTTAAGCAATACGGCCGATGTCGATCTTTGCTTGGAGGCTCTCGAGAGGTCTTTAAAATATGGTAAGCCGGAAATATTCAATACGGATCAGGGCTGTCAGTTTACAAGCAACAAATTTACTGAAAAACTAAAAGGTAAAGAGATAAAGATCAGCATGGATGGCAGAGGTATGATGTTCGATAACATTTTTATTGAACGACTATGGCGGACGGTAAAATACGAGGATGTGTACATCAAGGGCTATGAGACAATACCGGAAGCCAAAAAAGGCCTAGCTGAATACTTCAAATTCTATAATTACGAGAGATATCATCAGTCTTTGAACTATAAAACACCCTGGGAAACGTATTCAGGAGTTAAAGATTGCTTCGCCCCTCCGGGGCTCGCAAAGACGGCGTAGAGGGTTATGAACATATCCACAATATTAACAAAGAAAGAAAAAGGACCAAAAAGAAAGAAAGGCTACTACCGCTGTAAAAAACCACCTTATTTTAGACAAAAAACTGTCTAGACAAACCCGACCACCATACAGAAATCCTCACATCAGCTACATCGTTTATAGCGGTTTTTAGCCCTGTAGAAGAGCCTGTATATCTTCTATAGTGTGGATGGACGTTACCCGGAGGGAGCTGTCTATCTTCCTTAACAGCCCTTTAAGTACGCTTCCCGGACCGATCTCTAGGTAGTCTGTGACCCCCATAGAAACGGTTTTTTTGACTGATGCTTCCCACAACGTTCTACTATCAAGCTGATCGGCAAGATTTGCCTTTATTTTTGACGGATCCTTTGTCACTTCCGCGTCTATATTACTTAAAAAATCTATTACAGGCTCTTTAACCGTCATACTTTCAAGCACTTTTTTCAGCCTTTCTTTAGCATCCGACATCAGCTCGGAGTGGAACGCTCCGCTTACTTTCAGCATGATAGCCCTTTTAGCGCCCGCATTCTCCGCCAGATCCGCCGCCAGTTCCACTCTGGTAGCGTATCCTGAAATAACCACCTGTCCGGGACAATTGAGGTTTGCTATCTGGCACCCCACACCTTTACATAATTCTTCCACCTTATCCACATCAAGCCCTATTATCGAGGCCATCTTACCCGGGGTCTTCTTCGCGGCTTCGTCCATAAAACGCCCTCTGTTTTCCACGAACATCAGCCCTTCCTCAAAGCTCATAGCGCCTGCTGCTACCAGGGCCGTGGGTTCTCCCAGACTAAGCCCCATCGCCACGCTTCCTATATCTAATATATCTCTTCCCGAAAATATTTCCCGGCCCTCTTCCCCTACAGGTTTTCCGAGTAATTTTTCGGCGATCACATTCAGGGTCGCTATACTGACCGTGAATATCGCGGGTTGGCTGTTAGCCGTGTCCATCAGCGCGTCCTCAGGGCCTTCAAAACAAAGTTTCTTTATATCCCGCCCCAGAACTTCGTTGGCGCGGTCAAATACCCATCTGGCCGCGGCTTGCGTCTCATAAAGCTCCTTACCCATTCCCACCGTCTGAGATCCCTGCCCGGGGAACAATAATCCGTATTTCTTACTCATTCTCTACCCTTTCTTACTTTATAAATATGTAGGGGCACGGCATGCCGTGCCCCTACACACCATTCAATTCTCGTATCGGTCAATCTATATCAATAAGTCAATAGTCAATGGTCTGTTTCTCACCATTCTATAACCAGCGCGCCCCAGGTAAGCCCTCCGCCGAAAGCGTCCATGAGTATAATGTCGCCTTTTTTTATCCTGCCGGTCTCAACCGCTTCGGTAAGGGCCACGGCGCTCGAGGCCGCGGACATATTACCGTATTTTTCTATGTTCAGATACACTTTTTTCTCGGGATCGACTCCCATACGTTTTGCAAGCGCATGAAGTATCCGCAAGTTAGCCTGATGCGGGATTATGATGTCTATATCGTCGCCTTTAAGGCCCAAAGGTTCCGTAACGTTCTTTGCCGCATCCGCCATTATCTTCACCGCATGTTTAAAGAGCACGTTCCCTTCCATCTTTATTGTATGCAGTTTATTCTCTACCGTCATTATCGAAGCCGGCATGCGTGATCCGCCCGCGGGAAGCTGCAGAAGATCTCCCTTGCTTCCGTCGGCCCCCAGAGAAGCTCCAAGAATACCGCCTTCATCTACCTGGCCTAGAACAGCCGCTCCTGCTCCATCTCCGAAAAGTATACAGGTTGAGCGGTCTCCCCAGTCGGTAACGGCGGATAGTTTCTCGGCGGCTACCACCAATGCTTTTTTGTACATCCCGCTTTTTATGAAATTATCGGCTATCGCCAAACCATATATGAATCCTGAACATGCTACTGAGATATCGAAAGCCGGGATAGTATTCGCGCCGAGTTTATGCTGAAGAATACATGCCGTGGAGGGAAAGAACATATCCGGGGTTATTGTTGCCACTATTATAAGATCTATTTCCTTTTCTGTGATCCCGGCGTCTTTCAATGCCATGCGCGCGGCCTTTTCAGCCATATCACTCGTCACTTCATTGGCCGAGGCTATACGCCGTTCCCTTATGCCCGTCCGGGTGACTATCCATTCATCCGTAGTATCCACCATTTTTTCAAGATCGGCATTTGTCAGGACGTTTTCCGGAAGATATTTTCCTACACCTAATATACCCGTTCTTTTCATTTTTTTTATATCCCCTATTTGCGTTTGTTGAGTTTATCGCGTTTATCGGGTCCTACTTTACTATAACTCCATAAACCCTACAAACTCTAAAAAACCTAATAACTCTGCAATTCCTCTACGATATGGGAATTGACATTATGGTTAACATTTTCCGCGGCCGCGCGGATAGCGTTCTTTATGGCTTTGGCATTAGAGGACCCGTGCGCTATGATAACGCTTCCGTCCACTCCCATAAGAGGCGCTCCGCCGTATTCGGACGCGTCTATCTTTCTTTTAAGCCCTTTGAACGCGGGTAAGGTAAGGAACGCGCCGAGTTTTGTTATCCAGCTGCTCCTCTTAAGCTCTTGTTTTAAAAGCTCCTGAGCCGCGTCAGCGAACCCTTCGGTGACTTTCAGGAACACGTTCCCCATGAACCCGTCACAGACCACTACATCCGCTTTGCCCTTATACACTTCTTTAGGCTCAACGTTCCCTATAAAATTAAGTTTGCTTTCGCTGAGCATGGTATGTACTTCTTTTATGAAATCCGTCCCCTTGGTCTCTTCTTCTCCTATATTTAGAAGCGCTACCGTGGGATCCTCTTTGTCCAATATATGTTTGGAATAAGCGTCGCCCATGATACCGTACTGCAGAAGATGCAGCGGTTTAGGGTCGATGTTAGCTCCCACATCTATGACCATGCAGGGTTTATTCAGCGTGGGGAATATCACCGCTATCCCGGGCCTGTCCACCCCGGGAAGAAGTCTCAGGCTGAGAGTTGCCGCGCAGACAACGGCTCCGGTGTTTCCCGCGCTGACAAAGGCGTCAATATGACCCTCTTTCAACAGTTCCGATCCTCTTACCACCGAAGAATCCCGTTTTTTTCGGACCGAAAGCGCGGCGGGTTCGTGCATTTCTATGGATTCGGAGGCATGCATTATCTCTATCTTGCCGGCGGGATACTTCAGCCCCTTTAGATGCTCTCTGATAAGGAGCTCGTTCCCGATAAGAGTTACGTCGTAACCGTATTCACAGACCGCTTCTACCGCCCCTTTTACGGGTTCTAGGGGCGCATGATCACCGCCCATAGCGTCCAGACCGATCTTCATCATTAGCCTCCGTTAAGAGCCACATTTCGGCTCTCTCTTAAAAAAACCGACCGTTAAATACCGGTCTTTCCCTTACGCTTTCTTTTTCTTAGCGTCTTTTCTGGCCTTGCGCTCTTCCGCCGTCTCGATGTGTTTCACTTTGACCTTTCCGTAATAACCGCAATGTGAGCACACGCAATGGGGTTTTTTTTCTTTCCCGCACTGCACGCATTTTACCGAAGACGGCGCTTCGATCTTGTCGTGAGTACGTCTCTTTCGTCCTCGTGCCTTTGAATGTCTATGTTTTACTTTGGGCATATCTTCTCCTTGATTTAGTTCGTAGCTTATTCCCCACGCGGAAGCGTGGGGTACTGCATCGCTATCTGTTATTCACTATTCTATACGTATCGTTCGCTATCAAAAGATCCTCGTTGGTCCCTATCGTCAGGAACTTCGTTCCGTTACCGGAAAGGAATCTAAGTTCTTTTTTTAACTGATCCTTTATCCGGGGAACATTTTCGCCGATGCCGGCGGTGAATACTACCGCATCCACATGTTCCAGTACGGCCGTGTATGCTCCGATATATTTTTTTATCCTGTAATAAAAAACATCATACGCCAAACGCGCCCGGTCATTACCCTCTTCAGCGGCCTTCAGAATATCCCGCATATCATTGCTTATCCCGGATATGCCTAAAAGCCCGCTCTTTTTGTTAAGCATATCCGTCACTTCTTCCGCGCTTAACCCCTCATGTCCCATAATAAAAGAAACGATCGACGGATCTATGTCCCCGGAACGCGTTCCCATCAGAAGCCCCTCGAGAGGCGTAAATCCCATCGAAGTATCCACGCTCTTTCCGCCTTTTACCGCGGCTATACTGCATCCGTTACCTAGATGAACGGTAATAAGATTAATGTCTCCCAGCGGCCGTCCCAATGCCTCGGCGGCTTTCTCCGACACATATCTATGGCTTGTTCCGTGAAAACCGTATCTTCTTATCCCGTATTTTTCATAGAGTTCGTACGGGATGCCGTAACAGAACGCGTGCTCTTTCATGGACTGGTGGAACGCCGTGTCGAACACCGCCACCTGAGGCACATCCTTGAATATCTTCATGCACGCGCGTATCCCTTCAAGAGAAGGCGGATTGTGAAGCGGTGCCAGTTCGGAAAACCTGTTTATACTTTCCAGGACCTTATCGTTTATGAGAATGCTTTGATTGAACTCTTCCCCTCCGTGCACCACCCTATGCCCTACGCCCAGGACCTCTTTCACGTCCGAAAGCACGCCGGTCTCTTTATCTATCAGGATATCGCGTATGCTTCCGATCGCGCTGTGATGGTCCGCGCAGATGATCTCTCTTTCAATCTTTCTATCGCCGCTATTATGCGTTATAGCGGATGTTCTTTCACCGATCCTTTCTATGACACCGCTGGCTATAACAGATGATCCTTTTTTGATATCGAACAGGTCGTACTTAGCGGATGACGAACCGCAGTTTATAACTAATATCAGCATTTTCTCCAACCTTAGATCT
>JBDRBI010000128.1:0-4999 GCA_043822885.1 Candidatus Omnitrophota bacterium
CCCAACGGGGATAAACTATGATACCTCGGGTATCATAAGGAACGTGATATTCGGACTTAGGATAACCGAAATAGTCAGAGGGCAAAGAGGGAGTGAATTTATAGAAGAGACACTCAGAGAGTATAGAACACTTTGTGAATCCCAAGGTGTAAAAGATTTTGACATAACCGCAGATGATCTGAACATTTTAGTTATCGGCCGGATGAACGATGTTGTGATGATAATCAACAAACTGATAAAGCATATGCCGATAGCGCCATTCAATCCCGAAGAGATACGGCAGATCCATCAGAATATCCACGAAGTCTTAATAAAGGCATAAAAATCGTAATGTAGGGGCAATTCATGAATTGCCCCTACACTTTTATTCTCACCATTCACCAAATACCATTAACCATCCGTAGGGGCACGGCATGCCGTGCCCCTGCTATAAATTTAGTTAACAATTAAAAATCTAGAAAAAGTGCTTTTAACGTATGACCGGGGGTGCCATAATATAGTGTATCGTTAGTATTTTCAGAACAATACAAATAAGGAACAACATGGGCCATTTTAAGAGCAGCATTTCTAGTAGGGTTTTCTCGACTTTCATGATGTTTATGCTCTTGTTCTTTGATCTAACCATAGCCAACGGTATCGGACTCCCCGGTCAAGATCTTTCTCCGCCATGGATAATGGCGGAAGCACCTTCTCCCGAAAGAGAAACATTTCAGCGTGAGGTCATGTCGCATTGGATGCATAATTATATTTTTTTAGCCATATCCAAATTCTTTCTGGAAAAACAGGGAGGGACAGAGGAACTGAAAAAATTTCTCAAAGAAGAATTGTCTGGCAGGGAAGAAGATGTCAGAGACATGTATGTTTTTATAGACGAGGTCACGGTCGCGAGAAACAAGGTCAGGATACCTTTCAAAAAGGGCGGAAAAAGAGGGATAGCGGAAACATGGAGAGCCCCGGAAACCGGGGACCAAAGATTCGTTGTCGCGATAAGGCCCGATGATATAAATCATGCCGGCGTTAGCGAGACGAGAAGGGAAGATCTTCGTTTTACTATGGTAGGCAAAATAGTCGCTTCGCTTTCTCTTGAAGGGTTTATCCCGGAATTGAAGGAACCGGCCGCGAAAGCGGCGAACATGAAAGGCGGACTGGGGGTGTATTTCGCCGATAAGCTGAGAGGCCTTGCCGGTATCGGCGCTAATGGCATGGGTTTTCAATGCGGCTACACATTCGGTTCTGTGGATGGAATAGAAGAAAGGATAGATTATAAAAAACTGGCGGAAAAAGGCATAATAGAAGGTGTGGATACGGAAGATGAGGCGCTTGAGGTATGGGCCGGCGCGGCTGACCCTTCAGTGACAGGAGAACGCCACGGCAATAATGTAAAGACCAAGGTCGAGGTATACAGGGTGAACAGGGGAGGATCCTGGAACTATATATTTGTTTCGGGTGTCTTTGACAGGTTATACCCGGACGGATCTCTGCACCGATTCATGCAGCAGGTGGTCTTCGGGAAGGCGGTATACCAGTTCATGAAAAAGCACGATATAAGGCCGGATATACTTCATCTGAACGAGACCCCTCCGGCAGTGGCGGCCATATTGATGAGAGCGGACGATTCTTTTGACGATACGGCCATAGTCTACACTAACCACACGCTTGTTCCGGCGGGTTTTCATGATCAGCGGTTCAGCTACCATCGGGTAGGACTGGATATAAGCCGGATGGAATACCTTCTGGGTCTGCCGGAAGATAAAGTCGGTATGTTCAGAGAATATTTCATGAGGAACGGAGACACTATAGATTTTTGTCACGCGGCCATGAAGATCGCTGACATTATTAATGCCGTGAGTGACGAACATGCCGTGCGTACCGTTAAACTCTTTCGGGATGAATACGGAGTTGACCTTACCGATAAGGTCATTGGTGTGTTGAACGGTTCCGGCGAGGAATGGGTAAGCGATGGTTTAAAAAAACTCACAAAAGAAGGGAAACTTCCCTCAGCGGATGAGATATGGGATATACGCGAATCAAATAAGGCCGAGGTGTACGCGGAAATAGAGAGACGCACCGGCATAAAACTTGATCCCGGAAAACTCACCTCATGGGCGGTGCGTAGGATAGTGGAGTATAAGAGCCAGTACCCCGTCCTGCGCTTCATAGTGCATGTAATGTGCTCGGATAAAAAAACGGTCTTCACTCGTGAAAGCCTCAGAGCGCTTTGGAAAAGGGATATCCCCGAGTTGTCAGGGAAACATGGCTATAAGGTATACAATAGGAACATAGAGGAGAACGCGGAGCACGTATTAGATATGCTGTTCAATGGCAAAGAAGAGATAAACGGCAGGGGTATGCAGCTTGTTATAGGAGGGCCGGGATATGAAAAAGCTTGGACAAAACAGTTCAAGAAATGGATGCATGATATACCGGAAATAAACGGTAACGTAGTGTTCCTGGAACATTATAGCCCCAATCATCTGTATATGCAGGCCGTAGCCGCGGATATTTGCATCAATATGCCGAGGCCGTTCGAAGAGGCTTGCGGCACATCAGACGGTCGCAGTGCCCGTAACGGGGGCGTAAATATAGCTTTAATGGGAGCCGGGCCCGTAGAATGGATGACGGAATATGATGAAAATACCGGGAAGGGAAGCGGGTTCTTCATCGGGCCGTATACCTATGAAACCGCGGATGGTATGGCGCCCGATCTCGAAAGTTTCTATAAAAACTCGCCTATCGATGTTTTTGGAAAAGCGGAAAAAGCATTAGGACTTTTCGAAAGACCGGACAAAAGGGAATGGAAACATCTTATGTTCAACGCCTTCATGGACAGCACATTCGGCCTGGAAAAGAAAGCCGTTACCGCCGATGCCATGGAAACGAGATACGCTAAGCTGGTATATCTTAACGCGATCGCGGAAAGAAGAGGGATGGAAAACGCCGTAAAAGAGGAAAGAACATTGCTGGAACAATTATTTGAACCCGATGTAGAACAGGAACCTTCAGAGCATACCCCGATGAAAGCGGAGCACGTATCGGAATATATCGGGAAGAACGAAAAATTCCTAATAGACATCTTAAGCTCTGAAGCAGGACAAGACGCGGTCCGGGCAAAACTCATCAGGATACCTCTGGACTTTTTAGCGGCGCAGAACGCGGAAAATGTAAAACAGCTTATCAATGACATTCAGAATACCGCTAACGGTTATGTAGAACTTTACTCTACCGAGAACATCAATAAGGTGGGGAAAGATGTCTACGCGAAGTACGGGGTAAATAGAAAAGAGTTACCGAGAAATTTTAATAGAACCCGAGGAAATACAATAACCTTGCTTCCCGTGTTCAAAAGAGACGCTATTCAAACCAGGGATATAAGCGTTGATAAGATCGGCGGAGTTGTTCTGGATGAGACCATAGTGCTCCCAACGGGGATAAACTATGATACCTCGGGTATCATAAGGAACGTGATATTCGGACTTAGGATAACCGAAATAGTCAGAGGGCAAAGAGGGAGCAAATTTATAGAAGAGACACTTAGAAAGTATAGAACACTTTGTGAATCCCAAGGTATAAAGGATTTTGACATAAAAGTGGACGACCTAAACACTTTGATGACCGGCGACAAGAACGAGGTCGTAATGATAATAAATAAACTCATAAAGTATATGCCGATAGCGCCGTTCAATCCCAAAGAGATCCGACAGATCAACCTAAATATCCACGAAGTCTTAATAAAGGCATAAAAATCGTAATGTAGGGGCAATTCATGAATTGCCCCTACTCTTTTATTCTCACCATCCGCCATTCCCCATTCACAAAATACCATTCACCATCCACCAAATACCATTCACTCCCCCCGCTGCTTCCTTTGAAAACATGTGGCGGGGGCAGGCAGTTTCCCAAACTTTGTGTTCATTTTCTCTTACAATTTCTCCAACCTTACAGATCTCAGCTGGTTAGCTAGCGAACCTGGTTAGATCTGTCAGGTTGGAGTAGTGCTGTATTTGTTAAGAAAACAAAATGTTGCTTGTTTTTCTGCCAACCTTATTTTCGTCAGGTATACTATAAATATGTTTATGCAACAAAAAGCAAGAAAAGTGCCTTATACTTGTTGAAGGTGAAGTATGCAAAACTCCTTTATATTAGGGAATAAATGGTTACAAAAGTGTATGACTACGCTTGTCATATTCACTTTCTTTATATCTTCTATACCGAACGATGCCTTCGGGATACCTGATGTCGGTGTTGACATTGTTACGCCTTCAAATTTTACCGAGATAGATATTGAGACTTTCGCGATCCCTGAGCATTTGGGAGAGGTCAAATATACTTCAGATAGCGGTACCGATAGAACTATCATCCACATACAGGACGCTCATTGTAACCGTTTCGCCCAGCATAAGATCTCCGGGATAATAGATTATCTGAACAAGGAATATGGATTGGAAGTGGTGAATCTGGAAGGTGGTGTAGGCGCTTATGACCTCGATGTATTCACTTCGATAAGCGGTGAAGCCATAAGGCGTGAAGTCGCGGATTATTTTGTTAAAAAAGGCGAGATAAACGGAGCGGAATTCTACGCGATAAACAATCCCGAAGCCGTAACTCTCTGGGGGATAGAGAATAAAGATCTTTATCTGGCGAACCTCAAAGTCTACCGGGATTCATTGGCTTATAAAGAGAAGGTAGACGAATTTTTAAAAAATCTCACGCATGTTCTTAATAATCTGAAACGTCATATCTTCACCCCGGAACTTTTAAAAATGGATATGGAGTATATCGCTTATAAATCCGGGAATAAAGACCTGAGAGAATATCTCGAATTTCTCTTAAAACTTGCAAAAAGAAGTGCGATACAGATAAGGGATTTTCAGAACCTGTACTTACTATTTCAGGCTATAGAGCAGGAAGATGATATAGATTTTGAAAGGGCCAACATAGAAAGAAACAAACTTGTGGATGAATTGAAAAAAGTTTCTTCCAAAAATGATCTTAAAGAGCT
>JBDRBI010000129.1:0-6295 GCA_043822885.1 Candidatus Omnitrophota bacterium
AGAAGTGTGGATTATTGGGTTTATGGGATACTACAGCATATAGACAGCGTGAAACAACCTGAATGGGCGCCGTCTTCCCCCATGGGGGAAGATATCAAAGAACTTGAATATGAAAGTGCCCAATTATCTTGACACTACTGAAAGTTGGCTTTTATTGACTATTAATATCATATATGTTAAACTTTGAAGATTATGAAGAAAGCTGCCGTGATAGGTGACGGAGGGTGGGGTACTGCTTTGGCGCTCCTTTTGTACAAAAAAGGGATAGATGTTACTTTGTGGAGCGCTTTTAGTGAGTATGCGGAGTATCTCAAAGATAAAAGAGAGAATGTTAAATTTCTCAAAGGGGTGACCTTACCCAAAGATCTGAAGATCACTTCGGATGAAGCGGCGATAAAAGAAGCGGAATACGCTTTCTTCGCGGTGCCTTGCGAGTATATGAGACCGGTGCTTGAACGATTCAAAGGCAGCGGATTTAAGAAAGTAATAAGCGCTACCAAAGGTATAGAGAACGGTTCTTTGAAAAGACCTACGGAAATATTAGCGGAATATTTTTCTAAAGAAAAATTATTTGTGGTATCGGGTCCAAGCATATCTTTTGAAGTGGCCCGAGAAGTGCCTACTTCAGTGGTGGTCGCCGGAGGCGAGAAAGGTTCCGGCGAAGTGCAGGACCTTTTGATGACGGATAATTTCCGCGTATATACTTCCAAGGATGTTATAGGTGTTGAACTGGGAGGAGCGCTAAAGAACATCATTGCTATTGCCGCGGGTATATCCGACGGTCTGGGATTCGGTACCAATCCTAAAGCGGCCATTCTAACAAGAGGGCTTGCCGAAATAACGAGGCTCGGAGTAAAGATGGGAGCGGAAGCTTCTACCTTCAGAGGGTTAAGCGGTATAGGAGATCTCGCTACAACGTGTATAAGCAAAGATTCCAGGAATCGGTCATTCGGTGAAGAGATAGGAAAAGGGCGAAAGAAAAACGAAGTGTTAAAAGATTCTGAGATGGTAATAGAAGGACTGGCGACATGCGCTTCGGCATACGAACTTTCTAAAAGATCCAAAGTGGAGATGCCCATAACACATAAAGTTTATGAAGTCCTTTACGAAAATAAAGATCCTCTTACGGCAGTCAAAGAGTTAATGACCCGCGACGCTAAGGAAGAGGATTACGAATGAACAGTAACCTACTCCGTCTTTGCGAGGAGCGAAGCGACGAAGCAATCTGCTTTAATATAATGAGATTGCTTCGGTCGAGCTTTCGCCCTTCCTCGCAATGACAGGAGTAACTAAATAATCGGGACGTGGCGCAGTCTGGCTAGCGTACTTGTCTGGGGGACAAGGGGTCGCCGGTTCAAATCCGGCCGTCCCGACCACCCTGCTTCGCCCTTAGCAAAGTGGTAGATGGTAGGGCTTCGCAGGAATTGAGAGAAGAGGAGTTAATATGAGACAGGTAAACATCGGGATAATCGGCCTTGGGACTATAGGGAAAGGTGTTTATGATGCTATCGTAAAAAATGGAGGGATCATAAAAGAACGTTCGGATGTTTCCATTTGTATCAAGGCAGTATGCGATAAAGATAAAAAAGCGCTCAAAGAAATAGATATGATCGATGGTTTGATCAAGACGGATTCGGCGGATGAAGTCCTCAATAACAAGGAGATAGATATTATTGTCGAGCTCATAGGCGGGATCGAACCGGCGAAAAAGATAATTTTACAAGCTATAGGGTCAAAAAAACATGTTGTGACCGCTAACAAAGCTTTATTGTCAACCGAATGGAAGGACATTTTTAAGGCCGCTTCTGAAAATCATGTTTC
Organism: Candidatus Omnitrophota bacterium; assembly: GCA_043822885.1. Lineage (GTDB taxonomy): Bacteria > Omnitrophota > Gorgyraeia > Tantalellales > Tantalellaceae > Aadella. Next base: position 1,822 of record JBDRBI010000129.1, read on the forward strand.
AGTGAAATTCGAAGCTTCGGTCGGAGGAGCTATACCCATAATCAGAACTCTTAATATGAGTTTTGTCGCTGACAATATCCGGACCATCTACGGGATACTTAACGGGACCACCAATTTTATACTTACCGAGATGTCCGAAAATGGATGTTCCTTCAAGGAAGCTTTGAAGGTTGCCCAGGGAAAGGGCATCGCGGAGAGCGATCCTGAGCTCGATATAAGCGGCGCTGATAGCGCTCATAAACTCGCTATTTTAGCGCTTTTGGGATTTGGTATGGACGTTTCGGCGGAAGACGTGTATGTCGAAGGTATAGACAAAATAGGATCGGAAGATATAAAGAACGCGGAGAGCTGGGGATATAACATAAAACTCCTGGCTATAGTAAAAAATACCCCGGAAGGACTTGAACTTAGGGTGCATCCTACTTTGATAAGATCATCACGTCTTCTTTCGGGCGTACGGGGCGCCGATAACGCTATCTTTATTAGGGGCGACCTCATAGGAGAGTCTTTACTTTTCGGGAAAGGAGCAGGACAGAAACCTACTTCAATTTCGGTTATTGCCGATATAGTTGAAATAGCCGGCGGGATAGGGTGTAAAGAAAAATTTAATATTACGAACAGAAGAATGAAAGAGAAGAAAGTGCGGAGAATAGAAGAATTGGTAATACCGTACTATCTAAGATTCTCCGTGATAGATAAACCGGGGGTTCTGGCGGGGATATCTTCTGTTCTGGCAAAGAACAATATCAGTATCGCCAATGTCTCTCAGGAAGAGAGAAATGAGGGAGAAACCGTTCCGGTGGTGATATTAACGCATAAGGCAAAAGAAGGAGATATGAAAAAAGCCATCTCCGAAATAAACGCGTTAGAATATATAAGCTGTGAAACGGTTGTGATAAGAATAGAAGAATAAACGGCGAATGGTGAATGGAAGAGATTGCTTCGCTTTGCTCGCAATGACAGATTACAGCCATCATTGCGGGGAAAAGTTCCTCTTCCGTCATTGCGCTTGTCCTCCGAAGCCAAATAAGATCAAAATAGTTTGGCGAAGGGGGAAGGAGCAAGGCGACGAAGCAATCTCAATTAAACTGTTTACGCCATGCGCCATGCACTATGCTCTATGCTGAGCGAAGCGAATAAGGGAGAGAACAATGGGTGTTATCGAAAAATATAGAGAATATTTACCGGTAAGCGATAAAACGCCGGTTATAAGTTTGGAAGAAGGCGACACTCCTTTAGTAAAAGCCGATCCTATAGCGGAAAGAATAGGCAAAGGGTACAATGTCTGGCTAAAATATGAAGGGCTCAATCCTACGGGAAGTTTCAAGGATAGGGGCATGACAATGGCGGTATCGAAAGCTCTGGAAGAAGGCTCAAGAGCTGTCGCGTGCGCTTCTACCGGGAACACTTCGGCTTCTGCCGCGGCTTTTTCGGCAAGAGCGAAAATGAAATGTGTAGTGGTCATACCCGAAGGCGCGATAGCTCTGGGGAAACTTGCTCAAGCTTTGATACACGGCGCGAAAGTCATAGCTATAAGAGGCAATTTTGATCAGGCGTTTAACATCGTAAAAGAACTCACGGAAAAATACCCCATAACTTTAGTGAACTCGATCAATCCGTACAGGATCGAAGGACAAAAGACCGGCGCTTTTGAAATATGCGACAAATTGGGTCATGCGCCGTATTTCCACGCGTTACCCGTAGGGAACGCGGGTAATATTACCGCGTATTGGAAAGGTTATTTAGAGTATAAAGATCGCGGGAAGATAGAGACTTTACCCAAAATGCTGGGATTTCAGGCGGCCGGTTCCGCGCCGATAGTCGAAGGAAGGATCATAAAAGATCCAAAGACTTTAGCCACAGCCATAAAGATAGGTAATCCTGCCAGCTGGAAACAAGCTGAGGAGGCGCGTGATGATTCCGGAGGCCTTATAGATAAAGTCACGGATGATGAGATAGTAAAAGCATACAAAATATTAGCGAACGAAATAGGGATATTCGCGGAACCCGCTTCCAGCGCGAGTGTAGCCGGTATATTGAAAAAGGCCAAAGAAGGATATTTTGAAGACATATCGAGCCGTAAGGAAAAACGTGATATAGTGTGCGTTCTTACCGGACACGGCCTTAAAGATCCTGACAGAGCGATAAAATGTTTGGAACTACCGCCGGTCGTAGACGCGAATATTGAAGATGTTGTTAGGAAAATTGGATTGTAAACAGTTTAAAGGTTAAAAAGTTTAAAAGTTTAAAGGTTTAGAGAAAGACTGATGTGCGGATTGTGAAAAACGAGATTACTTCGTCTCTGCGCTCCTTCCTCCGTCGCTAAAGCTTCGGAGGACAGGCGCAACGACACAATTTTCTGTCATTGCGAGCCGGCGAAGACGGCGCGGCAATCTCAAAAATACATACACTATGCGCCATGCTCTATGCGCTATGCAAATGGGAGATGAAACACGATAAATATGAAATATGTAATACTTGTTCCGGATGGTATGGCGGATCTGCCGCTTAAAGAACTTAATGATAGAACATGTATGGAAGCGGCTTATACCCCGAATATGGATAAGATAGCCCAAAAAGGGGTTGTCGGAACCGTGTCCAATATTCCCAAAGGCATGACGCCCGCGAGTGATGTAGCGAACCTTTCTATACTGGGATATGATCCGAAGAAATACTATTGTGGACGCGGGCCTTTGGAAGCCGCCAACCTCGGCGTTGAAATAGGTGAGAGTGACGTAGCTTTCCGTTTTAATACGATCACCGAAGCCGAAGACAAAATGGTAGATTACAGCGCGGGACACATCTCTACAAAAGAAACAAAGGTCTTGGTAGAGACGCTTCAAAAAAAACTTGGAAGCGACAAATTCAGTTTTCATACAGGGACGAGTTACCGAAACCTTGTCTTAGTGCATTGTTCTTCTCCCATGGACGCGGAAGATCTATCTTTGGTGAAATGTTATCCGCCGCATGATATCTTGGATAAACCCATTTCTAAATATCTGCCCAGGTCCCGGGAACTTGTGGAATTGATGAAAAGATCCAAAGACGTTTTGGAAAAGCATGAGATTAATAGGGTGAGGCTTGATCTGGGACAAAATCCCGCGAACATGATATGGTTATGGGGACAGGGAAGAAAACCCGAGATGCCTCTCTTTAAGAATGCATACGGTATTACCGGCGGGATAATATCCGCGGTGGATCTTTTAAAGGGATTGGGACGTGTGCTTGGGTTGGAAGTGCCTGACGTCATCGGAGCTACCGGATATTATGACACGAATTATGAAGAGAAAGCCAAAGCCGCGTTGGATATATTGGGCAGGAAGGATCTTGTGTTCGTTCATGTAGAAGCTCCGGATGAGGCCGGACATAACGGTGACATCAAAGAAAAAATAAGAGCTATAGAAAATTTTGACAGCAAGATCACCGCGAGAATAATGAAAGACTTTAACGAAAAGAACATGGAGTATAGAATACTTATTTTACCGGATCACCCGACCCCGGTAAAAAAACGCACGCATACCGCGGAGGCCGTTCCGTTCGCTATGGCGGGCAGCGGCATAGAACCGGATGATGTTACGGTATTCAATGAACGCTCCGCTAAAGCGGGCAGTATGAAAATTGATAACGGTTGGGAATTAATGGGAAGGTTACTTGAGACATGAAAAAAATAATAGTTCAGAAATACGGCGGCACAAGTGTGGCCAATCCGGAAAAAATAAAGAACGTCGCTAAAAGGGTTGCCGAATGCAAAAGGGAAGGGAACCATGTTGTAGTCGTAGTATCTGCCTTAGGGGATACTACCGATAAATTGGTGGAACTTGCCGGATGTATGAGTAAAAATCCTCAGGAAAGAGAAATGGATATGCTGCTTTCCACGGGAGAACAAGTATCCGTAGCGCTTTTAGCTATGGCCTTACATGAACTTGGGGTCGAAGCTATATCTTTTACCGGCGCGCAGATCGGCATTATAACCGATTCGTCCTATACAAAAGCCAAGATAATCGATATAGGAACCGATAAGATCAGGAAGCATCTTTCCAAAGGCAAGATCGTTATAATCGCGGGTTTTCAGGGTACGGACTTGAAACAGGAAATAACTACTTTGGGTAGAGGCGGATCCGATATGACAGCGGTTGCTTTAGCGAAAGTGCTTAAAGCGGAGATGTGTGAGATATATACGGATGTTAAGGGAGTTTATACGGCAGATCCAAGGATAGTGCCGGATGCCAGAAAACTCAGTTCTATAAGTTACGAAGAAATGCTGGAGATGGCCTCATTGGGAGCGCAGGTCATGCAGGCGAGAAGTATGGAAGTCGCGGGAAAATTCAACGTGCCTATGCATATTAGATCGAGTTTTTACAAAGAGAAGGGTACTCTTATAACTAAGGAGGGTAGAGCTATGGAAGATGTCTTGGTGCGCGGGGTAACCGTGAACAAAGATGAAGCTAAGGTTACGATATGTGACGTGCCGGAT
>JBDRBI010000130.1:0-2969 GCA_043822885.1 Candidatus Omnitrophota bacterium
CAACATATTTGATATTACTTGGCTTCGGAGGACAAGTCTGGTTCGTGACTGGGCGTTGCAAAGGTCAATTGTAGTGTTTTGGGTATTTATTATGCAGTGCGCCCGTAGCTCAATCGGATAGAGCAACTGGCTTCGAACCAGTAGGTTGCAAGTTCGAGTCTTGCCGGGCGCGCCATTTCTGCTTCGCAGAAACGGCTCTGTGAATCATAAATGATTCACAGGTGCCCGCAAGCAATTTATTCTTGGAAATACATTCCCCAGAATAAATTGCTTTACGGCACTGCGCTCCGTCAAGGATCCTGCGCTCCTCCTGTTCGTCGGAGCTTGTGTTCTTGCCGGGCGCCAGTTCGGCTTTGCTTCGCTCGCAATGACTGGAGGCGAAAAGTCAGAGAGGGATGAGATTGCTTCGGTCGTTTCACTCCCTCGCAATGACATATTGGTAGTTGCGACACAGCCTGAATGACGGGGGTCACTAACAAAGAGGATTAAGAAAAAAAATGAGTGTATTAGCATTATATGAAAAGGATAAGATCGCGGGGATTTATTTGGAACTAGTCGATGGGATCAAGAGATATGCTGACGGACATGGCTTTACACAGGTGATCATGGGGCTTTCGGGGGGGATAGACTCGGGGGTTACTTGTTGTTTGGCGGTTAAAGCTTTGGGTTCGGAGAATGTTCTTGGACTTTCTTTACCTTCAAAATATTCTTCTAAGGAAAGCGGGGAGTATGCCGAAAAATTGGCGAAGAATCTTGGCATAAAAATAAAAACAGTACCGATATCCGGGATATATGATTCGTATCTGGATGTTCTTGAAAAGGATCTTGGCGGGAATGAGGGGGAAAGGGTAGAGATATATCATCAAAATATCCAGGCTAGGATCAGGGGTAATGTGCTTATGGCTTTTTCTAATCGGTTCGGATATTTAGTTCTGGCTACGGGTAACAAGAGTGAAGCGCAGATGGGGTATTGTACGTTATATGGTGATACAGTGGGAGGGCTTGCGGTGCTGGCAAATGTATATAAGGCCGGTGTTTATAAATTAGCGGGATATATCAACCGTGATCAAGAGATCATCCCGCAAGAGATCATTGACCGCGTTCCGTCGGCGGAACTTAAGCCCGGGCAAGCTGATCATCACAGTCTGCCGTCTTACGATATTTTGGATGAGATACTGTATTGTTATCTAGACGAAAAATGCGCTTCCGAAGAGATCATAAATAAGGGGTTTGATCCGGATACGGTCAAAAAGATCATTAAGACAGTTGAAGTGACGGAATATAAGAGAAAACAATGTCCTCCGGGACTAAAATTGAATAAATAAAAAAACAAAAGGATGAAATATGGCTAACGAAACAGTGTTCAAGAGATATAAAGGTAACCCGATAGTGACTTCCGCGGATGTTCCCAGAGCTAACAGCATACATAATAGTGCTATAGTGCCTTTTGAAGGCGGTTACGCGGGTATATTTCGTGTTGATGAAATAGATCTGAATTTCACTATGCATTTGGGAAAAAGTAAAGACGGAATAAAATGGAATATCGATCCGGAACCTATAAAAATGGTATGTAATGATCCGGAGATACCGATAAAAGCCCGCACGTATGACCCGAGACTTACAAAGATAGATGATACGTTTTATTTTACATGGTGCATAGATTCACCTCAAGGTCCGTGTATAGGGCTGGCTACTACTAAAGATTTTAAGATCTTTGAACAGAAAGAAAATGTCATGCCTCCCGCAAACCGTAATTGTGTGATATTTCCGAGAAAAATAGGCGGCAAATTCGCTATATTGCATCGCCCCAGTGACAGAGGGCATACGCCTTTCGGGGATATGTTTTATTCGACTTCTCCCGATCTTAAATATTGGGGATGTCACAGATTCGTTTTCGGTACGCTTCCCGGCGGATGGCAGTCTACAAAAATAGGGCCGGGCCCGGCGCCGATAGAGATAGATGAAGGATGGCTTTTGATATATCACGGAGTATGGACCAGCTGTAACGGGTATATTTATTATACGGGAGCGGCTATACTGGATAAAGATAAGCCCTGGAAAGTGCTGTACCGCACAAAAGATTATTTGTTAGCGCCTACGGAGCTGTATGAAAGAGTGGGTGACGTGCCGAATGTAGTTTTCGCTTCATCGGCCGTTGTAAATAACGGCGTCCTGCGTCTTTATTATGGGTGCGCCGATACTTGTATTTCCATAGCGGATGCTAAGATGAGTGACCTTATCCAATTTACTAAAGATCATAGTTATTGATAGAGATGTATTGAGGTAAACAGGAACAAATGAATAAACAACTCATTGCGATAGTAGATGATGAATTAGAAGTGATCAGGACGATATCAGAGTATCTTACTGACAGAGGATACAAGGTGAAGGGGTTTTCGCGTCCCGCTGATCTTTTAGTTTTCCTAAAACAAGAAAGCCCGGACCTGATCATTCTTGATATTATGTTCCCTGACATGAATGGGTTTGATGTATGCCGGGAACTCAGGAAGAGAAAAACATATTCTCATTTACCGATCATAATGCTTTCGACAAAAAATGAAGAGCAGGATAAAGTTTTCGGGCTTAAGCTAGGTGCGGATGATTATATGGCTAAACCGTTCTCTTTAAGTGAACTCCAAGCGAGGATAGAAGCGATATTGAGAAGACGTTCCGCGGAAGAAGTAGATCAGGAAGTGAAGATAGGGAATACTATTGTAATGGATCTTGGGCGTCACGAAGTTACGGTGGCTGGGGAAAAAGTTGAGTTAACTCCTACCGAATTTAAAATACTGGAATGTCTTTCATCCCGAAAAGACCATGTTTTTACACGGGATATGATACTTGACCATATTTGGGGAGAAGAAAAGATAGTTACAGCACAGACAATAGATGTGCATATTAAGCATTTAAGGGAAAAACTTGGGTCCCCCGCTGGAAATATGATCAAAGCCGTGAGGGGAATTGGATAT
>JBDRBI010000131.1:0-46529 GCA_043822885.1 Candidatus Omnitrophota bacterium
TCGACCAAGATCCTGTCGTAAAGCGGTTTCACTTTCATCTCTTCCCCTCCATTGTTTTGATTTTATATTCACTAAAATCTGTTTTTTTTCATCTTAGCACTCCTCCATGAAGAGTGCTAATGAAATGTCATTATAGAGAAAATCGCGTTAATGTCAAGCGCTTTTTGAGGATTTTGTCAATGCTCGTAAATTTCAATAGAGACGAGGAGAAAGACCTCCCTTCACAGTGACATTTTTTAACGCTTTTTTCTAACTTTTTTGAGGTGTTAAATGAACTCGTCCTCATTCTTTCTATAGGTGTTCGTCCTCGAACAGCATTTAACAATATTCCTCAAAAAAGTTATAAAAAATCTAAAATGTCACAGATGTTCATTCCGGCCTTTCTCCTCGTCTTTAAACCCAAACTGTCATGGCTCATTCTATCAAAATGAATGAATATTAACCCTCAGCAGAGGCGGGACCTGTTGCAGTGAGTTGCGATTTTAGGCAAAGCAGCTTGGATATTGAGGGAACCCAAAAGGCCTGAGTAAGGGCTTTTGGGCGCGAGGACTGTTTGAGCCCGACTAAAGGAGGGCGAGTTCCGCAAGCGCCTCAGTATCCAAGACCTTTGCCGTTAAGAAATCGCTCCGAACGGAAACAGGTCTCGCCTCTGCTCTTACCTGGATTAAATTTTGTTACGACAACTGATTTAGTCCTTCGAAAATTAGGTCTGGATGGATGTTCTTTGTGTTTATGCGGGATGATCTTTTGGCTACAAGATTGGCGTCCCCTCCGGTAGCTATTATCTCTAAGTCCTTACCATATTTATTTTTAAAACGATCTATAATACCATCACACATAGCGGCATACCCTAAAAGCATGCCGATCTTTATGCTTTCCTTTGTATCCTTGCCGACTATTCCTTTTATGTAAGTAAACTCTGTTCTTGGTAATAATGCCGCATTTTCAGAAAGGGCTTTTAGAGCCAGCCTTATACCCGGGAAAATAAGCCCTCCTTCGTAGTCTCCCTTGTCATTTACAAGATCAAAAGTAACGGCTGTCCCGAAATCCAACACAAGTACGGCTCTCTTTTTCTTCGTATAGGCGCTGAAAGCGGTAACCAGACGATCTTGTCCGACTTGGTCGGGTTTTTTATACTTTATTTTCATGGGTACTTTTATGTCTTTTCCGATCGTTCGTATTTTCGTGCCGGGAAGAATAGTTTTAATGGTATTCCTGATCACGGTAAAAAATTTCGGAACTACACTTACAATTATCACCGAAGATATTTCTTGATGATCTTTCCCCAAAAGTCGTTTAAACGTTCCGGGTTCCAACCGCGATCTGGATGTAGCGATAAAATACCTCTTTATTATTTTTTTTCCTTGTACCAAAGCTATTGAGGTATTGCTATTTCCGATATCTATCAAAAGTCTCATCATGACCATATATCTCCGCTAAAAATACGTTTAACTTTCCCCGACACTTCTCTTACCAAAAGAGCACCCGTCTCATCAATATCTATCGCTTCTCCGCATATGATCTTATTATGCTGTTCTATTTTCACCGGTCTCCCCAAAACGGATGAACGGTTTTTACATTCTTCTATCAAGGGAGCAAACCCTTGGGCTTGAAAAAGAAAATAGTTTTTCTCAAACTCTTCTAAAAGAGCTCTTAACATCATATTCCTATCTATCCTCTTTTTGCCTTCTTCCCTCAAAGATGTCCCTTCAGGAGGAAGTTTGTCCTCCGTAGTATTCACGTTTAATCCTATGCCCAGAACAAGAAAATCTATTTTGTCGGGCTCGGCTTTTATTTCGGTCAATATGCCGCATATTTTGCGGCCATTAAGCAGAAGATCATTCGGCCATTTTATCTTTGTTTCAAGATCGGCGAAATTTTTTATAGCCCTTGCCGTCGATATCGCCGCTACGAGAGTTATTGCCGCCACTTCACTCACTTCGGTATCAGGACGAAGGATGATCGAAAAATAAAGCCCGTCTCCTTTGGGAGACACCCATTTTCGTCCTCTTCGTCCTTTTCCGTTTGTCTGTGTTTCCGCGATAATGATCGTTCCCTCACCTTCGCCGTCCTCAGCGAGTTCATAAGCTTTGTCATTGGTCGAGGAAAGAGTATCATAATGAAATATTTTTTCTTTGCCGATCACTTTAGTCAACAATGTGTCCTGCACGTTGTAGGCATATAGTTTGTCCGGGGTCTTTTTTAATTTATAGCCCCGGCGCGGCACAGCTTCTATAAGAAACCCTTCTTCTTTCAGCTTTTTCATATATTTCCAAACCGAAGCTCGTGTGAAACCAAGCTTCGAAGAAATTTCTTCCCCCGAGACAAATTCGTCCCCTTTTTTCTTCAGAAAACCTATCAATTCTTTTTTTATATCTGTCTTGTTCATGATCAGGTTTTTTAACTCATCAGTAATCGAATAAAAATTTTAACAAGAGGCAGGATAACATTATCAAAAAGGCCCAGATATAAGAGTCCTATCAGAACAACGAATCCATATCTCTGGAAATGCATATAACTTCTTGCCGCATCGGGGGGCAAGATAGCCACGAGTATGCTTGATCCGTCCAAAGGAGGGATGGGGATCAAATTAAAGATACCCAGGATAAGACTTATTATCACTCCGCTTAAAAGAAAGGTCCAGCCTACGGAATGGGCCGGGAAAATACCCGCTCTGAAAAGGAACGTGAAAAAAACAGCTAATAAAAAATTTGCCGCCGGTCCGGCTAACGCCGTTAAGAGCATATCTCTTTTCGGATTAGAAAAATTATTGGGATTGATAGGAACGGGCTTTGCCCATCCAAAGACCACGGGTGAATGTGTCATAAGCAGAAGCGCCGGCAGTATAACCGTACCCACAAGATCCGCATGCGCAAAAGGGTTAAGAGTAAGACGTCCCGCGTTTCTGGCTGTAGGGTCACCTAAACGATATGCCACAATACCATGAGCGAGTTCATGAACAACGATGACTATCACAAAAACTGAGATCGAGATCAGCATTTTTTCTTATCCTAGAGTACACCCTATCCTCTTGAGCGCCTTATTCATCCTGTCAAGAGCAAGATTTACCGTTGCGCCTTCCGTAAGATTGTCTTTGCATACCGCGGCATATCCCTTGCGGTTCTTGATTTTGAATATATTTACCTGTGCCTTCGGAATTTTTTTTAAATTTTTTTCTTTGCCCATCTTCTCTCCTTATCTAGTTCAGAGTTATGAGTTCGGAGTTCATAGTAAATAGTAACTGAGAAAAAATATACCGCTTCTTACTTTGAGCCATTCACCGCCACAAGTGTATCTTTCCGCTTAGACGCGATGCGCTCCAATATCCACTTGTGCCGTTCCCCTCTGTACATAACACATCACACATTCCACATTACACAATATCAGTCACTTTCCGACTATAGTCTATGGTCTATAGTCTCTTCAGTCTAGATTTTTAATGTATTTATAATACTCCCCGTTCGTAGTAAGAACTATAGTCGTTCCGGAGTCTATTGTATCCTTATATGTCTCCAAGGTCTTCATAAAAGAGTAGAACGCGGGATCTTTCCCGTATGATTCCGCATAAACAGCTATGGCCGCGGCATCCGCTTTTCCCCTGAGTCCCTGGGCTGTTTTATAAGCCTCGGAGGTTATAAGTTTCAGTTCTTTTTCCATCTGTCCTTCAACCTCGGCGCTTTTCCCCCTGCCTTCGGAGCGATATAATTCCGCGGCTCTTTTACGTTCCGATATCATTCTCTCGTACACTTTCTTTCGTACATCCTCAACGTAATTTATACGTTTTATCCTGACATCCACGAGTTCTATCCCGTATTGGGGAACGATCTCTTTGGACCGCGTCAATATCTCGGTTTCCAATTCATGCCGCCCTACGGTTATCTTTTCTAAAGCCTCTTCCGCAAAAGCTATTATTCCGTCCCCTACCATGGTTTCCTCGAGGATACGGTTAGAGTCACGTATCGCTTCTACCAAAAGATGGCTTGTGATTATGTCTCTTGTAGCGGAATTTATCACATCATCCAGCCGGGCATGAGCGCCTCTTTCCGAACCCACTGATTCCAGAAATTTTAGCGCGTCCACTATGCGCCACCTTGCGGTGGTATCCACCCAAATGTACTTCTTATCTATGGTAGGGATCTGATTAGGGTCTCCGTCCCATTCCAAAAGACGTTTGTCAAAATAATGCGCCTGTTGTATGAACGGCAATTTGATATGAAGACCCGCTTTTGTTATGGTCTGTCCTACAGGTCTCCCGAACTGTGTAATAACGGCTTGATTTGTTTCCGAAACTATATACACCGCTCCCATAACAAAAAACAGTGTAACCGCGATAGATGATATTTTGATCAAATTTTTCATTATTCGCCACCCCCTTGCGTATCAAGTTGTAAAAGCGGAAGAATTGATTTTTGTTCAGGATCAATTATAAATTTCTTCTTAGCTTTAGGCAAAACATCCGCCATAGTCTCCAAATATAGTCTTTTTTCGGTTATAGCCGGAGCTTCTTTGTATTCTGTCCATGTCGCTAAAAACCTTTCCGCTTCTCCCTGGGCTCTGTTAATTTTATCCAGACGGTACCCCTCTGCCTGACTTATCGTTCTGTGCGCTTCTCCTTTAGCGCGGGGTATCGCCTTATTGTACGCTTCCCACGCCTCGTTTATCATGCGTTCTTTTTCCTGTTTAGCCTCATTAACTTCGTTGAACGCCGGTTTTACCACGTCCGGCGGATTAACGTCCAGAAGCTTTACGGTGATCACGGATATCCCTGTTCCATATTTATCCAAAAGGTCCTGAAGGTCTATCTGGGCTTTGTTCGCTACTTCTTCTCTTTTTGTCGTTAAGACCTCATCCACAGAATAGTCTCCGCATAAACGTCTCATAACAACTTCCGACATGTCCCTCACATTGTTCACGGGGTCCCTCGTCGCAAACAAGAGTTTCACCGGATCGTTCACCCTGAATTGAACTATCCATTTTACATCCAGAATGTTTAAGTCACCCGTAAGCATCAATGAAGTCTCTCCCTGCTTGCTTACCGAATACTCGCTTCTTATTCCCGGACGCGTGGTCTTAAAACCAAATTCCTCTTTAAATATCTTTTTGACTTTTACCGGCGTGACCTTTTCAATGCCGAAGGGCACTTTTGCGTGCAGCCCCGGCTCGGTAGTCCGAACATATTTGCCGAATCTTTGCACCACCCCGACTTCATCCGGGCCTATTGAGTATACCGCGCCCTGTAGTAAAAATATGACAAGAAGCGCTGCTATGACCAGCGGTAAATATTTACCGTACTCGGCGCCTAACTGTTTCACCTTCTTCGCTTCTTCCCGAAAAAGATCCTCCGGTGAACGAAAATCATCCATATTGCACCCTCCCCTTTTTGTCTTCCTATTCCTAATATTCGGCTATTGTATACCAAAAGCGGGTGAGATGCTAGTAAAAGATAGACGAAGAGCAGATCAGGAGAAATAGAAGAGAGCGGAAGGAGTCACCAGGTCACCTGTCACCAAGTCATCAGAAAAAGAAGGTAGAGGATAGAGGGTAGAAAATGTAGAGGCGGTTCGTGAACCGCCCTTAAAGAGTCACCCCCGGCTGCCTTCTTTTGGGACATATGGCCGGGGCAGGCAAGTCACCAGTTGATAGAGCTTAGAAGTTAGAAGCGAGAGGCGAGAAGGGAGAGCGTGGAAGATGTCACCAAGTCATCAGGTCACCAGTCACCAGTTGATAGAGCTTAGAAGTTAGAAGCGAGAAGACAGGAAAAACAAAAGTAAAAAGTAAAAAGTTCGGATTGATTGACTGATATGCTCTTGAGTTCAGAGTTATGAGTTGGGTTTTTAATTTTGTCTTCTGGATTTCTACCTTCTATCTTCTATCCTCTATCTTCCAACTCTGACTCCTGTAAATAAGCTGGTACCCAGGTAACCTGCTTGTCCCGAGCGAAGCCGAGGGGGTAACTAGGTGACCTGGTGACTAGGTGACTGGTGACTAGGTGACTTTTTCTACTTTCTCGCTTCTACTCTCTCGCTTCTATCTTCCATAAGCCCTAAATACACTATTTGACAAGGGTAGGGCTTTCGAATATAATGAGGTCTCGTAACTGCATTCCGTGGCGGGGTAGCTCAGATGGTTAGAGCGCACGGCTCATACCCGTGTTGTCGACGGTTCGATCCCGTCCCCCGCTACCACTGTATTAAAAAACCCGGCTAATGTTAAAGCCGGGTTTTTTGTTAATTCGGGTTTTCATAGGGGGAAACTAGAGTTTCCCCCTCTTGACGCTTTTCCCTTCATTTTGTTTCACAAAATTCCGGGGTCGCTGTCACCCCCTTCCCATTGGTGTTATGAATTATGCTATCTGTGCTATCAAAGGAAAAGGAGGAGGTATATCCTCCTTTTCCTTTGGAACCATATCCTCCTCAATTTGTGTCGCTTCGCGACGTGTTTGAATAAAAAAATAGGGTCTGTCCGTGGACAGCCCCTATTTTTGTCACTGGCCTTTATAATTTCTCAGAACCTGAGAAATAGTTTTACCGCCAAAAAAACCATCATTCCGATAAAAAGTCTTCTTACCCAGACATTACCCTTTCGTATGGCAAGTTTTGCTCCTGAGTACCCGCCTAAAGATATGGCTACTGCCAGAGGTATCCCTACGTGAAGATCTATCAGTCCGTTCTGCCAAAATATCAGGCTTGCCACAAGCGATGAAAATAAATTAAGAACTTTTGTCATACCGGCTGTCTGCAAAAAATCAAAACCGATCCCCAGGATCAGAACATAACTTAACATCATCACATATCCGCCGCTAAAAAAACCCCCATAGATGCCTAATATAAAAACCAAGACACTTGCGGCAAAAAACCGTAACGGAGAATTCTTTTCGTGGTTTTCTGTTATTCCTATGTTCTTTTTCAGCAAAAAAATCGGAACGAACAGGCATATTATGAGAACTAAAAACCTTTCCAACAGCTTCTCATCGAAATCTAATAAGATCTTCGCTCCCCACCAAGATCCGAGTATCGTCAGTACGATCAATATCGGCATGACCCGGTTATGCCTTGTTTCCATACTTTCTCTAAAACCGATAGCGCCGCTAAGACTTACAAAGATCAAGGTGAACATATTAGTACCAACGGCCAATTTTGCGCTCATCCCCATGGAAATAAGCAGTGGAACCGTTATTAAAGACGTACCCCCGACCGATACGCCCACAATGCCCGCAAGGTAGAAAAAAATTGAAAGAAAAATAATGTTGTGTATTTCCATGATCATAACTCAAATCAGTTGGGAGTTAGGAGTTCGGAGAAATAATACAAAATGGTCACTTAACTCATAACTCCGAACTCAACAGCACATCAGTCAATCACTCCGAACTCCTAACTCATAACTCTGAACTTTTTCGCTTCTCGCTCCTATCTTATCCATGCTCCGCCGGCGACTATTTCATCATCATAAAACACTATGGCTTGTCCCGGAGCCGGCGCAAATTGCGGTTCGAAAAATTCCACTATGGCTTCATCTTTACCGCTGGGAGTTACTGTCGCTTTCGCCTTTTTGCCTTTATATCTGATCCTACTCAAAAATTCGCGTTCTTTTTTTAATCCTTCGGGGATAAGCCAGTTAAATCCTTCAACGGTGATCTTCTTCCTCATAGCCTTATCTTTTTCCGCTATGGTGATCGTGTTTTTTTTCGCGTCTATATCTATCACATAGAAAGGCTCAGGGCCTGCTACCCCCAGCCCATGCCTCTGACCGACCGTGTACGAAACTATGCCTTTGTGTTCCCCTATAACTTCTCCGGAGGAGTTCATAATATTCCCGGGTACAAATATTTCCGGATTAGTCTTTCCAAAATATTCTCTATATCCTGAGCCCTGCGCGAAACATATATCCTGACTGGACCGGCGCGTAGCCGACATAAAATTTTCGCGCATAGCTATTTCTCTGACATTTTCTTTCTTCATTTCCCCGAGCGGAAATTTTATGAACGGCAGTCTTTCCCGCGGTAAATTATACAGAAAATATGACTGGTCCTTATTTTTATCCAGGGCTTCCGCTAAATAATGTGTTCCGTCTCTTTCTATTATCCTCGCATAATGTCCGGTAGCGATGTATTCAACCCCGATCTCGGCGGCTTTTTCAAAAAGAAACCCGAATTTTATCTTACTGTTGCAGTAAACACAAGGACTGGGAGTTCTACCTTTAACATATTCGTCCAAAAAATATTTTTTTATTTCGCGTGCGAACTCTTTTGAGAAATCCACTACATAGTAGGGTATCCCAATATCTTCAGCCGCGCTGCGCGCATGTTGTATAGCGTCCAGAGAGCAGCACATCCTCTCTCCTGCGCCGCCGCAATCCTCTTTCGGCCAGGTCTTTATGGTTATCCCTATAACTTCCTGTCCATTATTTTTCAGAAGAAGCGCCGCTACGCTTGAATCTACCCCTCCTGACATTGCCGCTACAACTCGCATATTTATTCCTTTACAAAATATAAGTTTCAGCGCCCTTGGATATTTTGACCTTTTCTCCGGATGATTCATTATTTATGATCATTATCTCAACTTCCTCCAGTTGATCGGCAAGCTCTATCGCCGTCTCCGTCTCCATTGCCATCATTCCCGTAGCCAAAGCGTCTGCTTCCGCACACGAAGAAGATATGACCGTAACACTTGAGGGCTTTTTCTCTAACACATTTCTTTCTTCCGGCACCGCAATATGAGCCAATATCCTTCCGCCTGTTCCCTCCACCACGTTTTCATAATCCCCGCTTGTCGCGATAGCGCCCGCGTTGATCTTTACCCTCATTACCATTCCGTATCCTCCCGGGTCGCGTACACCGATTATCCAGGCGTCTTCCTCTCTCTCTGAATAGCAATACATGTCTCCTCCCGCGTCTATCAGAAAACTTTTAACACCTTCTTCTTTGATATACGCGTACATTTCGTCAACTATGTACCCCTTCGCTATCCCCGAAAGGTCTAACCATGCGCCTTGAAACAATGTAACCGTTCTTTTTGATCTAGTCAGCATAATATTCTCAAGCCCTATAGCCTCTTTTGTGTCCGGAATTTTTTCCAAGATCTCCGGCGGCATATCATGGTAAAATCCTTTCTCTTTCAAAATAGGACTTACCGTTATGTCAAATTTGCCGTCGGTTAAACTCCCTATCTCCAAGGCTTTTTCCAATACATCAAACATTTCCGAGGAAACATTCATTTTGCCCGAAAGGTTCAGCATGTTTAATTCGCTGTTCGGATCAAAAAGATCAAACTTCTTTTCAAGAACTACGGCTCTTTCAAAAGCTTTCTCAAGGATCTTTCTTAGATCCGTATCAGAATATTCGTTTGAACGGGCCTTAACCTGAACAAAAGTACCCATCAGTATTTTTTGAGAAACTACGTCCCGCGCCGTCTTTTCTTGTGAACATCCGTTTAACAGCACCGTCGCAAGGAAAAGGAAAGGTATGACGGTATGTCCGATAGAGCGCATCAAGATCATTAAAGACTCCTGATTATGCGATCAATATCAACATATTTACTTATCATGTCTTTAACAAGCTTGACCTTATTGCTGTCCCGATATTTTATTTTGACGGTAAGGTCATGAACTCGGGATGATACATCATATGTATCAAGGCGCGACATTAGAGTCGGAATATCGGTTTTTTTCAACGCGTTGTATATCCTTCTTTTAGGAGAGATCCCGCCTGAAAGGATTATTCCGGCTATTCTTTTTGGAGCATGAAAACGTCCGGTATGGACCTTGATAAGAAGATTTATGAGATCCGTTCTGTCTCCGGGAGTTATGACCAGACAATCCTCCACGAGATAGCTTAGAACAGCTCGCCCCTCCATAGCGCCGACAAGTACTCTTTTCATCTGTTTGTTAAGGAATTTTTCGCCGCACAAGACCTGCATATCAAGATCTTCCTTGATATCCTGCATAGTAGGCCGATCCAGCATTTTCATGTAAGGAACAACACCTAAAACGGGAATGTCCAGTCTGTTAAGACCTTTTGTTACATACTTACTTACCTTCTCGTATTTGGAAGGCAGGACCTTGTTCACTATGACTCCGACTGTTTTTACGCCCATCTTATCAAAAACAGACTTATTAAGCATAATATCGTCTATAGGGTTTCCGATCCCTCCTTGGGAGACAAGGATAACTTTACTTTCAAGCATCTTGGCCACGGCGGCATTTGAAAGATCGAACACCGAACCTACCCCCGCGTGTCCCGTTCCTTCTATGATCACAAGTTCTTTTTCATCCGCGACAACATTGAAAGCCTTTTGAATTTTTACCGAGAGATTATCCAGATCCTTACCATCGAGAAAATTTTCGGTATACCCTTTCCCTACCGTGATCGGGGACATCACCTGTAAGGGAAAATTGAATTTAAAGATCTTTTCCATAAGAATAGAATCTTCATCAACCTTATGTCCTTTCTCTATAAGATACCTTTGACCGACAGGTTTTATGAAACCGATCTTTTTGAATCTGTCCGATAAAGCGGCGATAAGCCCCAGAGATACTGTGGTCTTTCCTATATTCTGGCGGGTAGCGGCGATAAATATACGTTTACATCTTCGTGTTCCGAAGATCTTTTCCCAAGTTTCTGTATATGTTTTCATTTTTTAAAAAGATCTTTTTTGATGCTCAAAAAGAACGCCCATCATCAGGAAAAGCGCCTGATATAGTCTCGCTCTTAAAGGTTTCTACCGCAGTTTTGATAATGGCGGAAACATCCGCGTATTTCTTAACGAATTTTGGGGTAAATTTGTCGAAATATCCTATAACATCGTGTGTAACAAGCACTTGCCCGTCGCAAAATACGCCCGCTCCTATACCGATAGTGGGGATATTAAGCTGTTCGGTTATTTTTTTTGCCAGATCTTTGGGAACGCATTCCAGAACAAGCGCGAAGCATCCTGCTTTTTCCAGCTCAACGGCATCCTTGATAAGTTTTTTAGCGGAGACATCGTCTTTTCCCTGTACTTTATATCCGCCGGTGATGTTGATGCTTTGCGGGGTAAGACCGATATGTCCCAGAACGGGAATGCCGGATCCTACGATAGCCTCTACACGTTCTTTCATTTTTCCGCTTCCTTCTACTTTGACCGCTTCACATCCGGCTTCTTTTAAGAACCTGCCGGCATTATGTACGGCATCTTCATCGGAAACTTGATATGACATAAAGGGCATGTCCCCTATAAGAAAAGCTCTTTTCACGCCCTTCCTTACCGCCCTGGCATGATGTATCATCTCTTCCATTGTAACTTCAATGGTGGAGGCATACCCTAAGGCTACCATGCCGAGAGAATCCCCCACTAAAACCGCATCAATTCCGGCTTCATCAATAATGTTGGCAAGAGGACAATCAAAAGCGGTAAGCATGGTTATCTTCTCGCCCTTTTCCTTTTTCTTGCGAAAATCCAGTACTGTGATCTTATTTTCCTTCATAATATTTTACGTAACAGGGCTTAAGTTGAGAGAAGACGGTAATATTCTGCGCGTCTCACAAAACTTCTCTGTTTTTTTATGTTTCAGCAGTCTATAGTCTATGGTCTATTGCCTATTGTCTATGGTCGTCTCAAAGCTTTAATCCCTCAAGTATGCGCGCGACAAGATGATTGGCTTTTATCGGCATAAAATGTATCCCATCACACATTTCTTTTATGGAAAGAACGATTTCTCGGGAAATATCCACGGATTCTTTTTCAACGTCATTTGCGCGATCTAATCTTTCTATCGTTTCATCGGGGATAACAACTCCGGGTATGTTCGTATTCATATATCGAGCCATCTTTGCGGAACGCAGAGGAACCACCCCGCCCAATATTTTTATGTCTTTTTTTAAGTGTTTGATGCTCTTTTTGAAAAGAGCGAATATCTGGGGATCAAAGATCGCCTGTGTTTGAAAAAAAGACGCGCCTTCCGCGATCTTTTTTTCCATTTTTATTATCTCGGGCTCAAGAGGATCCGCGCCGGGGTTTACAACTCCGCCGACATAAAGATCCGGGACATCGTTCAATTTGTTCCCGGAAAGATCAAATCCTTCTTTTAATCTCCTTATAGCATACAGAAGACCGATCGAGTCCAAGTCATACACCGCCTTAGCTCCGGGATGATCCCCTAAAAGAGGGTGATCACCGGTCATAACCAATATGTTTTTTATACCCAAAAAATAAGCTGAGAGTACATCCGATTGAAGTGCTATGCGATTGCGGTCACGGCATGTAATTTGACAGATCGCCTCATATCCCGCGTCATTAAGAGCTCTGCTTGTCGCGACAGATCCTAATCTCATAACCGCGCTTTGCTGATCGGTTACGTTAACCGCATCCACTTTTCCCCGAACACATTCTAACTCTTTGAACAACGCATCCAGAGAAACTCCCTTAGGCGGACCTATCTCGGTCGTTACAACAAACTTTCCTTTATCCAAAGATCCTTTAAAACTTGTCATACATTTTTCCTCTTTGAGCTATTCTGATCCCTTTACCGTATACCTTTATCCCTGTCTGCCCTAAAAACATTCCGCATGAGAATAGAGACCGTGATCGGACCTACTCCTCCGGGAACGGGCGTGATAAGTGACGCTTTTTTTTCTACCTCGGAGAAGGCTACATCTCCTACAATTTCGTTCCCTTTTTTGTTTATCCCGACATCTATTACAACGGCTCCTTTAGCGACCCAATCCGCTTTGACCATTTCCGCTTTTCCTACCGCTACTATCAGAATATCCGCCCTGAGGGCATGCGCGGGAAGATCGCCTTTTTCAAAAGTAGCAATATTGCATACGGTAGTCGTTGCCATTTCGTTCAGCAGCATCAAACTCAACGGTTTCCCGACTATGGCTGAACTTCCGATGATCACGACTTCTTTTCCGTACAGATCGATCTCCTTCATCCGCAATATTTCCATCACTGCCCCCGGCGTGCATGCCTCAAGCTCGGCCTCACGCCTGAGGATTCTTCCCAGGTTGTACGGATGTATCCCTTCGGCGTCTTTTCCCGGAGATATCGCCGCGACAACTCTATTATGGCTTATCCCATCCGGCAGGGGCTTTTGAACAATGATCGCCGTTACCGAATCATCTCTGTTCAACTTTTCGATCTCTTTAAAGAGTCCTTCCTGCGTCAAGCTGTCTTCATAATGTAGGCTGGCGAACTCTATCCCTACTTTTTCCGCATTTCTCCTCTGCATGTTGACATAAATTTCCGCGTCGCCTTTATTGCCTACGGTCAAAGACGCCAATTTCGGAGCTCGCCCTCTCTTTTGGGACAGTTTCCGGACATCTTCCTTCACGGCCATGTTTATTCGCTCAGCTATTTCTTTTCCGTCTATTATCTTTGACATCTCGTTCCTTAAATTTTAGCCGCAACAACTTTCTCCATGTTCCTTATTTTAAATTCCATTTCTTCCATTCTTTTTCTTGTTTTCTCACAAAATGCTTCATCACCCACAAACTTAAGATTGATGTTAACATTGATCTTTGCCGAAAAAAAAGCGCCTTTCAGCATATGCCAGGCGCATCCAATATCACTTTTCAGATTTGGGTTCGCCCTGGAAAGCAATTCTCCGGTAATATACAAAGATCCCGCACATTCTTCACACACACAAAGCGGAACCGAAGCTGCCGCTTTATATGCCCGCTCGGCATCCTTTTTCTCGGATAAAGTTCTCATTAGATCTTCGAAAACCCGGCAATCCTCGTCAACAAAGGCCTTTAGCCTTTTCAAAGACTCCTCTTGTTGTATTTTAAGAGAGGTCAGATCACCGTCTTCTTTCCCCTCTTTCTTGCTGTAATTTATGACCATCAGATTGAGTCCGGCTCCTAATGAAGCGCCTAAAGCCGCGGCGCTTCCTCCCCCGGGGGTCATTTGCCGGCGCGATAGATCTTCCAGATATTTGTTAACACTGCTATTTAAATACTGTTCTGTTTTCATCAAAATAGCCCTTTTATCTCTCCGGTTTTTACGTCAAGATCAATATTTGTTCCTCTGGGCACTTTGGGCAGACCCGGCATAGCGTTAGTTCCGTCGCATTTCACTTCAATATATCCTGCCCCGGCGGCCACTACGATCTCCTCCACTCCCAGTTTAAAACCTCTGGGTCTTCCTTTCTTAGCGGAGTTGTTCGACAGTGAAAGATGTGTCTTTGCCATACATACGGGCAGCTTGTCAAGTTTGGCTTTTTCTATCCTTGCCATTTCGGAAAGCGCCTGTTCTGAATATTTTACTTCGCTTGCTCCATACATAGATTTTGCGATCCGTTCTATCTTGTTCGATATGTTCATATCGATCGGATAGAGATATCTCATCTTTGATTTTTCTTTGGACGCGGCAATTACAGCCCGCGCAAGATCTTTTCCTCCGGCTGAGCCCTGCTTATATACTTCACTGACCGCTATCCCCTCCACGTTGAGAGCTTCCGCTCTCCTTATGACACTATCTACCTCTTTTTTTGTGTCAGACTCGAAAAGGTTGATGCAAACAACAATGGGTATTCCGAACATCTTAAGGTTTTCAACTTGTTTTTCCAGATTAGAACAACCTCTGTCAACCGAGGATATATTTTCTTTTTTTAATTTTAATGGCACTTTAGTCCCTTCGAAAGGATAATCTCCGCTGTGAACTTTCAATGCCCGGATGGAACAATTGATCACCGCTACGTCAGGTTTCATTTTTGATTGCTGACATTTAATATCAATGAATTTTTCCGCTCCTAGATCCGCTCCGAAACCGCTTTCTGTAATTACAAAATCCGCGAGTTTTAACGCGATCTTATCGGCGATAACCGAACTTGACCCGTGTGACACGTTCGCAAAAGCGCCGGTGTGCACAAAACACGGAGTATGTTCCGAAGTTTGCATAAGATTGGGCTCAAAAGCTTTTTTCAGAAGAACAGCCATAGCCCCCGCGACTTTGAGATCCTCAGCGGTTATAGGTTTGCCGCTTTTGTTAAAACCGACCACTATTCTCCCTAATCTTTCTCTGAGATCCTTTAGGCTGTCGGATAAGGATAGAATGGCCATACATTCGGAGGCCGGGGTTATGTCCACTCCGGTCCGGCGGTTTACTCCATGAAGTTTTCCTCCTCCGCCTATCGCGATGTTACGTAAGGCGCGGTCGCTTATGTCGAGGGCTCTTTTCCAGGTAGCGCCTTCTTTGCCGAAATCATGAGGATCCCCTCTGAAAAGAGTATTGTCTAAAAACGAAGCGCATAAATTTTGAGCGTTACTGACTGCGGACGAATCCCCGGTCAGATGCAGATTAATATCCTCTGCCGGCAAAACTTGTGAATGTCCTCCTCCCGTAGCTCCGCCTTTCATTCCAAAAAGCGGTCCCAAGGAAGGTTGTCTGATACAAGCTATGGCCTTCTTACCTAAAGCATTCAAAGCCATGGACAGGCCTATTGTGTTGACCGTCTTGCCCTCTCCGAGCTGAGTCGGTGTTATGGAAGTAATGAGGATCAGTTTTCCTTCTTTACGTTTTTTAAGCGACCCTTTGAGTATCTCCGGTGATACTTTGGCTATAAAATTCCCGTATTTGGTAAGATATTTGGCCCCTATTCCTATCTTTTTCGCGACGATCTCAATGTCCCTCAACTTAATAGCAGCCGCTGTTCTCACATCATAACTATAGCTCATGTCCTCTCCTTTTTTTGTCTGTTTCGGCTCAGACTACCAAACGGTCCAAAAGTATTTCTGTGTATCACACATAACCCATGTTTTTTTATAGCTTCTATGTGCTCCTTGGTACCGTAACCCTTATGCTTCCTAAACCCATACAAGGGGTACTTTTTGTCTTCTTCTCTCATCAAACAGTCCCTAAAAACCTTCGCGATGATCGACGCGGATGCTATGGATAAACTCTTGCTTTCTCCCGCTGTTAAACACGTCCTCTCTTGTGCTATCGGAACTTCCATTTTTCCGTCTATAAGAAGATAATCCGGTCTTACTTCCAGTTCTTCAACAGCCCGCTTCATCGCCAAAAGAGTCGCGTTGAGGATATTCAATCTGTCTATCTCGTCAACTCCCGCGACCCCTATTCCCACATCGCATCTTTTCAATATGTCCAAAAACGCCGCTTCTCTTCTTTTGGCGGTAAGTTTTTTGGAATCATCGATCCTTTCCGAAAAATTCTTATCGCGTATAACCACAGCTGCGGCGACTACGGGACCCGCCAACGGTCCTCTTCCGGCTTCATCTATACCCGCTACCCGCTTGTATCCGGATACCAAAGCTTTATTCTCAAAAAACAATCTATCAATACTGTCAATTTGCTTGTTTTTTTTGGACAATTTTTTCCTTCACCTTAGTGGCCTTTTTCCCGAGCTTACTTCTAAGGTAATACAATTTAGCGCGTCTTATTTTACCCTTCTTCTTTACTTCGATCTTCTCTATCAAAGGGGAATACATAGGAAAGGTTCTCTCAACACCTTCTCCATAAGATACGCGTCTGACGGTAAACGTCTCGCTTGTTCCCGTCCCCTTTCGTGCGATAACAATGCCGGTGAATATCTGCACCCTCATCTTATTCTCTTCTTTGATCATAAAATGAACATCTACGGTATCCCCGATATTGAATTTTGAGATATCCTTTTTTATGAATTTTTTTTCAAGATCGCTTATCTGCTTTTTCATCTTTTTCCTCTCCTTACCATTTTACAAGGGGAGATTGCCTCGTCTCTGCGCTCCTCGCAATGACGGCGCCCCCGCACATTCACTTTTTCCTCTAAATTTGCACATCGGTCAATCTCAATCCATGGTCTATCGTCTACCAAAAGATCCGGTCTTCTCTCCTTCGTCCTGATCTCCGCCTGTTCTTTTTGCCAAATACTTATTTTTTTCGGATCTCCGCATAATAGAACCTCGGGAACTTTCTGACCATGATATTCCGCGGGCCTTGTATATTGAGGATATTCCAGTTTGCCCCCTTCAAAGGATTCCTCGTTGAGACATCCTTCATCCCCTAAAACTCCGGGTATGAGCCGTATCACTGAGTCGCACAACACCATAGCGGGTATTTCTCCACAGGTTAAGACATAATCCCCTATAGAGATCTCCCCGTCGACCAAACTGCGGATCCTTTCGTCGAACCCCTCATAATGTCCGCAAACAATTACCACATGTTCCTTTTCAGAGATCGATCTTGCCTGATCTTGATCATATTTTTTCCCCTGGGGCGTCAATAGGATCACGTAGGTATTCTCTTTTCTAAGCGTTATTAAAGCTTTATGCACCGGTTCGACTTTTAAGACCATCCCCGGGCCGCCGCCATAAGGCTTATCATCCGCCGTTCGATGCCGGTCATTAGTCCATTCGCGCAGATCGTGTATTTTTATATCCGCAATTCCGCGGCTTCGAGCGATCTTTACCATAGACTGATCAAAAACACCGCCGAACATATCCGGAAACAATGTTAAAATATCAATTTTCACAAAAACTCCTGTCGAGTTGATAGTTCATAGTTGATAGTTCATAGTTTAAAAAAAGCTTACCCGGGTTCATACTATAAAGCTATAAACTTAACGGTGCACCAGTCAATCTTCGAACCTTTTAACCTTTAAACTTTTTAACTTTTAAACCGTTCCGGCATCGGTCAATCACTACGAACTATGAAATATCAACTATTAACCCTATATTTCCAGTCTCTTTATTATGCTCTTCACCGTCTCAGAAGGTTTAGCGCCATTTTTTAACCAATACTCAACCCTTTCTCTGTCAAGAGCAACCTGGTCTTTTCCTTTTTTAGGATCATAATGACCCAATTCCTCTAATGCTCTTCCGTCACGTTTAGTTGATTTTGTCATCGCAACTATACGATAAAAAGGCTTCTTTTTCGTTCCGAACACTTTGAGCCTTAAAACAACCGCCATCCTATTCCTCCTTGTTTAGTTAATAGTTCATAGTTGATAGTTCATAGTTAAAAAAAGCGCGCCAAGTATCAAGCATCAACCCCATGTAAAACTTAGCATATCGGTCGATCACTATGAACTATCCACTATCCACTACCTACTCTTTAATTCTCTCTATTTCCGCGCCCACAGCGGAAAGTTTTTTTTCTAAGTGCTCATATCCTCGATCGAGATGATATATACGGGAAATTTCTGTGCGTCCTTCGGCTACAAGTCCCGCCAGAACAAGCGCCGCTGAAGCCCGAAGGTCCGAAGCCATCACTGTTGCCCCGCTCAATCTTTTTACGCCTTTTATTATGGCGGTGGATCCTTCCAGTATAATGTTCGCGCCCATCCTGTTAAGTTCACTTATGTGTATGAACCTCTCCGGGTATATCTTTTCCGTTATGACGCTAATTCCTTCCGCAACCGTCACCAAACTCATCATTTGCGCCTGAAGATCCGTAGGAAAACCGGGATATGTCAACGTTGTTATATCCGTTACCTGCAGCTTGCTCTTCTTCCTTGAAACCTCTATTCCTCCGGGTTTTTCTTCTATCCGGCCGCCGCATTCTATCAATTTATCGATAAGCGCCAGATTGTGTCTGCTTACCGCTCCCTCGATAAAAAGCTTTCCTCCTGTAATAAGCGCCGCTATCATGTAAGTCCCGGCTTCTATACGATCCGAGATAACATAGTGCTGCGCTCCGCCAAGCTTTTTAACTCCTCGGATCATCAAAGTGGGCGTCCCGGCCCCTCTTATGTCAGCGCCCATCTTTTTAAGAAAATCCGATAGATCGGAAATTTCCGGTTCACATGCCGCGTTCTCTATTATCGTTTCTCCGTCCGCCAGAACGGCGCACATAAGTGTATTAGCCGTCGCCAAAACACTGGATCCAAAATGTCCTCCCAGGTAGATCCTCGCTCCCTTTAACTTTTTCGCGGAAGCCACGATATAGCCTCCATCAATATGGATATCCGCTCCGAGAGCTCTAAGGCCTTTAAAATGGAGTTCTATCGGCCTCGGTCCGATCACACATCCCCCGGGGAAGGAGACCTTAGCTTCTTTTTGCCACGCCAAAAGCGGTCCCAAAACCGCGATAGAAGCGCGCATGGTACTAACTAATTCGTAAGAAGCCGTCGCCTTTTTTATTTTTCCCGCGGAAACTTCGACCGTATCTCCGCGTTTTACGATCTTTCTTCCGAGCGCGGAGATTATTTCTATCATAGTGTAGACATCTTTGAGATCGGGAACATTATGTACAACACTTGCTTCTTCGCTCAATATCGTAGCCGCAAGTATCGGAAGACTCGAATTCTTAGCCCCGCTGATCTTCACCGTGCCGGATAGGGGCCTTCCTCCTTTGATCACAAGTTTATCCACGTTTCCACCCTACAATGACACGCTCATAATCGTTAAAATCCCTGTAGCTTTTAATATTCTCGAAACCGTTTATAATAAACTCCTTTTTCATTTTATCGGCTTGGTCATATCCTACTTCTACCGCTACAAAACCTCCGGGCAGAAGGACCTTAGGACTTTCTGAAGCTATTCTCTTCAGAATATCCATTCCCTCTTTACCTCCACAGAGCGCTGTCTTAGGCTCCGCCTTGACCCATGCATCCAACTCCGAATAATCCCCTTCGGACACGTAAGGAGGATTAGACACTATGGCATCAAATTTGTCCGGGGTTTCGGCATAAAAAGCCGCGAATAGATCCGAACACATTAGGGTTATTTTATGACTTTTCCCGTAATTGCGTACATTTTCTCTTGCAACATCCAGCGCATCCAAAGAGATGTCAGAGGCTATGATCCTGCCGTTCTCCACCAGGTCCGCGAGGGCTATCGCTATTGCTCCGCTTCCTGTGCCGATATCCGCTATCAAAGGTCTTTCTATGATTCTCGTCTTTAAAAGATCAGAAGTCACGGAGACTAAAAGTTCCGTCTCCGGCCGGGGCACAAGGACTCTCGGGTCGACCTTAATATCTATCCCCATGAACTCAGTTCTTCCGTTCCTATACTGTATCGGTATTTTATCGTCATCCTCATTCATTAACCACTCAGCTTTATCTTCCTATTTTCCTCTATAAGGGCATTCACGACCTCGCTAATGTCGCCTTCGAGAATATTGGACAGATTGTGTATGGTAAGTCCGATACGATGATCCGTGACTCTGTTCTCGGGAAAATTGTATGTTCTTATCTTTTCGGACCTGTCTCCCGAGCCTATTTGCTTCTTTCTTTTTTCAGATCGTTCTTTTTCTTTTGCTTCATGCAGCTTCTCCAGGATACGGGCTTTTAAAACACGCATAGCCTTCGCTTTGTTCTTATGTTGACTTCTCTCGTCCTGGCAGCTTACCACTACTCCCGTGGATAGATGCGTTATACGCACCGCGGAATCCGTAACATTTACATGTTGCCCTCCCGCTCCGCTCGCTCTGTAATAGTCTATTTTCAGGTCCTGCGGTTTTAAGTCCACTTCTACATCTTCCGCTTCCGGCAGAACCGCGACCGTAGCGGCAGAAGTATGTATACGCCCGCTCGCTTCTGTTTCAGGAACCCTCTGAACTCTGTGTGTCCCCATCTCAAATCTCAAATATTTAAAAACATTCTGCCCCTCAACGGAAAAGATAACTTCTTTGATCCCCTTTTTTTCCGATTCACTTAAACTTATGATCGTATTTTTCCATCCTCTTGAAGACGAATACTTTAAGTACATTTTGTAAAGATCCGCGGCAAACAGACCGGCTTCCACCCCTCCGGTACCCGCGCGGATCTCCACAATGACATTTCTTTTTCCTTCTTCATCATCTCCCTGCAAAAGGAGATCCTCAAGTTCTCTCTTTTTAGCAAGGATAGCGCCTTTAACTTCTTCCAGTTCTCTGCCGGCCAAAACGGCATATTCACTGTCTTTGGCCTCTTCCTTGATCATTGTCTCGAGTTCTCTTTTTTCTTTTTCGAGCGCCAGATAACTTTCGTAATGAGACACGCTTTCTTTCAGCTCCGCGTATTCTTTAGCTTTTTCCGTATGCTTTTCCCTGTTGGACAAAAATTCCGGAGAAGAAAGCTCTTTTTCTAATGTCCTATATTTTTCTTTTCGTTTTTCAAGTTCCGAGATGATTTTTTTCATTAACGGATCAGTCTTATGCCTTTTTATTTAAATAACGTTTCTGGAAACGTTCCACTCTGCCGGCGGAGTCCACTAACTTCTGTTTTCCGGTATAAAACGGATGACATTTTGAACATATTTCAACATGAATGCTCTCCTTTGTCGCCCGCGTATGAACGGTATTTCCGCACGCACAGACTATAGTCGCTTCCTTATACTTCGGATGTATCCCTTTTTTCACTTCTAACCCCCTATTATTGTTCAACTAACACTACAAAACACATATTTTACTAAAAAATGGATAAATAGCAAGTAAAATAGGTATTCGTATAGAGTTTTGGGTCACTTTTCGCCTCAAGTCGTTATACAAACACCTGAACTCTTGTCCGGGACTCCTACTTAAGATTTCCCCATATTTTGGAAAAATTCCTCATTTGTCTTCGCTTTCTTTAAACGATCTATTAATAGCTGCATGGCCTCGACAGAATCCATATCACTCAAAGCCTTTCTCATAAGCCAGATCTTCTTAAGCTCATCCTCTTCCACAAGAAGCTCCTCTTTACGGGTATTGGATCTTTTTATATCTATTGAGGGGTAAATCCTTCTCTGGAAAAGATTTCTGTCCAACTGTATTTCCATATTGCCGGTACCTTTAAACTCCTCGAATATTACCTCATCCATGCGGCTTCCTGTATCAACCAATGCTGTAGCGATTATCGTAAGGCTTCCGCCTTCTTCAACATTCCGGGCAGTTCCAAAGAACCGTTTTGGTTTATGCAAGGCATTCGCGTCGACCCCTCCGGAAAGTATTTTACCCGAATGAGGTACGGTAGTATTGTATGCCCTCGCCAGACGCGTTATAGAATCCAGCAATATGATCACGTCGTATTTGTGCTCTACAAGGCGTTTTGCTTTATGTAGCACCATTTCCGCCACCTGAGTATGTCTTTGAGCCTGCTCGTCAAATGTGGATGCTACAACTTCAGCGTTCACGGATCTTTTCATATCGGTAACTTCCTCCGGTCTTTCATCAATTAAAAGGATTATCAGTTTAATATCCGGATAATTCTGGGTTATGGCGTTAGCGAACTTCTGTAGAAAAACGGTCTTTCCGCTGTAAGGAGGAGCCACAATAAGCCCTCTTTGTCCTTTTCCCACGGGAGTAAGAATATCCATAACACGCATGGAGATATCGTTCTCCTCTGTTTCAAGATGAAGTCTTTCCTTCGGATATAAAGGGGTCAGATTTTCAAATAGGATCTTATTTTTTGAGACTTCCGGATTCTCGAAATTGACCGCTTCTACTTTTAAAAGAGCAAAATACCTCTCTCCCTCTTTCGGAGGACGTATTTGCCCGCTTACGGTGTCACCAGTTTTAAGATTAAATCTTCTTATCTGTGACGGCGAAACATAAATATCATCCGGGCAAGGCAGATAATTATAATCCGAACTTCTCAAAAAACCGAATCCGTCTTCAAGTACTTCCAAAACCCCTTCTCCGTAAGCAAATCCGTCCTTTTCGACCTTGGCTTGCAGTACTTTAAAGATAAGGTCATGTTTTTTCATCCCGCTTATCCCGTTGATCTTAAGATCTTTTGCGATGTCCGTCAACTCCGAGATCTTCATGCTTTTTAGTTGTACAATATCTAATTCTTTTCCGCTTCCTGAACTTTTTGCCATATCTCTTCTACTCCTTTTCTTATTGTTTCGAGATCATTGTCATTGTCTATTATATAATCAGCAACCCTCTCCTTTTCCTTTTGAGGCAGCTGGCTTTCCATTATGCCGAGAACTTCATCTTCCGTCAAACCCCTTGTGAGAGCCCGTTTTATGCGGGTGGCTCTCTTTGCCTTGACCACTATCACTTTGTCCACATAATTATTAAGCCCGCATTCAACCAAAAGAGGCGCGTCTATCACAACCGTCCCTGACTCTTTTTCTCTTTCCGCTTCGTTTTTTATTCTGGCGATTATAAGCGGATGGAGTATCCCCGATAATATTTCTATTTTTTTCTTATCAGAAAACACTTTTTTTCTCAAAGCAAGGCGATCCACTTTGCCGTCCTTGATCAATTCGTCTCCGAACTCCTCCGCTATTCTTTTTTTCATGCCGTCCTCATTAATAAGCATATGCGCTATACTATCCGCATCGACAAGCCTGGCTCCCTTTTTAACGAACATATCCGCAACGGTCGTTTTCCCCGCAGCCACCCCTCCTGTAATCCCTATGATCTTTCCTTTCATTCATTTGTCCTTATGTAATTAGTTATTCTCTCTTCTCCTTTTCAAAAGAGGGTAGAAACTAGATCTCAAGGGTGTAAACTATAATCTACCTTCTATTTTCTACCTTCTAACTTCTCTCTTCTCGCTTCTCTCCGCTACTTAGCTTCCAGCCAGTTCTCGCCGGATCCTATGTCCACTTTTAGCGGCACTTTTAACGTCATAACATTTTCCATTATTACCCTGATCGCGTCCGTTATTTCTTTGTGATGTTTTCTCGGCACATCAAAGACGAGCTCGTCATGTACTTGTATTATAAGTTTCACGTCTTGTTCTTTTAGTTTTTTATAACAATCTATCATAGCGAGCTTTATGATATCCGCCGCGGATCCTTGCACTGCGGTATTAACAGCGGCTCTTTCGGCGAACTTTCTTACATGGTCATTTTCGCTTTTAATTTCGGGAATATATCTTCGTCTTTTGAGCAGTGTTGAAACAAATCCATTCTTACGCGTTTCGTTTATTATCCGTTCGATAAATTCCAAGGTCTCTCCATATTCGGAAAAATACGCGTCAATAAATTTTTGCGCCTCTTCTATCGTGATATCAAGCTCTTTTGCCAACCCAAAAGCGCTTATACCGTAGATTATTCCGAAATTGACCGTTTTAGCGGCGCTCCTTTGCTCGTCAGTCACTTCTTTGAGCGAACGATCGAATATCTTTCCGGCCGTAACGCGGTGTACATCTTCTCCGTTGTTAAATGCTTTTATCAATTTTTTATCTTCCGCAAGATGCGCCAGGATCCTCAATTCTACCTGAGAATAATCGGCAGCGATCAATATCCTGTCCGCGCCGCCTGAAATAAAAGCGCGCCGTATCTCTTTCCCCAAGGCCGTTTTTATGGGAATATTCTGAAGATTCGGATCGCTAGAAGAGAGCCTCCCTGTCGCGGTTACAGCTTGATTGAACTTAGCGAATATCTTTCCGTCATTGGCCGAAGCCAGACCCAGTAAAGTATCATAATATCCGGTCTTTAACTTGTTCATCTCGCGATAGTCGATCAATTTTACCGGCAGAGCGTGCATTGAAGCCAGGCGTCTCAGGACCGATTCATCCGTTGAGCGGCCAGTTTTAGTCTTTTTTATTACCGGTAAAGAAAGTTTATCGTAAAGAATGATCTGCATCTGTTTAGGGGAATTGATATTGAATTCTTCCCCCGCAAGTTCATAAATTTCATGCGTTACCTTTTCCAGATCTTTCTCTATTTTTTTAGAACCTTTTTTCAAGGCTTCGCTATCTACATCCACTCCATGAGATTCCATATCCGCAAGCACTTTTATTAACGGCATTTCAACTTTTTCAAAGAGACCATTAAGTTCTTTTTCCTTTAAGAGCGGCTCGAGAAACCCATAAATGTCTTTTGTGAAATGACTTTTGATACATGTTTTTTTTACAACATCGGCATCAGAAGTCATATTTGTTCCTAAACTCCGCTGAAGGATCGACCTGAAATCATAACTCCCGGCAGAGGGATCCAGCAAATAATCCGCTACCATTATGTCAAAGATCTTTCCCTTTACCTCTATACCTTCCCTTCTAAAAAAAAGTATTTGTCTTTTTATATCCCATCCGACTTTTTCAATGCTATCATCCTCAAATATGTTTTTTAACTCTTTTCCGAATGCGTCTCTTTCTTTCTCTGCCTTTAAAGGGATAAAAGCGGTCTTTTCCCCGATCGTCAGGGATACCCCCTTTACTCCGTCTTTTTCCTCCTCCGGAACCGTGGAGAAAAAGATCTTCTCGTTCTTTGTTCTTCCCTTTAATGCTTTTTTGACATCTTCTTCCGTCTTGCATTCCGTGTAGCCGATCTCGCTTCTATCGACAGTCGCTATCTCACCTAAAAGTTTTTTAAACTCGAACTTCTTATAGAGTTCCGCAAGTCTTTCACTGTCTGGCTCCCCTAAAAATGTTTTATCAAGATCTATATCTATCGGCACCTTACTATCCAGAACTACCAGTTCTTTACTTAATCTCGCCATATCCTCTTCCGCTACAAGTTTGTCCTTTGTGGAACCCGCGGTCATGTTTTCCATATTAGCGTATATGTTGTCTATACTACCGTACTCATTTATAAGCTTCGCGGCACCGACCTTTCCTATGCCTTTGACTCCCGGGATATTGTCGCTCGAGTCTCCCGTAAGAGCCATAAGCTCGGTTATCTTATCCGGAGTAACTCCGTATTTTTCTTCGACTTCTTTTTTTTTGTACGTTTTCTCTCCGAAAGAGCTAAGACTCAAAACGCTCACATCCTTATCCACAAGCTGCAGCGCATCTTTATCGCTGGTTACTATAACTACATTCATCCCATTTTCTTTTGCTTTCTCCGTTAATGTAGCTATGATGTCATCCGCTTCATATCCTGAAAGCTGACAAATAGTTATGTTCATCGCTTCGACTACCTCTTTTATCTTAGAGATCTGCTCAGCCAGATCATCCGGCATCGGTTTGCGATGTATCTTATATTCGTCGTATTTTTTATGGCGCACTGTCGGACCCGGCATATCAAAGACCATCACCAATCTTTGAGGATCATGTTCTTTGCGCAATTTTCGTATAATATTGATGAATCCATATATGGCATTTGTGGGTTCCCCCTTTGATGTGGCGAGATCCCGTATCGCATAATACGCGCGGTAACAAAAGGCGTTCCCGTCGATCAAATAGATATTTTCGTCTTTTTTGCTCATCTGTTTAAATGCACCGCGCGAGAGGCGGTAAAATGAAAAGAGTCGCGTTATTCGCTTTTATATGGTTATAGGTCAACTTTTTAGATTAATTTTGTGCGGAAATCCTTAGCGGTGAGATCCGTGATGAAATGATTATATACAAGGAGGCGCCGCAAGTCAAGTTTTATGTATCTTTTTTATCGATTATCACTTAAATATGATTATTGTAAGAAGAACAAGTAATATACCGGAGAATATGTAAAAATCGTTGAAATATAGAAAATCAGCTACAGCCTCTTGAAAACTCTCGCCGCCGGCGGATTCCGAAGAGATCTTTAATTTTCCTCTTCGAGCTCTTTGGATCTCGCCGACGGTCATTTCGCCCATTTCTTTCACCTTGGAATCTATTTCCGATCGAATGGCGTCTATCTGTTCTTTTCGGAACCTAAGCAATTCTCCGCCTAACTTATAGGCGGTTATGATCTTTTTATCCACAAGATCTACAGTCCTCTCTTCACTAAGCTTGAGATATTCTGCTAATTCACGTAATGTTAAAAGCTTTTCGGACATATTATCCCTTTGTCTTCACTTTGCCGTCGGCTATCCACTGGTCTATCTTAGACCTTTCGAATATCCATTGTCCGCCTTCTTTGGTGCCCGGAAGAACTCCGTCAGACGCCCATTCACCGACTTTATTTCTGTCGACCTCTAAATATTCCGCAAGCTGGTTAGTATCCAGCCAGTTATCTCTTTTAGAGATATTTTCTTCGCCCGTGAATCCCGTCATTTTTATGCGGCCGTTTATAACCGCTCCTTCCCCTATGGAAAGTATGGGAGTCTCTACGTCCCCTTTGAGTGAAGCGCTGGACTCAAGTCTGAGAGATTTTCCGGCCTTTATGTTCCCTAGTACTCTTCCGGATATCAATATCTCTTCCCCCACGATGTTGGCCGCTATATCCGCTTTATGCCCTATCATCAAAACACCTTTAGTATCGAGTGTTCCCTCAAACTTACCGTTAATACGTAAATTTACCGGATCTTCAAAACGCAAAGTCCCTTGCATACTGGCGCTAACGTCCAACATTTTATCGCCGTATTGATCGTTGCTTTCGCCTTTTCTTTTCTTCATTTTACCCTCCTGTCTTTGAACGACATTTTAAGATCTCAGCTAAACCATTATATTACAAATAAACGTTCTGTGGTACTCTTTTCCTTACTTTTGTAGGGGCGATTCCCTTATCCCCATGAGGCTTCAAGGACTCCGGGAAGACACTGTATTTCCATGATCGTATCTTTTCTGCAGAGCCTGGGAAGCATGACATGAAACTCTAAAAATTCCGCATCCGTTTCTTTCAAGGGCGCTATCCTTTTAGTTCTCCCTCCGTATGATTCTATGATACTCTTGATATCTTCGGAAGAAGTATCCGCCTCCGGAGAGAGTTTTACGATGATCTTTCTGCTCTGTCTTTTAAGTTCCATGACCTCTTCTAATCTTGAAAGGATAAGCACCACGAGCGCTATAAGGGTTGTTATAACTCCCGGGATATACATTCCCGCTCCAACGGCAAGTCCGACAGCCGATACCGCCCAGATACTCGCGGCGGTCGTCAGTCCGCGTATCGATGTTCCATAACGTATTATGGCTCCTGCACCCAGAAAACCTATGCCGGTTACGACTCCGGCCGCTATCCTTGAAGGATCGACAGCACCCAAACTAGCGTATTCTTGGGCCATCCCGATGGATGTTACCATAAAAAGTGCTGATCCGATACACACCAGAATATGTGTTCTAAGACCTGCCGCGCAACCGTGCAGTTCCCTCTCTAATCCGATCGATCCGCCCAGTATCGCGGCCGCTAAAATACGTAAGAATAGGTCCAGTTCTGCCATTTTCCCTCCTTAATTAGTTCATGGTTGATAGTTCGTAGTTCGTAGCATATTGACCGATACTCTATGTTTTAACTACAAACTATCAACTATCAACTATGAACTCTTTTGCAAGTTTTTCGCCTAAAAGGGCGACCATTGCGGCGTTATCGGCGCAATATTCTCTTCTCGGTACAAATAGCTCGTATCCTTTCTTTTCACAAAAAGAGGAAAGAGTCGAACGTAATACCTTGTTGCAGATCACTCCTCCTCCTACCGCGAGACGCTCTACCTTCGTTGCTTTTATAGCTCGCGCGACCTTTTCTCTCACGACATCGACCACGGCTTCCTGAAAAGAATAGCAAATACGTTCCTTTTCTTCTTCCGTCTTATGAGCCGAATTCCAATGATAAAGAACCGCTGTTTTGATCCCGCTAAAGCTAAAGTCCAGATTATCCCGATCCTTAAGTAGTGCTCTCGGAAAATTAATGATCGCCTTCTTCCCGTTTTTTTTCTCTCGTAAAAATTTTTCCGACATTTTCTCCACGATAGGACCGCCGGGATAACCAAGACCGAGCATCTTTGATACTTTGTCAAAGGCTTCACCTATAGCGTCATCTTTTGTTCTGGCGATAGGGATAAAATCTGTCAAAGATCTAAAATGATATATGCTGGTATGACCGCCGGAGACTATCAACGCTAAAAAAGGAAATAGTTTTTCCAATTCTTTCAATTTATTATCTTCATCGATAAAGCTGGATATAACATGCGCATGCAGATGATCAACGCCTATAAGAGGAACATTCAGCGCGCAGCTTATTGCCTGCGCAAAAACTTTTCCGATAAGAAGAGACCCAGGAAGACCCGGCTTCATAGTATACGACACCTGATCGACTTCGCCTATGTTCTTTCCCGCATCGCTTAAAGCTCTCTCTACCACTGAATGTATGTATTCTACATGAAACCGCGAAGCTATCTCCGGAACTACCCCTCCGTATTTCTCATGCAGCTCTACACTAGAAGATACCTCGTTAGAAAGAACCCTCCCGTCCTCTACCAAAGAAGCCGCAGTCTCGTCACATGAACTCTCTATTCCTAAAACTATCATTATTTCCTAAAATAAGGATCGTACGTAGGTTTTTCTATTTTTCTTTATCATCTGCAAGATCGGATAATTTAACGAACTTCACACCCATTTTTTCCATTTCCGGAACTATATTTTTTAATGCCTCAAAAGTTACCATGCGATCGTGCCCTATTCCAATGGCGCTATTGCGGTTATTTTTAAGAGCCACAAGGTTGATCAAACATTGTTCTATTTTTTTTGTCTCCCGAGAATTATCCAAAAAAATGTCTCTTTGAAAGCAGGGAACATCTTTCTCTTCGGCAATTTTCCCGCATACGGAATCGGGTGAGGTAAAAGAATCCAGAAAGAACATATTTCGTTTCTTTAATTCTTCAAAAATAATCGTCATTGTACGCGCATCTCCGGTCGCTTTTGACCCCATATGATTGGATATTCCTTTGGCAAAGGGGACCGAATCGAGAGCCCTCCCTATTATATCGCGGATCTCACCGTCTTCCATGCCCACCAAAACCGTATCGACTTCAAGGGGAACATTGCCACCTTCCGGCTGCATAGGAAGATGTAATATCACTTCTATACCTTTCTCCTCGGCGAATCTTGATACTGTTTTTGAATATGGAGTATTAGGTAAAACCGCTATTGTTACGGGGACAGTTAGATCTCCCAGAGCACTTAAATTAATTTTGTTATATCCAAAATCATCCAGAACGATCGCTACCTTGAATATTTCTTTTATTTCTAAAACTTCTTCTTTAACAACTTCCTTTTTCTCCGAAAAAATGCTATGAAAAATAAAAAGGATCGCTATCCCTAAAGCTAAATAAAACAGTATTCTCCGCTGTCTCATTTATCTCCCTGATGAAAGATCCTGCATTCGTCAAAAACGCTTACCCCCTTGATTATATTTACCGCTGCCTGGATCTGGCTGTCCCCTTCCCATTTGAATTTCTTCTCTTTCTTTTTTGGGTCTTCCTTATCCTCTTTCTCGATCCGGTCAAAAACATCCGTTTCCGTCTCCTCCTTTTCAGATACGCTCTTCCTCTCCACTCTGACATCGGGTTCTATCCCCTTATCCATGAGATTTTTTCCGCTCGGAGTATAATATGCGGCGGTAGTAAGCCTGAGCGCGGAATCATCTTTAAGAGGAATAACCGTCTGCACTGATCCTTTTCCATAAGTAACTTCGCCTATGACCAATCCCCGTTTGTTATCTTTTATCGCTCCTGCCAATATTTCCGCGGCGCTGGCAGACCCTCCGTCGGCTATAACGATTATCCCCATTCCCCTTGTTAAAGCTTCTTTTTTAGCTCGAAACTCTATCCTTTTCTCCGGGTTTCTTCCTTCCGTATAGACAATAAGCTCGCCCTTTTCCAGGAAATGTTCGGAAGTATTAACGGCTGAATCTAAAAGGCCTCCGGGATTGTTCCTCAGATCCACTATTATACTTTTCGCGCCTTTCTCCTTTAATTCACTGATAGCCTTTTCCATATCTTTGGCTGTTCTTTCCTGAAATTCAACAAGTCTTACATACCCGATATTTTCATCTATCATCTCTATTTCTTTCACGCTTTTTATTTTGATAATTCCCCTCTCTATCGTGAACGCTTTAACTTTGCCGTCTTCTTCCCGAATGACCGTAATGGTCACTTTTGTTCCGGGTTCACCTCTCAACTTTTTTATAGCTTCATCGATGGTTATACCCCTGGTTATTTCATCCTCGATCTTAACTATCATGTCTCCGGCCTTTATTCCGACTTTAAAAGCCGGTGTATCGTCTATCGGAGCTATGACTTTCAGCACCCCATCCCGCATACCGATCTCCATCCCAAGCCCGCCGAATTGTCCTTTTGTCTCTTCTTGTATCTCCTTAAAAGTGTCCGGGTCCATGAATTGGCTGTATCCGTCGAGAGTGCTTATCATTCCCTTGATAGCCCCGTATATCAGATCTTTCGGGTTGATCGGCTTAACATAATCCGCGCTGATCAAGGTAATAGAATCGGCAAAAAGCTGTATTTCCTTAAAAAGTTCTTTCCCGTCAAAGTCCATCTCGCTTACCGCGCTCACAGCCCAGACACCTGTTGTAATGACAGCGAAAATAAGAATTATTCCCAGTATGTTCTTTTTACTCTTCATAATTTCATCCTTTTTGTATACTAGACAAATGATTTTTAGCCAAATGGCGGAAGGGAATATTTCCGCTTGTGCGCAATTTCTTAACGCATTTTTTCAAACTTTTTAGGGTGTTAAATGAACTCGCCCTCACTCGTTTTTATCGGTGTTCGGGCTCAAACAGCATTTAACAATATTCCCTAAAAAGTTGTAAAAAATGCTAAAATTGCGATGCGCTCCAATGTCCCCTTCCGCCCTCCACCCTTTAATAAGAATTACCTTTACAATACTAAATTCATTTTATTTTTCCATTTTTTTGAGAAGCATTTCTCTCGCAATTTTGGGGTTCGCCTTTCCCTTTGTCTTTTTCATCACCTGTCCGACCATAAAACTTAAAGCGTTGATCTTTCCTTTTTTATAATCTTCTACCGATCTTTCGTTCTCGGAAAGAACACTGTCTACAACTTCATCCAGAACACTTTCGTCGGATACCTGCTCTAACCCCTTTTCTTTAACGATCTCCCCGGGATCTTTCCCTTTGTCTATATGTTCTCCCAGCACTTCCTTTGCCGCAAGACCGCTTACCACGCCTTCTTTGGCCATTTTAATGATTATCGCGAGATTCTTTGGCGACAATCCCAGCTGATCGATCTTTTTTCCACGCTCTTTCGCGTGCATCATAACTTCTGTTTTTATCCAATTGCACACATCATTCGGGATATTATGTTCTTCAACTGTCTTTTCAAAAAAATCCGCTATTCTTTTTTCCGAGATCAAAAATTCCGTGTCATTATCGCTGAGCTTGAACGTGTCTTTTAACCGCTTTGTTCTTTCAGACGGGTCTTCCGGCATAGATCTTTTTATTTCCTCTATCAATCCCTTTTCGATCTCAAAAGGAACAAGATCAGGTTCGGAAAAATATCTGTAATCATGCGCCTCTTCTTTAATCCTCATCGATTCTGTAACGCTTCTTTCTTCGTTCCAAAGCCTGGTTTCCTGCACGATCTTTTTGCCTGATCCTAATATCTCCTCCTGCCTATCCTCTTCAAAAATAAGAGCGTCTCTTACCGCCTTGAAAGAATTAAGGTTCTTTATCTCTACCTTAGTTCCCAATTTTTTTTCACCTTTTTTTCTGAGAGAAAGGTTCGCATCGCATCTCAGGCTTCCCTCTTCCATATTGCAATCGGACACATCAAGATACGCTATGACTCTTTTTATCATAACCAAATAATTGTAGGCTTCTTCGCTGGAAGTCATCTCAGGCTCTGAGACTATCTCAAGAAGAGGTGTGCCGGTACGGTTTAGATCCACATAACTAAAGGCTTTCACCGGATCATGTAAAAGTTTTCCAGCGTCTTCTTCCATATGCACCCGTGTTATACCGATAGTTTTCTCCTGATCATTCATTTTAATTGATATTTTACCGTCATAGGCTATAGGCATGTCATACTGACTGATCTGATAATTTTTAGGAAGATCGGGATAATAATAGTTCTTTCGGTCAAATTTTACGGTCTTCTGTATATCGCAATCCAGGGCTAATGCGACCTTGATCGCTCTTTTGAACACTTCTTCATTAAGCACGGGAAGTACCCCCGGAAGCCCCAGACACACAGGACAGACCTGTGTATTAGGTTCCTGTCCGAAAACCGTGGAACAGCCGCAGAATATCTTCGTCCGGGTGGACAACTGTACATGGACTTCCAGTCCGATCACGGTCTCATACTTATTCTCCGGCATTGAATCTCTCCGATAATTTGTGGTGTTCCGTATTTTGCTCAAACGCGTGAGCGGCTCTCATGAGAACCTCTTCAGCGAAGGGCTCCGCCATAAGCTGAAGACCTACAGGCATTCCGTCTTTTCCCGGACCGCAAGGCACGGATATCGCGGGCAGACCGGCAAGATTTGCCGGTATAGTGCATATATCCGACAGATACATTTTAAGCGGGTCATCCATCTTTTCTCCGATCTTGAACGCGGTCGTCGGAGATGTCGGAGTTAGCAGACAATCACATTCCTTGAAAGCTTCTCTGAAATCTTCGGATATTTTTGTTCGCACTTTTTGGGCCTTTAAATAATAAGCTTCATAATACCCGCTGCTTAGAACATATGTACCCAATAAAATGCGCCGTTTTGCTTCTTGTCCGAAGCCTTCATTCCTGGTAGATGTGTACATGTCGATTATGCTCTTTTCTCCTTTACCACGGTGCCCGTAATGAACTCCGTCATATCGCGCAAGATTAGAACTGGCCTCGGCCGGACCGATAATATAGTAGCAGCTAACGGCGTATTTTGTATGGGGCAGAGAGACCTCCGTTATCCGGGCTCCCAGTTTTCTAAAAACCTCAACAGCCTCTTCGATCCTCTGACGCACGTCTTCATTGATGCCCATTGTGAAATATTCTTTAGGCAGACCGATCCTGAGTCCCTTTATGTCCCCGGTTAAACTTTCCGTATATCTTGGAACTTCTTTTTTAACGGAGGTGGAATCGTTTATGTCATGTCCGGAGATCACTTCTAATATCGCGGCGCAATCGGCGACATTACGCGTTATCGGCCCTATCTGATCTAAGCTGGAAGCAAAAGCGACAAGACCATATCTTGACACTCTCCCGTATGTAGGCTTAAATCCCACCACCCCGCACATAGAGGCCGGCTGCCGTATAGATCCGCCTGTATCAGACCCAAGAGAAGCTATAACTTCGCCGGCGGCTACAGCCGCTGCCGGCCCTCCGCTGGATCCACCGGGAATACGTGAAGTATCCCACGGATTTTTAGTAGGTCCGAAAAAAGACGTTTCACAGGAAGACCCGAAAGCAAACTCATCCATATTGAGCCCCGGAAACAGTACGGCTCCTTCGTTCCTCAGCTTATCTATAACTGTCGCATTGTACGGAGGTTTAAAGTTTTCCAACATACGTGAACCGCAAGCCGTAATAGTGCCCTTTATGCATATATTGTCTTTTACCCCTATCGGCACTCCGCTTAAGGCAAGATCACGTTTAAAGGCCTCGATGGGACCGGCGGAAGAAACTATATCATCGCTATTTATTCGTATAAACGCGTTTATGCCTTTATCAATACGGGCGGCGCGTTCTGCCAGTTGACGGATAATATCTAAAGGCGTTTCCCCGCTTTCCGCGGCCCATTTTT
This sequence comes from Candidatus Omnitrophota bacterium, assembly GCA_043822885.1. Lineage (GTDB taxonomy): Bacteria > Omnitrophota > Gorgyraeia > Tantalellales > Tantalellaceae > Aadella. The sequence goes on from JBDRBI010000131.1 coordinate 34,174, forward strand.
TAAAGTTTTCTATGCTTGATATATAGTGTCCCATTATTAAATGACCCTAGGTACTGTAAATAGATCCTTTTCTCGTGACGGGGCGTTTTTAAGAGCATCTTCCGTAGAAATTGATCCTTTAGGAACATCTTCTCGGAAAACATTCTTCATTGCCGAAAGAACGTGCGTGGTAGGGAGAGTATTTTTTGTATCAACTTCATTCAACTTGTCTATATAGCCTAATATCTCGGAAAGCTGACTACAAAACTCGGATAGTTCTTTTTCCTGAAGAGACAAACGGGAAAGGCCGGCAATATACCTCGCAACGTCTTCCGTAACAACATTTTTTTTTGTAAGGTTTTCCATACCGGAATTACCTTATCATAATAATATTATAAAGTCAATCCAGACAGATCTAAGATCGAAGGCCGCAGACCATAGACTATAGACACTTGAGAATAAAAGTTAGAGGCGAGAAGATAGAAGCGAGATAAAAGTCACCAGTCACCTAGTCACCAAGTCACCAGTTGACAGGGCACCAGGTAATAGAAGATAAAGGCGAGAAATTAGACATTGACTATAGACTATAGACCATTGAACATAGACAGAGATTGACTGATGCGGGAATAAGAGTCATAGAGTCAGGTTGGACCGATGCGGGAGTCGAGTCAAAGAGTCAGTGGCAAAATGTTGACTCTAGAGAGCGAAGCGAACGATGACTCTAATGAGCGAAGCGAATGATGACTTTATGACTCTCTCTATCCTCTAACTTATGTATGCAGACTGGTGACTAGGTGACTGGTGACCTGGTGACTCTTTATTCCTTCTACCTTCTCATTTCTCGTTTCTATGAAAAAAAACTTCGTCCGCCAGGCGCGCGTAATCCGAAAGCGCTATGTCTTCCGCGCGAAGAGACGGCGACATATCGCATCTGTTGAACAATGTCTCCCAAATGTTTTTATCTATCCCTAAAAAACTCACGTCGGAGAGCGGGTTTACCGCCTTTTTCCTTCTCTGAGAAAACGCCTTCCGGATTATACTGAACATGAGGTCTTCATCCCGGACTTTTACGCTCGGTTCATCCAAAATTTCGAGTTTCAAAAGCGCCGAAGAAACTTTTGGGCTCGGGTAAAAAGAATTATTCTTTATTCTGAAAAGTTTATCAGGTTTTGTAAAATATCTCACAAAACAGCTTAAAGAGCCGTATGTTTTAGATCCGGGTGAGGCTATGATCCTGTCGACCACTTCTTCCTGCATGACAATATAGGCGCTTTTTATAAGCTTTTTATTTTCGATTATGCGTTCTACGAGAGGTGTTGAGATATAATAAGGTATATTTCCGAAAAGGATGGAAGTTTTCCCTTTCGGCATAGATCCTTTTATATCAAACTCGAGTATGTCTCCCGTAACAAGTTTTATGTTTTCCTCCTCAAAGAAAGGTCTCATTATGCGGCAGATCAAAGCATCTTTCTCGACAGCCACGATCTCTCTGCATCTTTTAGCCAGCTCAAAAGTCATTACCCCGAAACCCGGACCGACCTCAAGAAGAAACTCATCTCCGTTAAGATGCAATTCCGATAATATTTTATTGCGGATATTTTTGTCTATAAGAAAGTTTTGTCCTAGGCGTTTATTGGGGCGGAAATCATTTTTTCCCCAGATAACTTTCAGATCTTTCAGATCCATGACCGTACCGCCAATTTTATAGCTTCTTTCATGGATTCCGGACTGGCTATACCTTTTCCGGCTATATCAAATGCGGTCCCATGATCGGGAGAGGTCCTTATATGGTCAAGCCCTAGAGTTATATTGACGCCCGAATCAAAATCTATTGTTTTGAACGGACCCAAACCCTGGTCATGATACATACAGATGATTATTTCCGTCTCTCCTTTTAAAGCGCGGTTAAAAACCACATCAGCGGATATCGGACCTTCGATATGAGGATATATTTTTTTAGAGTTTTTTATCGCGGGTTCTATGACAAGCTTTTCCTCTGTCCCGATTTTCCCGCCTTCTCCGCAATGCGGATTAAGAGCGGTCACGGCAATGCGGGGGTGTTCTTTCTCGCTTAAAAGAGCCCGTTTTTCTATGACCTGTTTTAATGTTTTTTCTATTTTTTCCTGCGTCAAAGATAAAGCGACCTCGCTTATAGGTATATGCCGTGTCACAGGGACAACACAAAGGTTCTTCCCTTTCATTACCATAGTAACAAAATCCGATGAATACGCTCTTTGCAGATATTCGGTATGGCCTATGAATCCTTTTTCGATGTCCGCTATTCTCTCTTTGCTTAAAGGCGCTGTAACCAGGGTTTTCGGATAATTGTTACACGGATCCGTCATAATATCAGCGGCAAACTTTAAACAATCTAAGGCTTTCTGCGCTCCCTCTCGTGTAGGAACCCCGGGGGATGTTTCAAGAAGAGGCGGTGTCGGATCCAGGAGATCAATGACATTGGCTCCGGTATTCTCGCCTATTTTTCCGCTATAAATATCGATCTTCCGGATATCGATATTTTCTCCGACATAAGACGCTGCCTGCCTAAAAATACCTTCGTCACCTATGACAACAAAAATGGCAAGCCCTCTTACCTGAGAGCTTGCCATTGATCTTATTATTATCTCCGGACCTATGCCGGAGGGATCCCCCATGGTAATAAAAACACAGGGTTTATTTATACTCGATATATGCATCCTGTTTTTTTTCCGTGAACCACTTCGCGAGATCCGTAGCAAATTTTCTCATATAAAGCTGTTCTCTGAGATAATCGCTTACTTCACTGAATTCCAAAGGTTTTTCTCCCTGTATGTCTTCTACCAGGAATATGTGATACCCTATCGGAGTCTCGACTATATTGGATACTTCACCTTTTTTTAAGCTAAATACCACTTTATCTATTTCTTCCAGGACCTGCCCGGGAACTACATATCCCATATCCCCGCCTTTTTTAGCAAAAGGTCCTTCGGAATATTTTGCCGCGATAGCCGCAAAATCTCCGCCTTGTTTGAGTTCCGCCTGTATCTCTTCAATCGATTTATTCATAACGCTTCTATTCAGAACTCCCGCGACAAAATCATCATTCATCTTGGATGCTACACTGGTTTTAAGATTATCTTCCTGCAGATCGCCCGCAGTTTGTACTCCGGCCTTTTTTCTGACCATTATTCCTCTGACCTTTACCTTGGAGGGAGAGATAAGCTTATCAACATTCTTATCATAAAGTTCTTTGACCTCCAAAGGCGGGATGACGATTCTAGCGGATATTTCTTTTTCTATAAGTTTCTGCGCCAAGATCTGATCTTTGATCTCCTTTTCCAGTTCGCTTAAATTGGTCCCTTTATCGCTAAGACTCTGCAGAAACTCTGCTTCATTCCTGTAATAGGACCTTAACGTCCCTATACGTCTTTTTACTTCCACCTCATTTATTTCCAGCTTTTGTTTTTTCGCCAAACTTACCGCCAATTTTGTCTTGACCAGCTCGTCTAAGATCCCCTGCTCCGCTTCTTCTATCTTTTGTTCCATTTCATCCCCGGAGTACCTGGCTTCAATTTTTTGTTTGACGGGAAAAACAGCTCTGTCGAATTCGCGCTGTGTTATAACTTCATCATTTACCACGACCATCACTTTGTCCACTACCGCTGCATCCGCCGCGACCGCGCCTGCCAGGAAAAGGGCCACAAGTGATATCGCCATACAAAAAGATCTTTTGGAGTTCCTCATCACATACCTCCTTTTTGCTTTGCCTATTTTGACAAAGCCCGTTCATTTATTATTATCTCCGTTTTTTTTCTTAAGCTATCTAAAAGACCGTTAAATAAAACGCGTCTTTTTTTTGTTCTCAGTTTTGTCCTTATATCCTCTGTGACATTTACTATAGGCCTTAGTTCAGGCGGCCTTCTGTCCGTAAGTTTTATTATATGATATCCTAACGTAGTCTTAACTATACCACTTATTTCATTAATTTCAAGTCCCGCACACGCATTTTCAAATTCCGGTATCAACTGTCCTTTCGGAAAATACCCTATGTCCCCTCCTCTTTGGGCCGTGGGGTCCACGGATTTTGCCTTTGCGATCTCTTCAAATCCTTCGCCGGACGAAAGATCCAAAAGTATCTCTTCCGCTTCTTTCCGAGTCGGCAGAAGAATATGCGATACCCTCATTATTTCCGGCGTCATATATTCCCCGCTGTTCTCTTCGTAATACTTTTCGGTCTCTTCGTCCGAGATCACGATCGCGTCATCCACCCGTTCTTTCAGAAGTCTCGCCACCAATATTTTTTTTCTGGCCTCCTCTATAACACCGCGAACTTCTTTATCCTTATGTAAGCCCTCTTTTAACGCCTCCTGATAAAGCAAGGTATCATTTACCAATTCCTCCAGATATTCTCCCTTTTTTTTTCTTACTATCTCCTGATACCTGAGAGGTAAATTGGATAACCTTTCTTCAAAATCCGTAAGACGTATGACCGTCCCGCCGATAGAAGCAAGTATAGTGTTTCCGTCTTTGCCTTTTCCGCATCCCGCAATGCTCAAACTCGTCAGCGCCATGGCAACACATATGACAATAATATGCGTCATTGTTGCCGTATTTTTACGTAAATCCATGATGTCCGTTCATCTCCCCTCTTACTTACAGGATACCAGATAATTTGCCTTTCAACAAGCCCTTTGCCGTATAAAATCTTACTTTTTGTTAACACTCTTTTTGGCCAGCATAATCTCCGTTTTTAGCAGCCGACAATAGAGGTCAAACCCTATTTGATCGATAAATCCGCTTTGTTCCATGCCCAGGATATTTCCCGCGCCCCGCATTTCCAGGTCTCTCATGGCTATTTTGAACCCGGAACCCAGTTCCTGATACTTTTTTATAGCTTCTAAACGCTTACTCACTTCACGTGTTAGGGACGAAAACTCCCGAACCACTAAGTACGCAAAAGCCTTTCGGTCAAATCGGCCTATCCTTCCTCTCAGCTGATAAAGATCCGCCAATCCGAATTTATGCGCATCCTCTATTATCATAGTGTTTGCATTGGGAATATCTATCCCGGATTCAATAATAGTAGTGCACACCAGGACATCTATTTCTCCCTTAATGAATTTTAACATTGTCGCCTCAAGTGTTCTGGCGCTCATTTGTCCATGTCCGACCATTATCCTCGCTTCCGGAACGAGCCGGCTCACGCGAGCCGCGATTTTATCTATCGTCTCGACCCTATTATGCACATAATAGACCTGTCCCTTTCTTCTTATTTCCCTTTCGATCGCCCCTTTTATGATATCTCCGTCATACTCAATAACTTCGGTATTAATGGGCATCCTTTCCGTTGGAGGCGTCTCTATCAAAGAAATATCTCTTCCACCCATGAGAGCTAAATACAATGTCCTTGGGATCGGTGTCGCGCTGAGAGTAAGTATATCCACATTTGTCCTGACCTTTTTTATCTTTTCTTTGTGCTTGACCCCGAATCTTTGCTCTTCATCCACGATAAGAAGCCCCAGGTCACAAAATTCTATATCATCCGAAAGCAGTCTATGAGTTCCTATGACAATATCTATTTTTCCTTCTTTCAGTTCTTTGATAATGCCTTTTTGTTCGGTATAAGACCTGAAGCGGTTAAGCATTTCTATTTTTACGGGAAACTCTTTTAACCTTGTAGTAAAGGTTTCCGCGTGCTGCTCGGCCAAGATCGTTGTTGGAACAAGAAACGCTACCTGCTTGGAATCCATTACGGCTTTGAACGCCGCTCTGAGCGCTATTTCGGTTTTTCCGTATCCGACATCTCCGCACAAAAGACGATCCATAGGACGGATATGTTCCATATCCTTTTTAACTTCTTCGGTAACCTTTTCCTGATCCGGAGTTTCCTTATACGGGAAATTATCTTCCACTTCTTTCTGCCAATCAGTGTCTTTGCTGAACCCGAATCCCGGAGTGCTTTCTCTTTTTGCCTGTATTTCCAAAATTTCACGCACAGTACGCGCAATGCCTTTTGAAGCTCTATTTTTTGTCTCGCTCCATCCCTTTCCTTTTAAACTGTTGAGTTCCGGATGTTTTCTGTTGAAAGAGACATATCTTTGCAGCTTGTGAAGATCTGTACTCTCCGTATAAAGCCTATCCCCTCCCTTATACTCTATGACAAAATAGTCCTGGAGCTTTCCTTTACGTCTGTGATGCTGTCTGCCGAGATATCTGCCGATACCATAATCTATGTGAACAACAAAATCTCCGGGCTCTATATCCACAAAGGAATCAATAGGCTGCTCTCCCATAGGATCAAGTTCTTTTTGGGCTTTTTTGCGCCGCAAGGCCTCGATCGGAAGTATAATAACGCCTTTATGTTCGGTAATGGTCTTAAACGATACGAGGTCCACGCTCTTAATAGAACGGACAATACCTTCTATGATCTCTATGCGTACCGGATACTCAAAGGTCACAGGATAGACCGTAAGGATCTCCCCCGCAATAGAATAATCGCCGCAAACCGACACTTTACGGCATCGGGTATAACCGTGTCTATCGAGGAAGGATACGGTCAGCTCCGGATCTATTTTTTCGTTAAAATATATTTTGAGTGAATCGAACATGATTAGTAAACAGTTTAAAAGTTTAAAAGTTTAAAGGTCTGGATTGACCGATGTGCAAATGTTATTGACCGTCAGTAAGTACGTCGAAATAATGCCAAAAGGCAGAAGACAAGGCCTTCCTTCACAAGTGGCATTTTTTTACGTTTTTTTTCTAACTTTTTAAAGGTGTTAAATGAACTCGCCATAAATAGAAGTTAGAAATTAGAGGATAGATGTTAGAGGAAAAGCGGCTCACTAATCTTGATCTATCTTCTAACTTCTCGCTTCTACCCTCTATATTTTCGGGCTCAGACAACATTTAACAATGATCCTTTAAAAAGTTATAAAAAAACTAAAATGCCACAATTGTTCCCTCAGGCCTTGTCTTATGCCTTCCCGAATTTACTCCGTATATGATCAAACCTACCCGCACGGGCTGCTGCACCACCATCTAACATTTTTATTGAAACTCTGGTGAACGGCCTGCCCCCGTGCGTGTTTTCGAAGAAAACAACGGGAGGGGGGGTGCCCCTTGGCTAGTAATCTTTATTTTTACTACATCTTTTCGGGCAAGGTTATATTCAGCAGATTCAGCCCGTTAGAAAGAACAATGCGCGTGTTTTCTACAAGATAAAGCCTGGCCTTAGACAATCTTTTATCGTCTGAAATAACACGGCATTCGGTATAAAAAGAATGGAACAGCCGGGCAAGTTCATTCAGATATACTATCATCTTGTTGGGTTCCAATGTCTCGGCGCTTGACTGAACAGCAAAAGGAAACTCTGACAATTTCCTTATAAGGATCTTTTCTTCTTTTTCTTTTAAGAGAGAAACTTCTGTGCCGGCAAATATCCATTGTTTCCAGTGTTTGCGGCTGAATTTTTTAATACTGCAGATACGGGCATGAGCATACTGTATGTAAAAAACCGGGTTATCGGATGAACCTTTTTTCGCGAGTTCTATATCAAAATCCAGATGGCTGTCCAGTCTTCTGGAAAGAAAGAAAAATCTTGTAACATCACTTCCCAGTTCGTCCATTATTTCACGCAAACTTATGAACTCACCCTTGCGTGTGGACATTGAAATTGTTTCTTTTCCCCTTAACAGGGTGACCAGCTGCACGATAAGCACATTGAGACTGTTTTTATCATGTCCTAAAGCCTCCGCAGCGGCTTTCATTCTCGCGATATATCCATGATGATCCGGTCCAAGAATATCTATAAGCTCTGAATATCCTCGGCCATACTTATACAAATGATACGCGATATCGGGAGCAAGATACGTGAATGAACCGTCACTTTTTATTACAACTCTATCCTTATCATCTCCGCTTCGAGTGGAAGCGAACCATACGGCTCCCTCATTTTCATAGATATATCCTTTCTCTCTCAGAAAACCTAACGCCTTTTCTACTCTATTTTCATTTTCTATCTTGGATTGCGGGGTCCATTCGTCAAAGCTAACCCCAAAATCTTTAAGATCGTCTTTTATCAGCCTCAAAATATGATCAACCGCATATTTTCTGAAAAACAAGCGAACCTTCGGGCTATCTTTTCTTAATTTCGCTCCTTTCTTTTTCTTTATTTCTCTAGCTATCTCCGTTATGTACTCTCCCCTATACCCGTCTTCAGGCATAAGATCGTTCTCTCCCAAAAGATTTAAATACCGGACGCGGACAGATTCCCCCAAAAGATTTATCTGCCTGCCCATATCATTAAGATAATATTCGTTTGTGACTTTAAACCCGTTGAACCTGAGTATTCGGGAAAGGGCATCTCCTATCGCGGCTTGTCGTCCATGAGCGACCGTAAGGGGACCCGTCGGATTCGCACTTACAAACTCCAGATTGATCTTCTTGGATCTATTTTTACCGGCTCTTCCGAAATCCTTACCTAATTTAGAAATTGACCGCAGCAGTCCGTGATAGTATACATCGGTTAATTTAAAGTTGATAAACCCGCCCGTAAGACCGACGTTTTCGAGAAATTCCTTTAGAGGAGTGCCTTTGATCTTTTCCTCAAAGATCGCTATTAGCTCTTTTCCTATAACAGCCGGCTGGTTTTTCACCTGAGAAGCCAACCTCATAGCAATATTTGAAGTGAGATCTCCGTGGCTTGGATCTCGGGTGATCTGTAATGAGACATCTATTTCTTCGGAGAAAGATATGTCAGGAAGATTCTTGAGGAAATACTCTTTGCAGGCATTTAAAAGAAACTCTTCGATCTGTTTTACTATGTCTTTTCCAAACATTTGCCCACAAACTTTTCTGAAGGAGCCTCGGACCACAGCCGTTCAAGACTGTAAAACTCTCTGACTCCTTTGTAAAAAACATGAACCACAACATCTTCGTAATCTAACAGGATCCACTCGGCGCCCTGTTTTCCTTCAATATGCAAAGGTGATATTTTTTCTTTCGACAAATCTTTGTGCAGCGCTTTTGAAATGGCACTGACCCTGCGTGAAGAACTGGCCGAGATAAGAACGAACCAATCACACACCGTTGAGATGCCCTGCATATTCATCAAAACAATGTTCTCACCCTTTTTCTCCGATGCTATCCGCGCTATGATCTTGGCTTTATCCAAAGCTGTCAAATACTTCACTTATGATCAGTATCTCTTTGATATCCTTAAGTCGGGTTATTTACCCAAGATCCTGTACATGCCAGTACCACAATCCGGACATTTTCCTTTTGAGGCTTTTCTTCCGTTCTTCATTGTAACTTCCTGAGCGTCCTTCATTTCTTTCTTCGCTTTGCATTTTACACAATATCCTTCAGCCATTGAGATCCTCCTCATGTTAATAGAAATGATAGCTTCAATCCAAACATCTTCCGTACTACTTCATCCTTTGAACAACACCCGCTCTAAACACTGGATAAGTTTATCATACCGCCACTAAAAGTCAAGCAATTCGTAATTCGCCTACCCCCGAAGGGGGGGGTAATTCATTCTCGGATGGTTAAGGTTTTAGGTAGAATTCAGATCGTAATCAGCTAGCCTGGTTTCTCGCTTCTATCTTCTCGCTTCTCACCTCTCGCTTCTGTTCTCTCTATGCACCATGCCCTATGCGCTATGCTGCAAGTAAAGTCCCTTATTCCTAATATATTCTACGGCGGCAGGTTTAAGCAAAAAATCTATAGGTTCTTTTTCTCTTATGCGGCGCCTGATCTCACTGGAAGAGATATCTGTTCGGGGAATATCCACTCGCGTTATTTTGTCCTCATAAGGTCCCGTTTTTCCGAAACCCGGTCGTGTTCCGACCACAAAAACGGTAAGATTCAGGATCTCTTCAATACCTTTCCATTCCGAAAGAGTTTCCAACGAATCAGATCCGATAATAAAAAAAAGTTCGGCATATTTCTCTTTGCCTCTGAAATGTTTGATCGTATCTATAGAGTATGAAGTCCCTTTAGCGTCGATCTCGTACGTGGATATCTCAAAACGTTTATCTCCCTCCAGGGACAGCCTAACAAGATTAAGCCTATCCGCGACAGAAATATCTCCTTCTAATTCTTTATGCGGAGGGATATATGCGGGTACAAAAATGACCTTTTCTAAGCCCAGCTTGAACCACGCTTCTTGAGCAAGTATAAGATGCCCCAGATGCACAGGATTAAATGTCCCCCCAAAAAGCCCGATCTTCACCTTGCCTCCATTAAAGCTCTCTAAGTCCCGTAACATCAAAGTAGTCTTCAGTCACCCCCGCTGTTTTCTTCGAAAACATGCAGCGGGACAGGCAGTCACCTAGTCACCAGTCTAGAAGTTAGAGGGTAGAAGATAGAAATTAGATTAAATCAGCTAAATGTTTTCTTTCTACCTTCTACCTTCAGTGAAATTCTGAAATTCTAACCAGGTTAGCTAGCTAACCTGGTTAGATCTGTCAGGTTAGAATTTCATGCTATCTTCTCGTTTCTAACTTCCTTCTTCTACCTTCTATTCCCTGGTACCCCGATCCCTGGTGACTAGGTGCCCTGGTGACTGGTGACTTTTATCTCGCTTCTATCTTCTCCCTTCTACGTCCTGATCTGCCCATTCCCATGTATCACATACTTGTATGTCGTTAGTTCTTCCAGCCCCATAGGACCGCGCGCGTGCAAGCGGTCTGTCGATATCCCGATCTCGGCGCCTTTTCCGAACTGGGCGCCGTCAGTGAACCGTGTGGACGCGTTAACATACACCGCGGCGGAATCCACTTTGCTCAAAAATTCTTCCGCATGAACGGTATTTTCGGTTACTATGGCGTCTGAATGATGGGATCCGAATCTCTCTATATGCTTTACAGCCTCTTCCAGGGAACTCACTACCCTTATATTCAGGATAAGATCCAGCCACTCGGTCCCAAAATCTTCATCATCCGCTTCTTCTGCCAGATCTCCCAATATTTTTATCGTTTCAGAACATCCTTTTAATCTGACCCCTGCCTTCGCGAACATTTCCCCGATATCGCCCAGAAATACTTCGGCTATTTTCTTATTTACAAGCATTGTCTCCATCGCGTTACAGACCCCGGGTCTCTGTACTTTGGCGTTAAAACATATTTTTTTTGCCATGTCGAGATCCGCTTCATCATCCACGTATATGCTGCATATTCCTTTGTAATGTTTTATCACGGGGATCCTGCTTTTTTCGGATACTTCGTGTATTAAAGATTCGCCTCCGCGGGGCATGATCAGATCTATCCCGCCTCTGGCTTTCAGCATAGCGTCCACCAGATCCCGGCCGGTATTTTCTATAAGCAAAAAAGCTCCCTCATCCAGTCCGTGTTTGATAGCGGCCTTTTTAAGCGCTCCGCAAATAGCCTTATTGGAGTTTATGCTGCCGGATCCTCCTCTCAGGATCACGGCATTGCCTGATTTTAGACATAAAGATACACATTCCGCGGTTACATTAGGCCGGGCTTCGTATATGATACCGATAACGCCTATGGGAACCCTGATCTTTTCTATTAAAAGTCCGTTAGGTCTTTTGGTTTTTTCGATGACAGAACCGACCGGATCCGGAAGACTCGCGACCTCTTTTATCATGGCGCGCATTCCGTCGATCCTTTTATTATCAAGCATTAAACGATCGATAAAAGCGGCGGATCTTTCCTCTTTTTTGGCTTCGCTAATGTCCTTTTCATTCGCCTTTTTAATTTCTTCTCTTGCGGCCTCCATCTCCTCCGCCATGGATAAAAGTACTTCGTCTTTCTCCTCTTTACTCAAAAGACGTAAAGCATCCGCTCCCTTTCGCGCTTTTTCGGTTATACCTTTCATAATACCTTCGGCATTCATGTTCCCTCCGAGATCAATTACGGCTTTCTAAAACAACAAGATTATCTCTATGTATCACTTCGTCATAATCTTTATATCCAAGTTCCTTCTCTATTTCATCGGAGCTTTTGTTCTTTATTTTGTTTATTTCCTGAGATGAATAATTTGAAAGTCCGCGGGCGATAACGCTTCCTTTCAGAGAGACTATTTCTACTACCGACCCTTCCGCGAACACACCCTCGACTTTTTTTATCCCGCTCGGCAAAAGACTCTTGTTCCTGTCAACAACGGCCGTCTCGGCGCCTTTATCTATAATGATCTTGCCCTTTGCTTTCAAGCTAAAAGCTATCCATCTTTTTCTTGCCTTGAGAGTTCTTTTTTTCGCTTTGAAACGTGTCCCGACATTTTTTCCTTCTATTATATCCTTAAGCGCATTTTTCTTTTTACCTGCCGCTATTACGCATTCTATTCCCGCATGTGCGGCGTTCTTGATCGCGTCCAGTTTGGTCAGCATCCCCCCCGTGCTTTCATCGCATCCTTTTCCTTTGCAAAGGGCC
>JBDRBI010000132.1:0-19848 GCA_043822885.1 Candidatus Omnitrophota bacterium
GATTTTACGGGGAAAATGCAGGCATATTTTCGTAAAGATGTCATAGGGGATGACGCGTTCGAGATATTCAAAAGCCTGGATATAGGGGATATTGTCGGTGTCTCGGGTGAACTTTTTAAAACGCGTACGGGAGAAGATACCGTAAAGGTCAGCGAGTTCAAGGTTGTGTCTAAATCTTTACTGCCTCTTCCCGAGAAATGGCATGGTCTCAAGGATGTTGAGACAAGGTTCCGTCAGAGATATGTTGACTTGATAGTGAATGATGAAGCGAGAGAAAAATTCAAAACACGTATAGAGCTGATCAGAAATATACGCGAAAACCTAAATAAGAAAGATTTTCTTGAAGTTGAAACGCCGATGATGCATCCTATCGCCGGTGGTGCCGCGGGCAAACCTTTTAAGACCCATCATGAAGCTTTGGATATGCCGCTTTATCTAAGAGTGGCGCCGGAACTGTATCTTAAAAAACTTCTTGTCGGCGGATTCGAAAAAGTGTTTGAAATAAACCGTTCTTTCAGGAATGAGGGTATTTCCGTCAGGCATAATCCTGAATTTACCATGCTTGAGGCATATGAAGCTTATTCCGATTGTAAAGGCATGATGAAGTTAACGGAAGATATTATACGCACAGCCGCTAAAGAAATACTCGGAACCGAAAAATTGAATTATCAGGGAAAAGAGATAGATCTTACGGTCTGGAAACGCGTATCTTTCGCCAAGCTTATGGAAGACAATTTCGGTATCAGAGTAGAGGACCCGCTTGAAACCTGGGTGAAAAAGCTGAAGTCAAAAGGCGTGAAAATAGAAGGCGACAAGGTAAGCAAGACCCAGATCATAAACATAGTGGGGGAGATGGTTGAACCCGAGGCGGAGAATCATCCGGTTTTTGTCGTTGATATGTTCAAAGAACTGAGTCCGTTGGCTAAATCAAAAAAAGAAGAACCGGGATTGGTCGATAGGTTTGAGCTGTATATGGGAGGCATGGAGATCGCTAACGCGTATTCGGAGCTTAACGATCCTATTGACCAGAGAGAGAGATTTGAAGAACAGGTCAAAGCTGACCCCGACGCTAAGATAGATGAGGATTTTATACGCGCGCTTGAATACGGCATGCCTCCTGCCGGAGGTCTTGGAATAGGGATAGATCGTTTGGCGATGTTATTTACGGATTCGGCTAATATACGCGAAGTAATACTTTTCCCGCATATGCGACCGGAATGAGCATATCGCAGAGATAAGATTGTGTAATGTGATATGTGTGATGTGAAATGAGGAAAATAGTTGGAAGACGATATCATCCGTGAGAACACTATTTGAACATCCAACATTACACTTTACACATTTCACAAACCCGTCGTTTAAAAGGAAGCACCAATGTGGCCTTTATTTATAAGCTTAAAATACTTTTTGTCTAAAAAGAGAGAGGGGATGATCTCTTTTGTGGGGCTCGTGTCGGTTCTGGGGGTTGCTCTCGGAGTGGCGGCTCTGATAGTCGTCATGTCTATCATGAACGGTTTTGATTCGGAAGTTAAAAAGAAGATCATAGGGACGTATTCACACATAATTATCGTAAAAGAAGACGGCATATCCGAGCCGGAAGAGATCTTAGCGAGGATAAGTTCAAGAAAAGAGATCAAGAGTTCCGTGCCTTTTATCGCGAACCAGGCAATACTGAAAAAGAAAGGTTCCATAACGGGTGTTCTGGTTAAGGGTATAGACCCCGACAGAGAATCCGAAGTGACGGACGTGATAAAGTACATGGGTACGGGTAGGGAAAAGCTTGACGAGAACAGCATCGTACTCGGGATAGAGCTGATGAGATCGGAAAACATCTCTTTCGGCGATATGGTGGATATAGTCGTACCTTATTCCGAGTTCAACGTAGAGCAGGTTAAACTGAAAGTCATAGGCAGTTTTACTTCCGGAAGATATGATTACGATTCCAACATCGTTGTGGTAAATATTAAGACGGCTCAGAAGATATTCCGTATGGGTGAGGCGGTAAGCGGTATAGGGCTCAAGGTATACGATGAGATGCAGGTTCCAGGCATAAAAGAAAAATTGCAGGAAGTTTTCAGATATCCTTATATCGTCAAAAGCTGGATGGATCTTGATAAAAATCTCGTGGCGGCGCTTGCTCTTGAAAAGAAGATGATGTTCATAATACTCGCTCTCATAATAATGGTAGCGTGTTTTAATATCGCCGGTACTTTGATAATGATGGTAATGGAAAAGACCAAAGATATCGGCATTTTGAAAGCTATAGGGGCCAGTTCTTTCGGGATAAATCTGGTATTTCTCACAGAGGGAGTGATGATAGGTTTTTTCGGCGTTGTTCTGGGGTTCTTCTCGGGACTGTTCGTATCGAACAATATAAACGCCATAGCCGGGTTCATTGAAAAGATCACCGGTACCACTCTTTTCCCGAGTGATGTATATTATTTCACGGAAATACCGTCCAAAGTGGATATGCCCGATATTTTTTCCGTGGTAACGGTAGGGATCGCGCTCACGGTTATTTCCGGGATCTATCCCGCGTGGAAAGCTTCAAGGAAAGATCCGGTAGAGGCGATCAGGTATGAATAGTACGGTGAATGGTGAATGAGGGGTAGGGGCAATTCATGAATTGCCCCTACATCACGATAAATTATGCTGAAAATAAAAAACGTAAGTAAGACATTTAAGCGCGGGAATAATATCGTGGCGGCGGTAAAGGGCGCTGACCTTACTATATCCAAGGGAGAAAGAGTGTATATACACGGTCCGTCCGGAGCTGGTAAATCTACTTTGCTGCACATAATGGGCGGGCTGTCAGAGCCAACTTCCGGTAATATGCTTTTTCAGGAAAGGGACATATACGCTTTAAGCGACAGGAAGAGAAGTAAAATACGCAATCAGCACTTTGGATTTGTTTTCCAGTTCTATCATCTTGTGTCGGAGCTCAGTGTTCTGGAGAACGTAATGCTTCCCGCCATGATAAAAGGAGGAAAGCGTTTATCCGATATCAAAAAAGAGGCACATAACCTCTTGAGTAAAATGGATATAGAGAAACGGAAGTCACATATACCCGCGGAAATATCCGGAGGAGAAGCTCAACGAACGGCTATCGCTAGGGCTCTTATAAACGGGCCTGAAATACTTTTTTGTGATGAACCTTCGGGTAATCTTGATTCTAAGATGAGCGAAGAAATATACAATATACTGCACACAATAAGTGAAGATGATCAGATGAGCGTGATCGTAGTTTCGCATCAGGAAGTGAAAAAAGATTTTTTTAATACCGAATATGTTATGAGGGACGGGGAATTGGGGGAAATGACAGGGGGAAAAGGGGCAGGGGATAAGAATGTGGGCGAAGAGATAACGGTAAAATTAGTGTAATGTGTTATGTGTAATGTGTTATGTAAACTCCAAACTGCGAACTGATCCAGACTTCAAGCTACATAGCGCTTGGGATCACATAACACATTACACATAACACAAAGAGATCTGTAAGCTTGTAATCTGAAAGGGGAGCAACGCATGGGGCTTAAAATATTTTTAAACGGTGAATTTGTTGAAAAAGAGAATGCTAAAGTATCTGTTTTTGATCACGGACTTCTTTATGGGGACGGGATATTTGAGGGGATAAGGTCTTATTCTAGATGTGTTTTTAAGCTTAATGAACACATTGATCGTCTGTACGCGGGCGCTAAAGCTATCAGACTGGATATACCTATGGATAAGAACGCGATGAAAAACAGTATTATAGCTACCCTTAAAGAGAACGGGCTCGATGACGCTTATATACGCGCGGTAGTTACCAGGGGTCCGGGAGACCTGGGGCTTGATCCTCGAAAATGTCCGGAACCGACAATATTCATCATAACCGACAAGATAACATTGTATCCGGACGATTTTTACGAGAAAGGGCTTCCGATCATCACGGCAAATGTGAGGAGGAATCATCCTTCCGCGTTAGATCCAAGAATAAAATCATTGAACTACCTGAACAATATACTTGCCAGGATAGATGCCATAGACGCGGGGACGCCCGAGGCGCTTATGCTTTCTATAGACGGATATGTTGTCGAGTGTACCGGAGATAATATTTTTATAGTTTCCGAAGGCAAGGTCTACACTCCGCCCTGCGAGATGGGTTCGTTGGAAGGCATAACACAGCGTTTGGTGATGGAATTAGGAAGAAAACGAGGGATAGAAATGACGCACAAGGAGATGCTGCCCGAAGACGTGTATAACGCCGATGAATGTTTTCTGACCGGTACCGCGGCGGAGATCATCCCCGTTGTTAAGGTCGACGATAAAGTGATCGGTACGGGTAAGCCGGGAGATATTTATAAAAAGCTTCTTCAGGATTTTAGAAAGCTGACTAGTGTAGACGGAGTTAAATATTAGGAAGAATAGAAGTTAGAAGATAGAGGATAGAAGGTAGAAAGAGTCGCCGGTCACCTAGACACCCCCTCGGCTTTGCTCGGGACAGGCTAGTCACCAGTGAACAGAAGTGAGAAAAAGAAGATAGTGCGCTAATTTTGATCTATCCTCTAACTTCTAGCCTCTATCTTCTAATTTAAGACGGTTAAAATGGAGAGGACAATATGAAATGTAACATATGCGGGATTAAAGATGCTTCCGTGCATTTAACCGAAGTCATAAACGATCAGGTCACCAAACTGCATCTTTGCGAAAAATGCGCTAAAGAGAAAAGTGACGAGATGCAGTCACACTTCGGACTTACGGATCTTTTGTCGGGGTTAATGGACATGGGCTCCCCCGTAGACGGAGGAGCTTTTGAAGAAAGCCTTACAGTCAAATGTCCGGTATGTTCTATGACGTTCTATGATTTTCAAAAGACCGGAAGACTGGGATGCGGAGAGTGTTATAACGCGTTCAGTAAGAACTTGAGTGAATTATTAAAAAAGATACATGGATCTGATAGGCATGTAGGGAAAAGGCCTCTTATAGAAAAGAAGGAAGGCGACAGGGATAAACAGGATATTCAGCGTCTCCGCGATGAGCTTAATGATCTTGTCGACAGAGAAGAGTTTGAAAAAGCGGCTATTTTAAGGGATAGAATAAGGGATATGGAGAAATAAATAAGTTAGGAGTTAGGAGTCAGGAGTTAGGAGAAAGAGCAAGGATGACTGTGGATTCAGCTCCTTTTAAGTTTGGAATTTGTTTAAAGGGGTCAAAGTGTTGCTGAATTTAATTGTCTAAAAATGGTCGCCGAACTCATAACTCCGAACTCATAACTATAAAATGGAGAGAGAATGAAAATTGATGATCTTTTAAAGCAAAGAAGCGAATGGTTGAAAGGCGAAGGGCCTGTTTCGGATATAGCGATATCTACGAGAGTAAGATTAGCGAGAAATATCAAGGGGCATTTGTATTTCAACAGAGCCAGTGATGTAGAACAGAAAAAGACTTTGGGTGAAATAATGGACGCTTTAAAAAAGAGCAATTTTTTTAAGAACGCTCTTTTTCTGAAGATCAAAGAAACATCGGAACTTGATAGAAATTTTTTGATAGAACGGCACCTTATGAGCAAAGAGCACGCGCATAATGCGGAGAATAAAGGATTAGTGGTCGAAGAAAAAGAAATATTAAGTGTTATGGTCAACGAAGAGGATCATATGCGTTTTCAGGTCATGCAATCCGGGTTTAATATCACCGAAGCATGGCGCATAATAAACGAGGTAGATGATGAAGTGGGGAACTTTATACCTTTTGATTATTCGAGCATTTTCGGATACTTAACAAGTTGTCCTACCAATACCGGGACGGGGCTAAGGGCTTCGGTCATGCTGCATTTGTCCGCGCTTGTCATGACAGAGCAGATAGATACTGTTTTTGAGGCTATCTCTAAATTAGGACTTACCATGAGAGGGTTTTACGGTGAAGGAACGGAAGCTTTGGGAGATTTTTTTCAGATATCCAATCAGGTGGCTTTAGGGCATTCGGAGATGGATATATTGGATAATTTAGAGCGCGTAATAGGGAAGATCATCACCAGAGAGAAGGAGACCAGAAAGAACCTTATCAGTAAGAGAAAAAGGGAGATCTCCGACAGAATATACAGGTCTTACGGTACTCTGAAAAGCGCTAGGATAATAACCTCGAATGAGACTATAAAACTTTTATCAGCCATACGATTAGGCGCTGATCTGGGTTTGATAGATAATGTCGATACGAACCGTATAAATGAGATATTGATCCTGTCTCAACCCGCGCATCTTCAAAAGAACAACGGTAAGACCATACCGCCGTACGAGCGCGATATCAAAAGAGCGGACATGATCAGGAAAGTGTTGGATGGGGAACAGTGAATGGTGAATAGTGGAGGAGTGAAATATCCTGGATCAGATAGAAATATTTTTATTGGGTCCCGGATTCCGCCAGAGGCGGATCCGGGATGACGATCTTTGTTTTTGTTACACTATGCGCTGTGCTCTATGCTCTGTGCGAGCACGGCGATAAAAGGAGGAAAGAATGCCGGCGTTTAACAGATTTACGGAAAGAGCCAGAAAAGTAATACTATTGGCGAAAGAAGAAGCCAGGAGGTTTAATCACGATTACATAGGGACTGAACATATACTTCTAGGTTTGGTAAAAGAAGGAGAGGGTGTGGCTGCGGCTGTTTTGAACAGTTTAGATCTTGATTCCGAGAACATAAGACTTGAAGTAGAGAAACTTGTTCAGGCCGGTCCGGATAAGATGACAGAAGGTGATATACCGTTCACTCCCAGAGCCAAAAAGGTCATAGAACTTGCTATGGATGAAGCCCGTAATTTGGGACATAACTACATAGGTACGGAGCATCTCCTTTTAGGACTCATACGTGAGGGTGACGGCGTGGCCAGTCAGGTGCTTATAAATCTGGGATTAGACCTTAAAAGCGTACGGGAAGAAGTGCTTAATCTTTTAGGGTCCAGCGTGCCGGGTTTTGCCGTAGGCGAAGAAGCTAAAAGAAAGAAAAAAAGCAAAACACCGGCGCTTGATTCATTCGGGAGAGATCTTACTCAAATGGCCCAAAACGACGAGCTTGATCCGGTGATAGGAAGAGAAAAAGAGATACAACGCGTTATACAGATATTATCCCGCCGCAAAAAAAATAATCCCGTACTTATCGGAGAAGCGGGGGTAGGGAAGACCGCTATAGTCGAAGGTCTCGCGCTCAAGATAATATCCGGAGATATACCCGAGACGCTTAAGGGGAAAAGGCTCTTGATCCTGGATCTTGCCATGATGATAGCCGGCACCAAGTACAGAGGGCAGTTTGAGGAGAGGATCAAAGCGGTTATGAAGGAAATAAAGGATTCACCGGAAGTCATAGTATTCATAGACGAGATACACACCCTGGTAGGGGCGGGCGGAGCGGAAGGGGCGATAGACGCTTCTAATATACTAAAACCGTCGCTTCAGCGCGGGGACATACAATGTATAGGCGCAACAACATTGGATGAGTACAGAAAAAATATCGAGAAAGATCCGGCGCTTGAAAGACGATTTCAGCCCGTAACGGTGGAGCCGCCCAGCGTGGAAGAGACGATAGCTATACTTAAGGGCTTAAGGGACAAATATGAGGCTCATCATAAAGTGAAATATACCGATGAAGCCTTGGACGCGGCGGCCAAACTTGCGGACAGATACATAAGCGCCAGGTTCCTGCCGGATAAAGCGATAGACCTGATTGATGAGGCCGGATCTAAAGCTAAACTGTCCACTATGGTGATGCCGGAAGATCTTAAGGACGAGGAAAAAAAGATCGAAGAAGTCAAGAGGGAGAAAGAAGAATCCGTTAAGAATCAGGATTTTGAAAAGGCCGCGAGGTTCAGAGATTCCGAGAGAAAGATACGTCAGGAGATCGGCAAGAAGATGTCAAAATGGAAAAGTGATCAGGGAATAAAAGAAATTGTTGTTACCGACGAAGATATAGCGACCATAGTGTCTGATTGGACGGGTATACCCCTCATAAAAGTCGAGGAAAAAGAATCCGAAAAATATCTTAAGCTCGGCGAAATGTTGAAAGGTCAAGTCGTGGGTCAGGACGAAGCTATAGAGACAATAGCCCACGCGGTACAGAGATCACGCGCCGGCATAAAAGACCCCAATAAACCTATAGGATCGTTCATTTTTATGGGGCCTACCGGAGTGGGTAAGACCCTTTTGGGACGGAAATTAGCCGAGGTCATATTCGGGGATGAAGACGCGGTAATACAGATAGATATGTCCGAATATATGGAAAAATTCAATGTATCAAGATTGGTGGGCGCGCCCCCGGGATATGTGGGATACGAGGAGGGCGGCCAGCTTACCGAAAAGGTAAGAAGGCGTCCGTATTCCGTTGTCCTTTTGGATGAGATAGAAAAAGCGCATCCCGATGTCTTTAATATTCTTCTGCAGCTGCTCGATGAAGGGCGTCTCACGGATTCTTACGGACGTAAAGTGGACTTTAAGAACACCGTGCTCATAATGACGTCGAATATAGGCGCGGATCTTCTTAAGAAGACCGGATCTATCGGTTTTCATTCGGAAAAAGCGGAAGAGACGTATAAAGATATGAAGGTGAGACTTTTGGAATCGGTGAAAAAGACGTTTAAACCTGAATTTCTGAACAGGATAGACGATGTGATCGTCTTCAGAAGTCTTACAAAAGAAGATCTTAAGCATATAGTCGAAATTGAGGTCAAGTCAGTTGAAAAAAGGCTGGGTGAAAAGAAAATAGATATTAAGTTGGATGATAAATCCAAAAAATTCCTTATAGAGAAAGGATTCGACCATGTTTTCGGAGCACGTCCTTTAAAAAGAACTATACAAAGATATCTCGAAAATCCCTTAGCGGAAGAGATGCTGTCAGGCGCTTTTACCGAAGGTGACAGGATAAAGGTGAGTGTTTCCAAATCCAAAGAGGAACTTCATTTTTTAAAGGATGAAAAAGAACCCGTTGCGAAGAAAAAATAAAGTTTTATCATGAGAGGAGCGATATACCATACTAGGAAGGTCCGTCTTTTAGTTCTCTTTTTAAGTCTTTCGGTTGTCTGGTCTTTTAGTTCTCATCAGACACATTTTATAAAAGACTTAGCGGAGAGGAAAATTTCGGAATTTTTAGGAAAAGAACTCACGGTCAGTATAGGAAGCCTAACCGGAGGCATATTGGGGGATATGGCGCTTAAGGACGTAAAATTTTCTCCCAAAGAGGGCGGAAAGACCTTTACGGTAGAGAGAGTGGAGATATCCTATAAAATGTGGGAGAGGCGGGAAGATCCTTTCAAGTACATTACCGTATATTTCGGTGAAGATAATCCTTTTTTAAGGGGATTCATTAAATTGCAAAAGTATCCCGGAAAAATGGAAATATTCGGCTACATATCACCGCTATTTTTCGGCAAAGAAAAAGAAGGCTTGATCGGGAGCCTTACCAGACGGGAAGATTCTAAATATGATTGCGATATGATCTTCGGCGGGACGAGGAGAATATCCGGAACGATCGATATCCAAGGTCACAATGTGGAACTGAACATTGCTCCCATAGATAAGAAAAAAGGCGCGATGAAATTAAAAGCAAGTATCGGAAAGAAAGGCGAGGTAAAAATATACTATCGATTAGATCAAGTTTTGATAGGAACTTCCGAGGTTATAGGTGATATATGGTTTACTTACGGTTCCTCCGGTGAGCAGGGATTTTCTTTGATAGGAGAAAATATACTGGTTAATAAAAATTCATTGTTAGACATTAAGGCTCAGGGGAAACTTTTATATGAGGAAAAGAAATTTATTCTTGAAGAATTAAAGTGGGGAGAGAATATCTCGCTCAGAGGATCATTAGAGACAAATCCGCCCTATGAAACGGATATGAAGTTTTCCGTAAACGGACTGGAACTTGGGGAAATGGAAAAAATGTTCACTAATACCACAGGATCTTTAGCCGGGAAGCTCAAAGGGGAAATAGAGATAAAGGGGCCCCTGTACGAGGCGGACATTAAGGGAAGGGTTTATGTCGGAGAAGGAACATTGGGAAGCATGGACTTTAGATCGCTTTTCGCGACATTAAAAGGTAAACTTCCCATAGTGAAAATAGACGACTCCAGGGTAATAAAAGATTGGGGACACATAATCGTGAACGGCGAAATGGATTTCAGCAAGATGTCCGAGGGGAAAGCTTTTGACGGACTTATTTTCGAAACGGATAATCGTGTGGCGGTATGGGAGACATGGCAAATATCCAAGGAAGAAGATTTTAATATTGTGGAAGCCTCTAAAGACAGGTTCACGGTTACTACATCTACAGAAAAGGAAGGAACAACGGTAGAGGATTATTCCACGGACCGGATGCAAAAGGAACTGGGATTTAAATATAAATTGGATGAAACAAGCAGTATAAAAATGGAAATAGACGAGGAAACGGATTTTTTCGGAGTTGAACATAAGATACAGTTTTGATGAAAATTAGCGTGCGCAAAAGAGGCAAAGCGCATAGGGCATAGAGCATAGGGAATACAGAGCCCGGATTTGATCCAGGGAAAGAAGTCTAAGATAATTAGTGCCATGCGCCATGCTCTTTGCTCTATGCAACTCATGCGGTCTTAAACACTATTTATTATTACGGATACATTAAGCACGACAGGATGTGATCATGCAGAAAAAACTATTGGCGAAATTCGCAAAAAGATCTTTTGAATATATCCGCGGCTCAGTTACCGAATTTTTTACATATATCGGAGGTCTGGTGGTGCTTTTCGCGCAAACGATATTCTGGATATTTGCGCCGCGTCTTCGTAAAGAGCAAATACTTGACCAGATGAATAAGATCGGTGTAGCAAGTTTCCCGATAGTGTTTTTGATAAGTATTTTTACCGGCATGGTACTTGCTTTACAAAGCGCTTATCAAATGCAGAAAGTGTCGGCGGAGATGTATATAGCGTCTTTAGTATCGCTTTCAATAACCCGCGAACTCGGTCCGGTCCTTACGGCGCTCATTGTGGCCGGGAGGTGCGGCGCGGCCATCACGGCGGAACTCGGGACCATGAAAGTTACCGAACAGGTGGAGGCATTAGAGACCTTATCGGCTAATCCCGTGCAGTATTTAGTAGTGCCGAGATTTATAGCGCTTTTATTGATGGTCCCGCTTCTGACAATATGTTCCGATTTTTTCGGGATAGTGGGAGGATATATCGTCGGCGTAAGTAAGCTCAATATTGCGCACGGTATGTACGTGAAGATGACATTCGATCCTTTGGCGATAAAAGATGTTTTAACGGGTCTGGTTAAAAGCGTTTCTTTCGCGGTTATTATCTGCATTATATCATGTTTTGAGGGATTAAATTCAGCGGGCGGCGCGGAAGGTGTCGGGAAAGCTACTACAGCGAGCGTGGTAAGAAGCTTTATCCTTGTTATCATCGCGGATTGCTTTTTTACGGCTCTGTTTTATTTTATTTTCATGAAGTAGTGTACAGTTGAGAGTTATGAGTTTGGAGTTCGGAGTTCGGAGTGAAAAAGAAGCGAGAGGGACGAAGGACGATGGAAGAGGGACGAGGGACGAACATGGCATGTCAGTCAATCACTACGAACTCCGAACTCCAAACTCCCAACTCTGAACTAAACAGGAGCACTGGATGATAGAACTTAAGGGTATATATAAATCTTTCAAAGGACAGTCTATTCTTGAAAATCTTGATCTTAAGATCGAGACCGGGGAATCTATGGTCATAATAGGGAGATCCGGGTGCGGAAAAAGCGTGACCCTTAAGCATATTATGGGTCTTCTAGCCCCCGATAAAGGCAATGTTATCGTAGACGATAGGGATATAACTTCTCTTAATGAAAAGGGGCTTAATAGGATTAGGATGAATTTCGGCATGCTTTTTCAGGGAGCGGCCCTTTTTGATTCTTTAAGCGTGCTTGAAAATGTAGGATTTCAGCTTTTTGAATATACGGATATGAACATAGTAGATATAAAAAAGCGTGTAGCTGAATGTTTGGGAAGGGTTGGACTGAAAGGTGTAGAGGATAAAAAGCCCGCGGAACTTTCCGGCGGGATGAAAAAAAGGGTGGGACTTGCCAGAGCTATTTGTATGTTCCCTAAAATAATACTTTTTGACGAACCTACCACGGGAGTGGATCCCATAATGGGAGACATTATAGATGAACTCATAAGACATCTTCACGATACTTTAAAGACTACATCCGTGACCGTTACTCATGATATGAAAAGCGCGTACAAAATAGCCGATCGTATAGCGATGCTGTATGATAAACATATAATAACGGTAGGGACCCCGGATGAAATAAAAAATTCGGACAATCCCATAGTGAGACAATTTATAAGCGGCAGCGCCGAAGGTCCGATAACAGATAATGATCTGAACGGTGAAATTGACCCGCAAGAAGATATAAGCTTCGATGACATAAAGAGATCAAAAATTGAATCATAAGATATTAAAGGATGCCTAAAATAGGGGGTAGTAGATGATAAGGAACAAAAAATTGGAGATCAAAGTAGGGCTTTTTATAGGTATGGGGATGTTCTTGATGTTCCTTATAGTCTTTTCTATAAGCGACATATATCTGCTCAAAAACGGATATAATGTATCATCAGAATTTGATTTCGTTAACGGTATAACCGAAAACGCTCCCGTAAGACTGGCCGGCGTCAATGTGGGAGAAATAAAAAAAACCGAGATCTTCTATGACGATAAGCAAGGTAAAACCCGTGTCAGGCTGGATATCTGGGTAAACGAAAGTGTGCGATTAGAAAAGGATGCTATAGCGAGAATAAACACCTTGGGTCTTTTAGGCGAACAGTATCTTGAGATCACACCCGGAAGTTCAAAAGAGTTCCTTTCACCCGGCGAGACCTTAGAAGGAAAAACCCCCGTTAACATAGGCGAACAGATGGAAGGAGTGAATGATATTATAAGGTCATTCAAAAGTATAGCGGAAAAGGCTGAAAAAGGAGAAGGGACATTAGGTAAATTCCTGTCGGATGATTCTTTGTATAACAAGATGGAAAGTATTCTGGACAAAATTGACAAAGGAAAAGGAACTATAGGACAACTAATATCCAACGACAAGATGTATAAAGATCTAGAGGCTTTTGCAAGCGATATCAGGGCGCATCCCTGGAAGCTTTTAAGTAAACCTTCCAGAAAAAGGAAAGACAAAACGACAGATGATAAGAAGATGGTAGAGGATAAAAAGAAGGTAGAAGATAGAAGGTAGAAGATAGAGGGCGGAGTATTGTCATTGCGAGCGTAGCGAAGCAATCTGCTTAAATATGGTGTAGAAAACAGATGCAAATGGAGACGTCAACCGTTTGCGGTGTAAAAAGAATAACATAAGAGCGAATTAAATATTTTTTCTTTCATTAACAAATGGATGACGTCTCCATTTGTCAGAAGGTGGAGGCGAGGAAAAAGGGATTTTTATTTAGATCTATTTTCTCATCTCTCGCATCTAGCTTCTAAAAATTAAGGAGATGAAATGACTATTCGATTGATAAGAACTTTTTTTCTGATCTTAAGTACGGTTTGCGGGTATTATTTCGGACAATTATTTACGAGTTTTGCTAAAGACGGCGCTCTTATAGGCGCTTCTTTAGGATTTTTCGGCGGCGGGATACTGATGTTCATAGAAAGCCGACTTGAAAGAGTATCATTAAGGAACCTTTCAGCCGCGGCTTTCGGCCTTATTTTCGGATTTTTTATGGCATGGATGATCACGCTTATTCTTAAACTGCTTCCGATAAACGAGATCGTATACTCCTCACTACAGATAGTTTTTACGCTTGTTTTTTGTTATCTGGGTATGGTGATATCCGTAAAGGGCAAAGATGAGTTCAATCTGGTAATACCCTATGTAAGATTTTCACGCGAAGACGTTAAGAATCAACTCTATATTTTAGATACAAGCGTCATTATTGACGGCAGGATAGCGGGAATATTCGAAGCCGGATTCCTAAAGGGAAAGATAGTAATACCTCGTTTTGTACTGCAGGAGCTCCAGCAGGTTTCCGATAGTTCCGATGATTCGAAAAGAAACCGCGGAAGACGCGGTCTGGATATGGTCGAGAAGATAAAAGCCATCAAGGGTATGGAGATCATTGTGCATGATGACGGTTTAAGCGATATAAAAGGGGTGGATGCCAAACTTATGAGATTATCCAAGATGCTGGACTGCGGTGTGATAACCAATGATTTTAATCTGAATAAGGTAGCCAAGATAGAAAGTGTCGAAGCGCTAAATATTAATGATCTTGCTAATGCTTTGAGACCCGTTATGTTCCCGGGAGAGCAGATGGATGTACAGATAAAGAAAGAGGGGAAAGAAAGGAATCAGGGAGTTGCTTTCTTGGATGATGGGACTATGATAGTCGTGGAGAACGCGAGAAGGCTTATAGGTAAGAGTGCTAAGATCGTCGTGACAAGCGTACTTCAGACATCCGCCGGCAGAATGATATTCGCGAACATGCATGGGGAGGATAGGAATAGTGAAAATAAGGAATAAAAGTTAGTGTAAAGTGTAATGTGTGATGTGGAATGTGATCTTACACATGACGC
The DNA here is from genome assembly GCA_043822885.1 of Candidatus Omnitrophota bacterium. Classification (GTDB taxonomy): domain Bacteria; phylum Omnitrophota; class Gorgyraeia; order Tantalellales; family Tantalellaceae; genus Aadella. The sequence goes on from JBDRBI010000132.1 coordinate 14,553, forward strand.
ATTACACTTTACACACAATTTGAGTTTAATTATGAAAATAGGGATCGGCTACGATATACATAGATTGGTAGAAGGCAGAAAAATGATGCTCGGGGGCCTCGCTATACCGTTCGCTAAAGGATTCGAAGGTCATTCGGACGGAGATGTGCTCTTGCATGCTGTTTGCGACGCGATATTAGGCGCTTTAGGTAGAGGAGATATAGGCAGAATATTCCCCGATACGGATGCTTCTTACAAAGATGTTCCCGGTATAGAGTTTTTAGAAAAAGTATACCGATTTATGGAAGAAGACGGTTTTCGTCTGGGTAATCTGGATTGCACGGTAATTGCTGAGGAGCCCAAAATAGGTCCGTATAGTGACGGGATAAAACGTATTATAAGCAATATCCTGAAAGCGGATGAAAGCGATGTGAATATAAAAGGTAAAACATTCGAAAAATTAGGCGTGATAGGCAAAGGCGAAGCTATCGAAGCGCATGCGGTGGTGTTGTTGAAGAGAAAAGATTAATTTGTGACCCGGGGCTCGGGGCACGTGACCCGGATCGTCCCCCTCGCGGGAGGAAGGCGGGTCAAGAAGAGAAGATCGTAGACCAAAGACTTTTTTGTGTAATGTGTTATGTGTAAAGTGTAATGTTGCACGTAACACAGCCAACATAATGCCATTACACATTTCACATAACACATTACACCAACTTTAGACTTTAGATTTTTTGACTTTTTCTGTTCACTTGTACAAGGAGCGCATAATGAGTTATTCTAACACTTTAACCGGGCTGTTAATACTGATCGCGGCTTATTACGTATTAGCGCGCGTGTTTTTTAGAGATATGATAAAGGCCGCCATGGAAAGGGATCCTTCGGCATCAAATCCCGCCGAAATAATCTTTACATATTCTGGGTTTCATGCGCTTGTATTCTATAAGGTATCACATGTACTGAACCGGATGTCTATTCCCGTACTCCCGAGACTACTATCTCAAATAGGAAGGTTTTTTACCGGGATAGAGATCCATCCCGCGGCTAAGATCGGGAAGGGGCTTTTTATCGACCATGGCATGGGAGTGGTCATAGGAGAGACCGCCGTAATAGGCGAGGATGTCACATTGTTCCAAGGAGTAACATTAGGCGGAACAGGTAAAGAAAAAGGAAAACGGCATCCCACCCTGGGAAACAATGTAGTAGTCGGCGCCGGAGCAAAGATACTTGGAAATATTACAATAGGTAACAATGTTCTCATCGGGGCCAATGCGGTGGTGCTTCGTGATGTCGAGGACTCTTCGACAGTAGTGGGAGTTCCCGGAAGAGTAGCAAAAAGACTCGGAAAACGTATCCCCGGCGGAGTAAATCTGGATCACTCATCTCTGCCGGATCCATTGCAGCAGGCTTTAGAACGTTTGCAGCATGAAATAGATCATATTGAAGAAGAGATAGATAAACATCATGAAAAAAAATAAACATACAGAGTAGGGGCGCACCTATGTGTGCGCCCCTATGATGGGATGTATATAAATCGTCATCCCGGGCGAGAGACCCGGGATCACATAAAAATATTTTCATTGGGTCCCGGATCCCCCGTCGTTTTGCTTTGCAAAACAAAGCAGCGGGGGTCCGGGATGACGATTTTTAATGTTTACGGATCATCCCCCCACGGGGACAGGCAAAATTATGCAGATCTACAACACATTAACAAGAAAAAAAGAAGAGTTCAAAGCCATCGAAGACGGAAGGGTGAATATGTATGTCTGCGGGCCTACGGTCTATGATATGCCTCACATAGGGCATGTCCGCAGCGCTTATGTTTTTGATGTTATCAGAAGGTATCTTGAACATGCGGGATATAAAGTTATTTTTGTGCGGAATGTAACGGATATTGACGATAAAATAATCAATAAAGCCGTAAGTGAGCTGCGGGAAAACAGAGAAGACCTAACGGCGCTTAAAGAAAAGGTCAAAGAAATAGCCATTAAGTATCTGAATATATATCATGAACAACTAGATCTATTCGGCATTCTGGAACCTACCTACGAACCTAAAGCAACGGAAAACATCGCCGACATGATCACTTTTATAGAAAAGATAATTGAAAAAGGATATGCTTATGTCGTTGGAGGAGACGTTTATTTCAGCGTAGATAAATTCAATGGATACGGGAAGCTATCTAACCGGAACAAAGAAGAAATGATCGAAGGCGCGCGTGTAGAAGTAAGAGATAGTAAAAAATATCCGCTAGATTTCGCTTTATGGAAGTCGGCTAAACCGGATGAACCTTCATGGAAAAGCCCATGGGGAGACGGACGTCCCGGATGGCATATAGAATGTTCTGTCATGAGTACGGGAATATTAAGCGAAGAGTTTGATATACATGGAGGCGGGTTAGACCTTATTTTTCCGCATCATGAAAATGAAATAGCCCAGGCGGAAGCCGCTACAGGAAAGGGTTTCGCAAAATACTGGATGCATAACGGTCTTTTAACCGTAAACGGCGAAAAAATGTCGAAATCACTTGGTAATTACATAACTATAACGGATTTCCTGGGTAAACACGAAGATACTGATGTTCTTAAAATAGCTTTTCTGAACAGCAATTATAGAAGTCCGGTAGATTATACTGACGATAAGATGGAAGCAAGCAAAACTTCCAAAGAACGCATAAAAACATTCTTTAAAAAAGCCATGGACTACAAAGGAGTTCATGACCGTATACCCCGTGTGGTATACGGCAAAAAGACAGAAGATCTAAGGGAAAAATTCAAGAATGCGATGAACGACGATTTTAATACACCATTAGCAATGTCGGTGATCTTCGAGGCCGTAAAAAAGGGTAATGAAGCTCTTGCGGAAGGAAAGGATGACGCGCTTACGGTATCGGTAATATCGGATCTAAGAGATCTGATACTCGAAGTGTCGGATATATTTGGATTGTCTTTTTCCGAAGAAAGTATAGATGACGGATTTAGGAAAGAAATAGATCTTTTGGTAAGAAAAAGAGAAACGGCGAGAAAAAACAGAGATTTCGGGAACGCCGACAAGATCAGAGATGAACTTATCGCTAAAGGGGTAACGGTAGAAGATACTTCGGAAGGGCCGGTATGGCGGAAGAAATGAAAAAAGGTATTTTTATAACATTCGAGGGTCCGGAAGGAAGCGGTAAAAGCACTCAATCGCGGCTATTGTTCAAAGAGCTTAAAGAAGAAGGATATGATGCGATCCATACCGCTGAACCCGGGGGTACCGAGCTTGGTGAATATATACGAAGTATGATATTAGAAAAAGATTCGGTGAGTTTAAGCAGAAAAGCCGAACTTTTTCTTTTTGAAGCTGATCGCGCCCAGCACGTAGAAGAGATCATCTCCCCGGCGCTTGATGCCGGTAAGATAGTGATCTGCGATAGATTTAACACAGCCACATTTGCTTATCAGGGATACGGGCTGGGTCTCGACAAAAAAATAATAAAAGTTCTTGACGATATAGCTACCGGCGGTGTTACTCCGGATCTTACAATAATAATGGATATAGACATCGAAACCGGTCTTGAACGCGCCGAAAAGGTCGGCCATACGGACAGAATGGAAAAAAGAGATCTGGAATTTCACGAAAGGGTCAGACAGGGATACCAGTCTTTAGCTAAAGAGGATCCGGAAAGAATAAAAGTTATTACGGTCAAAGAAGATATCGGCCGCACATATGTTGTCGTAAAGGATGTGGTAAACAGTGTTATTGAGAGATATACAAGGGCAGGATAATGCTATCCGATACCTTTCGAATAGTATTTTGTCGGGAAACTTAGCTAAAAGTTATCTTTTTTCGGGACCGCGCGGAGTAGGACGCGCGCTTTCGGCTAAAGCGTTCATCAAAACGCTTATGTGCAGGGAGAAAAGGGCTCCGCTTGAAGCGTGTTTATCCTGTAGCGCGTGCAAAAAAGTGGAAGGTCTTAGCCATCCGGATATTGTTTGGATAGTTCCTGAAAAGAACAAGACCATAAAGATCGAACAAGTGCGTATTGCCAGAGAGGCCCTTAGCCTTAAACCGTTCGAAGCTCCGGTAGGTGTATGTGTAATTGAGGATGCCCATTGTTTGACCGTATCGGCGGCTAACGCTCTTCTTAAGATATTGGAAGAACCGCAGGAAAGCTCTGTTCTTATACTTATCACCGACAAAAGAGAACTTCTTTTAGGGACTATAATATCCCGATGCTCGGAAGTAAGGTTCAATTCTTTACCGATAGATATAGCGAAAAAAATAATTGAGACCGAGCTTGACGGTAAAGATAAAGATAATGCCGAATTTCTGGCTTGTTTTTCTCAAGGATCGCCCGGAAGAGCTATTGAAATACTGGAAGAGGGTATAGAAGAGAAAAAAAATAATATCATGGAACTTATGAAAGCTATCATAGAAGATGAACATGCCGGAAGTTCGGACTGGATACATGATAGTAAAAATGATCTATTGGAAGACATAGAAATACTCATTATGCTTTTAAGGGATACCGCTTTGGGGGTGGAAGGTCTGGAGAGATTAATGATAGATAAAGAATTCAAGAACAGCGGTCTATACGGGGTACTAAAGGGATATAGCGCTGATAAAATATACGATATCACCCGAGATCTGATAGATCTTAGAAAGGCATTAATGTCTAATGTCAATTCCAAGGCAGTGGCGTGTATGCTGCCGGGAGTGTTTGTGAGGTAAATGGTGGATAGTGAATGGTGAATGGGGAATAGTGACTGGTGACTGGTGACTGGTGACCTGGTCGCCAATTTTCATGTCTCTAACTTCTATAAACAACGGAGAATATAATGCAGGAAATAGTCCAAGTACAGCTTAGAACAGCGGGAGAGATAAGATCTTTCCTGACAGGAGGCATGAAATTTGTATCCGGGGATAAAGTGATAGTAGAAGCGGATAGAGGTCTCGAATACGGAGAAGTAATTTCACCCAATGAGACGGTCAAAGATATTAATCTATTGGAAAAACCCGTAAGGAAGATCATCCGCAAAGCAAATCCCTGGGATGAGAAACAGATAACTAAAAATAAAAGCAAAACAAAGGATCTGTTGAAAATATGCGCTAAAAAAGTGGAGGAGCAAAAACTTCCCATGAAATTAGTGGATGCAGAATACTCTTTTGACCGGTCAAAGATAATATTCTATTTTACATCGGAAAGCCGGGTAGACTTCAGAGAACTGGTCAAAAATCTGGCTAATATTTTCAGGGTGCGTATAGAGCTCAGGCAAATAGGCGTAAGAGACGAAGCAAGAATGTTGGGCGGACACGGTCCATGCGGCAGACGGCTCTG
>JBDRBI010000133.1:0-3154 GCA_043822885.1 Candidatus Omnitrophota bacterium
TCGAAAATACGGAGACTGCGAAGATTATGCCTTTTTGAGCGCGGCTGTCCTGAAAGTTCTGGGGTATGACCCAAAAGTTTTGGCCATCGGAGACGGCAGTAAAAGTCACGCAATATGTGTTTTCGAGAAAGACGGAAAATATATGTGGTTTAATAACACAAATCTCGAAAGTACTGAAGCCTTTTCTTTTTCACAGTTCGCGGAATACATTTTCGCCACATACAAAGCCTCTTTTATCTCAGAGATGAACCCTGCTACGAAGACACATACGATTTTGTATGTAAGATCAGCCTAGTAACTGGGGTGCAGAGCGCATAGGGCATGGCGCATGGCAGAATGGTCAAAAGTCTAAAGTCCTTATTTATTTCCAGATGTATTTCCAGGCCGGGCCTGTTACCTGTCCCGGCCTGGAATCTTACCTTTCAGCTAGCTAACCTTTACGCTATACCCTAACCCCTCAACCCTATACCCTAGAAACTGATGTGTAATGTGGGTATGACGGATAAATGGCGCAAGCGGGTATTTGAGCGCATCGCAATTTTAGCTTTTTTTATAACTTTTTAGGGGAACATTGTTAAATGCTGTTTGAGCCCGAACACCTATAAAAAAACAGTGAGGGCGAGTTCATTTAACACCCCTAAAAAGATAGAAAAAAAGCGTTAAGAAATTGCGTAAAAGCGAAAATGCCCGCTTGCGCCATTTATCCGTTTTTGTAACGTTACGATTTCATGGAAGATGCTATGGATTAATGCGGGGTGTTCTGCTATAATACCTTTGACTCATTATCATTGTCAGCGGAACGGGGGGGATATGAAAAATAGTGTCAGGCCTATAGTCAATGCTATGCTTATATGCGATAAAGTGATAACCGAGGCGGATACCAACAAAAAGAGCCTTATCGGTATTTTCGGGAATATTAACGCGTTTAAATTTCCATGTATACACAATTTTCTATCGGTGTACATAAAGTTCACGGATGCGATCGGCGAATATAATTTTCATCTTGAACTTATAGACCTTGAAAACAACTCCGTTGTGGGAAGAAGTGATATCCCCAAAGAGATCGCCGTTACCGACCCCTTAGCTACACATGATCTGGTTTTTAATCTATCAGCGCTAAAATTCATGCATCCCGGTAAATATGAGTTCAGGATATTCGCGAATGACGCGATATTCGGGCAAAAAACATTCCTTGTCAACAAGATGGAGGCTCCGGCTTCCGAGGCCAAACCTTAGAAAATGGGTGTCCCCATAATCAAAAGAAAGATGAAAGAAAAACCTGAAATAGTCGCTCCCGCGGGTAATTGGAGTTCATTGCATAGCGCCCTCACCGGAGGCGCGGATGCCGTGTATTTTGGGGTCAAAGGGCTCAATATGCGGCAAGGTGCCGACAACTTTGATATCCTTGAGATAAAAAAGGTGATGAAGACCCTGCATGATAATGAGAAAAAGGGATACCTGGCTCTTAATATTATGATTTATGATAGTGAGACAGAAAAAGCGGAGACTATTCTTAAAACCGCTAAAGACTCAGGGGTGGATGCAGTAGTTCTTTGGGATATGGCGGTACTGGTTCAGGCCAAAAAAATAGGACTTCCCATACATATTTCTACTCAAGCGAGTGTCTCTAATTTTGAAGCGTTAAAATTTTATGATGCACTCGGAGCGAAACGCGTAGTTCTGGCGAGAGAAAGCACTTTAAGGGACATAGGGAATATTATTTCAAGAAAAGAAAGAGAGAACATAAAATGCGGGATCGAAGTTTTCGCGCACGGAGCAATGTGTTTAAGCGTTTCCGGAAGATGTTTATTATCACACGAATCTTTTTTAAGATCCGCTAATAGGGGAAAATGTCTGCAGCCATGCCGCAGAGAGTTCGTGATAAGGGACAAAGAGGATGAATGTGAATATACTTTGGGAGAAGATTACATCCTGAGCGCGAAAGATCTATGTACGATAGAGTTTCTGGACAAGATCATAGGAACAGGAGTAGAGGCATTAAAGATAGAGGGGAGAAATCGTCCTCCCGAATATGTGGGTGAGGTGACGGCGGTTTATAGAGAAGGCGTAGATACCTTTTTTGAAAAAAGGCTGTCCGAAGAAAAAAAGAATGAACTTTTGGAGCGGCTTTCCCGTACGTTCAATCGAGGGTTTACCGGCGGGTTCTATTTCGGAAGGCCAAAAGGCGCGGAAGGGGCCGCCGAAAAAGAATATGAAAAAACCTATTTGGGAGAAGTGATAAAATTTTACAAAAAGATCAATGTTGCCGAAATATCCGTAAGGACCGGAAATTTAAGATCAGGACAAAAGATATTGATAACGGGAAAGACCACACCCGCGGGGTTTACCGAGGTGAATGAAATAGAGATAGATCATGTGCCGGTAGACTTTGTCGAGAAGGGTAATAAAGCGGGTATCAAATTGCCGTTTCCCGTACACCGCGGCGACAAAGTGTTCATATGGGAAGACAGAGGGGCCAATGAGCAGTTTAATAGACAATAAATTCAAGGACTGGACAAGAGGTCTATCGCAAGAAGAAGCACGGGTGAATATCTACCGGCAAATACAAGATATTCCCTATGCCGTAGTTTTGGACCATTTTGACCCCGAGAAAGGTCCGGAACGTATGCTCTCGGACAATAAAGGATCCTGTGTTCCCAAACATTATCTGTTGGGGTTATTGTATAACAGATTGGGAATAGGTGTCCGGTATCACACGTATGCGTTCAAATGGGACGAAATGGATATCGTATTTCCGAAAAACGTACGGGCCCTGATATTGGAAATACCCGAAACTTATCATTTGGCTTGCAAAGTTCTTGTCGGATCAAAATGGGTTCTTGTGGATGCGACTTGGGACCTATCTCTCAAAAGCACGGGATTACCCGTAAATGACAAATGGGACGGCTATTCGGATACGATGCTGGCTGTAAACCCTTTTGATGAGTTCGTACATGAAAACATAGAGGAAAGGGAAAAGTGTTTAGAAGAAAAATTAAGAGAGTACGGATTGCCGGAGAAATTAAAATTATCAAGATTCGCGATAGAGTTTAATAAATGGTTGGAAACATTTAGGCATAGAGCATAGGGCAGAGAGCATGGCATTTAGGGTTAAGGGTCAGAGAGTCAACCCCTCGGCTTCGCTCGGGACAGG
>JBDRBI010000134.1:0-4086 GCA_043822885.1 Candidatus Omnitrophota bacterium
AGACTTCCTTTAGGAATTCCAAGTTTCAGTTTTTTTGCCTTCATTTCTCCCTCTTTTTGTTTTCATTACCGTCCTAAATAGGAAAACGTCCGGAGACACTTCCCCCTTTTGTAGACATGTGTCTAGCCGTATTTTAAAAAAGTTGCAGTAGTTTAGCCTGCATAAGTTGCATAGCGCAAAGAGCATGGCGCATGGCATTATAAAAATAAAAACTGTCCCGGACATTACATCCTCGATCAGTCTCTCGGGATCAGGATGACGGAGGAGCGTAGCGGTCAATATACCATGCTCTATGCCCTATGCGCTTTGCGTTTCTTATGCAAGCTAAACTATTATAAAAATTTTGTGTAAATTGTATATCAATTATAATATATAGTCAAGCAAGACCTTCTTTGCCCATCATCCCTTGCCCATCAAATATGAAATACAGGCTCTTTCTAATGCCAGGATCCTCATATAAGCCTCTTCTAGGTCTTTCCCCACGGTTAAAGCTCCGTGTCTCTTCATAAGGACGGCATTTGCTCCTTTCTTTATCTTATCAGAAACTTCCGCCGCCAGGGCTTTCGACCCCGGCTGTATGTATTCTATAATAGGTACGTCCGAAGCTATGACGCAATCGGCTTCATATGAAATATCTTTTATCACGTCCGTTTTGAACGCGGTCGCTGTCATTAGCGGTGAATGTACATGTATGACCGCGCCGATATCCTCCCTTGCTTCATAACACGCAAGGTGCATAGGTGTTTCGGAGCTGAAAAGCTCCTCATCGGGCATCTCTTGCCTTGTTCTCTCAAGGGGCAAATAGTCCTTTTTTCTGCCCTTTGACATATTCGCGTATTTCTTCTTGATAAATATAAGCTCTTTTTCCTTCGCGCTTATATTACCGCCGGCTCCGATAACAAATTTATCTTCATGCAGTTTTTTGCCGTATTTTACCAGTTGTTTTTGTATCTTCATGCATCCCTCTCTTCTTACGTTAGTATTATACCCGTTTATGTGTTTTTCTCATATGAAAAAGAAAATAGACGGGAGAAGATAGAAGGTAGAAGACAGAAGATAGAAGGTAGAGGGGAGAAGGACGAGGGAAGAGGGACGAAGGCTAATATATAAAGCCTGATGAGATTGCTTCGTCACTTCGTTCCTCGCAATGACATTTTTTCCTACAGTCATTGCGAGGAGAAAGCGAAGCGAACGACGAAGCAATCTCATCAGACTTTTTGTCCTTCAGCCTATTCCTCATTCACCATTCACTATTCACCAAAAAGTACCCCCCGCTTTTTACGGTTGCAGTACGGAGGAAAATCTCTATAATAGTAGAAAAGCTGACAACATTTAAAAGGAGAGGGTGATCTGATGGTACTAAGTATACTTAGAAGTAAAAAATTTTCAAAAAGAGTTCTTCTTGCTCTTCTTATTCTCATAGTCCCGGCTTTTGTTCTTTGGGGCGCGGGCAGCCTTACTTCCGGTCCCGGGGCAGTAGGAAAGATCAACAATAAAACTGTTACCGTGAACGATCTCGCTGAAAGCGTCCGAGGGATACGGGCCCAGCTTATATTTTCTCATTACACGGATCTTGATACTTTGAACCGTATCCTCGAGAACCGCGCGGTCATTAACCACATGGCTTGGGAAAGACTGGTTTTGTTGGACGCGTCGAAAAGAGAAAAAATAAAAATAAAAGACTCTGACCTTCTGCTCTTCATTTCACAGCATCCCCTTTTTCAAAGGAACGGTATGTTCGACAGATCTGTCTATGACTATATACTGCGGAATAATCTCGGAATGGAACCGCGGATGTTCGAAGAGCTTACAAAGGAAAATATACAGGTAGGCGCGTTCCGTCAAAAGGTGTTGGAAGATATATCGGTCTCTGAAGAAGAAATTGTCGAAGCCTATAAGGTCAGCAAAGACGCGTCGGTTCTTTCTTATATTCTCGTAGATAAAACACTGTTCCCGGATCAAGCCCCTGTATCGGAAAATGAAGAGAGAGAATACTACACTGCTAATAAAAAGGATTTTTTCACTCAACCCTCAATAGACATAGAGTACACCGAGTTTCCTTATGAAAACGCCGAAGAAAAAAGGGAAGCGGAAGAAAAAAGTCTTGGGCTTTTCAAGGAACTCTCCGACGGAGACGCGGAATTGTCCTCTCTTTCCAAAGAAAAAGGTCTCGCTTTTAAAACAACCGGATCATTTACTCACAATGACATTGTTCCTGGTATTTCGTTTTTCAGATCTTTTCGTGACGCGGCTTTTGAGCTTGACGCGATAGGCGCTGTCTCTTATCCCGTTTTTCCCGACTCAGGAGACAAGGGAACCGCATATCTTTTGCGCAAGATCGGGGATGACCCTTCCAGAACAAAAACTTTTGAAGAAGTCCGTGAAGAGATCAAAGCTATCCTTTTAGATAAAAAGCTCATAGGTCTTGCACAGCAGAAAGCAAAAGAAATTAGCGCCGCTCTTACATCTAAAGACATAACTTTTGAAGAGGCCGCTTTACAGCTGGACAGAAAAGCGGAAGATACCGAAATCATCTCGTCCGGTTCTTATGTAGAGAACCTCGGCCCGGCTAGAGAACTGGCTCTATGGGCGCACTCTTCCTCCGTCGGAGATATCTCCGGAGCGATGAAAGTAAAAGACGGTTTCGTCATAGCTCGCGTGAAACGCCTCATCCCCGCAGACACTAAAAGTGACGCTTTTGAAACAGCTAAAGCATCGTTACGTTCGGACATACTTTCGCGTAAACAGCTTAATAAAATGGACGAGTGGTTCGGATCTAACGCCGATAAAACGGTTCTTCTGAAGGATCTTGGGAAATTGTGATAAATAGGGTACTTCCGTCATTGCGAACGAACGTAGTGAGTGAAGCAATCCATTTAATGAGATTGCTTCCCCCGTCGCCTTGCTCCGCAAAGCGGAGCAGCGGGGGTCGCAATGACGACGTGGAGAGTATGAGATATTTATTCTAGGAATTTTTCCAGTTCTTTCATAAAATGGGAGACATCTTTGAACCTTCGGTAAACTGAAGCAAATCTAACGTACGCGACTTCGTCCAGGCTATAGAGTCTTTCCATGACCATGTTCCCTATCGCGGTCGATTTGATCTCCGTTTCCGCTTTTTTCTGAACTTCGCGTTCTATTTCATCTACTGTCCTTTCTATTTCATCCATGCTGATAGGCCGTTTTTCGCAGGCTTTCATAATGCCCGCTTTTATTTTTTCCCTATCGAACCTATTGCGTGTACCGTCACGTTTAACGACCATTAGCGGCGCTTTTTCCACGTATTCGTATGTAGTGAACCTCTTGCCGCATTTCAGACATTCTCTTCGCCTCCTCGTGCTGAGCCCTTCCGCGCTCATACGTGAGTCAATTACCTTGTCTTCCATGTTGCCGCAATGCGAACATCTCATTTTTCAAACACCACCAAGTTTACTTCGGCATCGCGCAGAAGCTCTAACGCGAATTCGTCGGGATAAGATCCTCTGATGATTATTTTTTTGATCCCTGTATTTATTATCATCTTAGCGCAAATACTGCATGGTTGTGTGGTTATATAAAGAATAGCTCCGTCTAAACTGACTCCGTGTCTTGAAGCCTGCAGAAAAGCGTTCTGCTCCGCGTGAAGCGCGCGGCAAAGTTCATGTCTTTCTCCCGACGGGACGCCCATTTTTTCCCTCAAACATCCGAGTTTATCGCAATGTTCTATGCCGGTAGGAGCGCCGTTATATCCGGTCGCGAGTATCTGTTTGTTCTTAACGACAACGGCTCCGACTTTTCTTCTTAAACATGTAGCCCTCGTTGCTACGAGATCCGCTATGTTCAGAAAATATTCGTCCCAGCTGGGGCGGTTAATTGTTTTTTTGTTTTGAGATTGCTTCGTCACTTTGTTCCTCGCAATGACAGTTTTGCCTTTGTTCCTCGCAATGACAGTTTTGCCTTTGTTCCTCGCCGTTCGGTCATTGCGAAGTCCGAAGGACTGAAGCAATCTCGTTGTGAGATTGCCTTTGTTCCTTCCCCCTTCGCCCCCTCGCCTTCGCTCCCCTCGACTTCGCTCGGGACAGGCGGGACAGGCAAGGCTACGGAGGA
>JBDRBI010000135.1:0-10420 GCA_043822885.1 Candidatus Omnitrophota bacterium
GCACTTTTACGTGTTGTCATTCCCGAATGTTTTTGTCGGGAATCCAGAAAAACGGTCTCACGTTAGCCACGGGGACGGCAGGCGGGCACATCCTGCGCGCTTCGCGGTTTTACCTGTTATTTTTAATCTTCAGGAGGAGAAAATCAAAGAAGCGTAAAATATTGTCATCCTTTTCGGCGGCAAAACCGCTGCAGTGCTCGGACATGCCCACCCGCCGTCTTGCCTTTCGCCTTTCACAAAGTATGCGCATCAAATTAAGGGCATGGCTGTCACATCTTTGCAAGAGAAACAGAAGATTGTGTGGTTAATGATCACGTTCCGTCTGCGGAGGCAAAACCGCAAAGTGGCAACACTTTGGGGCTTTTTTTTGGCTCCTCGTATTGGACGAGTTTCGCAACTATTTGAATGAAAGAGATTGTGCTAAAGAAGCTACATTAATTACTTAGCGTTTTCTTTTATTTTTCAGCCTGCATTATTTATTGTCTACATCAACTGAATGCAAAAAGAAATCTGTAGCATGTTCTACAAACTCAACTTTAAAGGATTCTTTCTCTTGAGCCAGACGTTTGTTGATCCACTCAAGAGGAGGCATTTTCACTCCTGACATTGTATTTAAACTTAACCCCGGATTTTCATTGGAATATTCCAAGCCAAGTTCTTTAAGAACCTTTACACGTCGATCATATTCTTGTGTATTACCTCCACTTCCACCAGAACCATAGTTCTCGTTTCCTGTTAACCCAAACCCTTTTAATGTTTCCAAAGGAAGCTTTTTCAAGGGGCTGTTTGCACCTTTTCCGCCTCTACCATCCGCACGGCCACCCCCTCCTCCATCTCCACCGATTGCTGTAGAGCCTTGCCCGGAGGCTTCTACATCCCCTCCATCACCACCTTTTCCTCCACCTATCCCTCCGCCAGGTCCTCCATTACCACCAACCGCAACAGCATCATCAGAAGCTTTGGCATCCCCTCCATCACCACCATTTCCAGCCATAAAGCGATGAGTTTTTAGATGAGGGCCAACAGTCCTTGTTACGATAAAAACGGCTAAAAAAATAAGAACTATGGCGAAGCCCAGCCTACACCATTCCTTAGGAGAAAGTTCACTTAAAATACGAATAAGAGTAAGATTCCATTCAGTTTTATTCACATTTTCCTCCTACTATTTTTATTTTTATTCTCAATTATCCGGTTTAAACAGTTCATAGTGTAGCATTTTAACTCGGGAAGCAAGCCAGCTTGAACCCAAGGTCGCTTTACATAACTTATATCGAGACAATATTTTACAGAACAAACATTTATCTCTTAACGTACATTATACCTCTACATAAGCTCTTCGCAAGGGAAATAGGAGAAGGCGCTTAGGGGAAAGTGTGGCGGGGCAACGAACCATTGGTGGATTTTAGGGTTTTTTCGGGTGTTTTGAGGTAAATTACCTATCATGCAGTTTTTCTCCGAAGACGAAGCGGAGGAGAAAAAGTCTGCATGACCTCAAAATATCCGGAAAAAGCCGTTAAAAAATCCTCCGGTGAGGAGCGCCGATACACTTTCCCCGGAGAGGGTGGAGGACTCGGAAAGAGAGATGGGGAAGGATAAAGAGTTGAGAAAAGAGACAGAAGGACTTATTTCCAATTTCGAGGCCTTTTGAGCTGCTGACCCCTCAAGGACATGGCTCCTCGTTTCGCCCAAACTCGCTGCGTTTATATACCCGTCCGTCGTCAGGAAATTCTGAAACATTAAAAGTGCCTATTTTTGTAGCCTTCGTTTTAAAAAAATTGAGAGCCTTATTCTGTTCCTCGTAATATTTCCTATCCTCTTCAGACCAATCATCACATTTGAGTAACAAAAAATCTTCTGAATTTCCCTTAGCAAACTTTGGCGCATCAATAGCAATTCCAACAACTTTATTGAGCTCTGGGAACATATTCTTAACAACCCCACAAAGAATGGTAAGCATAGCTCGTCTCCGAGGCCGATACTCCTTTTCATAATTGCCTTTTTCATCAACCTTCAATTGTAAAAAAGCATACCCTGTGTCAGAATAAAATGAAGGCGTGAAACTAGCCGATTTAAAAATTGATCCAACATTATCGGGAAAATTTCTAATAGCTTCTATCATCCTTGCCGATAATGCTCTTCTATGAAATCTTGGCTCTTTTGCCATTTCCCGGATTGCGCTATCGCCGGAATAAATTTTTGCATTTCCAACCACCTCGCCTTTTAATGCAAATTCCGATGTTTTTTGAATTAAATGATCCCAAAAATATGAAACCTCGTTTGCTTTCTTTCTTAATTTATATTGCCTTTTTTTAACAAAATCTACCCACTCCCCTTCGCAGATACAGAGCAAATCGGGATTTTTGTCCTTGACCCCTATAAAATGACAATTACTTTCGCTATCAAAATTTAAATAATAATGAGCCAACAAATCTTCCTCTCCACAATAAGTTAATCCGTGTAGATCAGATATCGCCTTTTCTTTTTTTAATATATATGTTTTAAAATCATAAAAGGTATCCAGTTCATTAAATATCAATCGGATATTTTCACTATCAAAAACATGAATTAAATCATTTTTATGCAAATTTATAATAAAAGGAAAGTTTCCCGGGAAAACATCTTCTGCGTAAGTTATTGCTAAACTTCCTGTAATATTCTTTTTCGAGAAGGCTCTACATGCCTCACTTGCCCCGTGTGCGATAATAATTTTATGAATTTGAATATCTTTTTGAGGAATTGGTATCGGAAAAGGCGTTTGTTGTTTATTGTCTAAATAAATGCCTCTTTTGCTTTTTATGTATCGTTCGGCGCCTAAAGCCGTTTTAATTTGTTTATCAATAACCTCTTTTTTCCACCTCGACCAAGAAACCTGAAAATCACTAGATGGGTCTATTAGTCGTTTACTTTCACGGTCAAAAAAAATAAAAACATGATTTTCAAAAACAACCAGCAGATCACAAAGCTCTTTGCCATCATCTTTATAAGGATTTAAGTAACTCCATAATTTCAAAAAAGTTTTGTCACATAAATCACCTAAGAGCTTTTCTGTCGGAGTAAATCCTTCAGGTTTCTTGATTTTTGCGTACTTCTCAATATTTAAATCATGCACTTTCATAATATTTAAAATTATGCTCAAAAAACACCCATAAACTGAAGCTTATAAGCCAGACGGTACATAACTATCCACCAAACAATATCTTACAAAACAAATCCGGGTACGTCAAATGGTTAGATTTTTGATGAGCGCCGATACGCTTTCCCCGGAGTGGGAAGGTTGTTTGATTTTTGAGGCAGGAAGCAAGGCCTGAATGAACAATTGTGTCATTTTAGCTTTTTTTTTAACTTTTTAGGGATAAGTGTTAAATGCTTTTTGAGCCCTGTGCCGTTCCCGGTACAGGGCGAGTTCATTTAACACCCCTAAAAAGTTAGAAAAAAAGCGTAAAAAAATGACACCGTGAATGAAGGCCTTGCTTCCTGCCCATCACACGAACGAAAGCAAGTCCCCGCTGATCTATCCCTTAATCCACGAAGATGGCGCCTTTTGCGGCTGAGGAGACTTGTTTGGAATAGCGGTATAAATATCCCGTTTTAATTTTTGGTTCCGGTTGTTCCCAGGTCTTAAAGCGTTCTTCTATCTCTTTATCGTCCACTAAAAGATGTATGGCTTTATTGGGTATATCGATCTTTATTTTGTCGCCTTCTTTTACTATAGCAATAACCCCGCCTTCGGCGGCTTCAGGTGAGATATGGCCTATCGCTGCTCCTCTTGTGCCTCCCGAAAAGCGGCCGTCCGTTATAAGCGCTACCTCTTTATCTAACCCCTCTCCTACGATAGCGGAAGTCGGGCTTAACATTTCTCTCATACCGGGACCGCCCTTGGGTCCCTCGTATCTAATTACGACAACATCACCTTTTTCGATCTTTCCGCCCATTATCGCTTTCATAGCGTCCTCTTCGGATTCAAAGACCCTTGCCGGGCCTTCATGTGTCAGCATCGTTTTGTCAACGGCGGCTTTTTTTACTACCGCTCCGTCCGGCGCGATATTACCGAACAGGATACTTAACCCCCCGTCTTCCGTATACGGAGAATCCGCGGGTCTGATAACTTCGGGGTCAAGATTTTCCGCGTCATGGATATTTTCCTTAACGGTAAGACCCGAAACCGTGATCGGCCCGGTATGTATAAGCTTCTTCTTATTGAGCTCCGCCATAACCGCGGGTATTCCGCCCGCTTTATCCAGATCCTGCATATGATGCGTCCCCGCGGGAGATATCCGGCAAAGGTTAGGCGTGCGTTCGCTTATTTCATTGAAAAGCTCCAGATCAAGTTCTATTCCGGCTTCATTCGCTATCGCGGGAAGATGGAGTACCGTATTTGTGGAACTTCCCAGCGCCATTTCTACGGCTATAGCGTTCTCAAACGCCTTCTGCGTGACAATATCCCTCGGTTTAATATCTCTGGCCACAAGTTCCATTATCTTCATCCCTCCGAGTTTCGCTAACCTCATCCTTTTTGCCATAACCGCCGGTATGGTCCCGTTACCGGGAAGACTTAAACCAAGAGCTTCGCTTAAACAATTCATAGAATTCGCCGTGAACATCCCTGAACAAGAACCCGAACCTGGACATGCTTCATTTTCAAGCTGCTTAAGTTCTTCATCCGTTATTTTCTTAGAAGCTCGAGCTCCTACTCCTTCAAATACGGAAATAAGATCACTTTCCGTTTTTTTGGCGCATCCGGCAAGCATAGGTCCGCCGCTGACAAGTATTGCCGGGATATTAAGACGCAGCATCGCCATCATCATGCCCGGAACTATCTTATCGCAGGAACAGATACAAACAATACCATCCATGGGAAATCCCATACCCATTGTTTCTACCGAATCCGCGATAAGTTCGCGTGACGGTAATGAATATTTCATACCCTTATGTCCCATGGCAATACCGTCGCAAAGACCGATAGTATTGAATTCCATTGGGGTTCCGCCGGACATCCTGATCCCAGCCTTTACCGCCAACGCCAGTTCCTTAAGGTGGTTATGTCCAGGGATAACTTCACTGGCGGAATTCGCTATACCTATAATAGGCCTATTAAGTTCTTCATCCGTGTATGCTAAAGCTTTGAACAGGGACCGATGCGGCACGCGTTCCACCCCTTTCTTCATCTGATCTGATCTCATGTTTCTCTCCCTATTGTTAAAATTTTGAACTAAAAAAGTAGGGGCAATTCATGAATTGCCCCTACTTATACTCCGTCCCCTTAAGCCGCTCAACATAACTCTGACTGGAAAATGCCGCAACGGCTCCGTCCCCACAGGCAGTAATAACTTGATGAAATATTTTTTCGCAGCAGTCTCCAGCGGCAAAAATACCTTGAGCGGATGTTTCCATAGCCGTACCCACTTTTATTCCGCCTTTCTCTCCAAGATCCGCTGTGCCTTTAAGGAAATCAGTATTCGGCTGCCACCCCGCGAAGACAAAAACCCCGTCACATTTGATCTCTGTTTCTTGCGCCGGACTGTCGACATTCCCTATAGTAACTGAATTGACTTTATTCGCGCCGTTTATCTTTTTAACCGCCGATTTCCATACGACCTCAATTTTATTATTCGCGAACACTCTTTCTTGAAGTATTTTTGAAGCACGGAAACGGTCACGGCGATGGATCAAAGTCACTTTCCTGCCGAATTTTGTGAGAAATAGAGCCTCTTCAACGGCGGTATCTCCTCCGCCTACGACAACAATATCCTTTTCCTTAAAAAAAGCGCCGTCACACGTAGCGCAATAAGACACTCCTTTTCCCAACATTTCAGTTTCTCCCGGAACACCTATTTTTTTCGCTTTTGCTCCAGAAGCCACTATTACGGAAAGAGCATCATAGGTCCCGTTCTCATCTTCAACCTGCCAAACTTTTTTCCCTTTTTCTTCTCTGGCGGATATTTTTTTAACGGTTCCGAATTGATCTTTCATCCCGAATTTTTTAGCTTGCCCTTTGAAAGTGTTTATAAGATCGAACCCCGTAGATCTCTCGACCCCGGGATAATTTTCGATCATATCCGTCATAGTCGCTTGCCCCATAACCGCAAGACTTTCTATAAGAAGGATGTCCATCCGGCTTCTTGCGGCATATATCGCCGCGGTCAATCCCGCGGGTCCTCCTCCTACTATAACGATATCGTACATCTTTTTGTCACTCATCCTTCGTCCTCTCTCCCGGTACTCCGCTTATGATCGTTTCAGACTTTAAAAACAGCACCCGCTTTGACCGAGACACAATTATTATGATATTGCCCGCTGAATATGCGTTTTGCTTTTTCTCCCGAACAATGTGTCGGTCCCATCTTTTGTATCCCAAACTTTTTCAGATCTGAGATCAAATCACTTATCTCTTTTCTTTCCAAGCCTTCTAAATGAAACCCTCCCAGGATCATATACATCCTATCCATTTTAAAATTGTTCTTGGTGTACTCTAATATATTAATTATTCCCGGGTGAGCGCAACCTGTTATGATCGTAGTTCCTTTGTCGCCATTTATCACTAAAGCCTGCTCGGGAAGATAATCCGAATTGTACTCTCCGGCCAGTTCTCCTGTTACGAATATATTAGGAGCTATTTCCATGGGTTCCACCGTTAAGATGAGCTCCCCCTTCAATTCCTCAACACATTTTTTGAATGTATCGCTGAAAGACGGACACGCGTACACCCTTAACCCGCGTTTTCGTCTAAGTATTTCCCATAGCCCGCTCGTATGATCCCAATGATCGTGCGAGATAACGACCGCTTCCAATTTATCCGTGTTTATTTTCATCCGCTTCATATTTTCGATAAGATAGTTCGGAACCTCCCCCGTATCAAAAAGTATTTTGCCGTCCACAAGACAAGAAAACCCCTCTCCCGATAAAAATCCTTTTTTTGCGTCCCTGTCATATAGAACCCTAACATCCATTTTTACCTCCTGTCTCCGAATATTTTTGTCCCTATTCTTACCATATTGGCCCCTTCTTGTATAGCTACCAGATATGAATTTGTCATGCCCATAGAAAGATATTTCATTTCTATATTCTCGATGCCTTCTCTTTCTATATCAAAAAAAAGCGCTTTTGTTTCGGAAAAATAAGGTCTAGCTTCTTCCGCTTCGCCTGAAAAAGGACCCATTGTCATCAGCCCCTTGACCCGTATATTTGATAAACCGGATATCTCTTTTATAATACTGAGGGCTTTTTCCGGCAAAACTCCGAACTTTTGTTTTTCTTTTCCGCTGTTTATCTCGATAAAGACCGTCATTTTCTTGCCTATCTCTCCGCATTTCTTATCGATCTCTGAGGCCAGAGCGAAGGAATCAACGGTTTCTATCGTGTCAAATATCTCTACTGCTTTCCTCACTTTATTTTTCTGCAAATGTCCTATAAAATGCCATTTAACATTTCTTCCTACCGAAGAAAAAACATCCTTAGCTTCCTGGACATAGTTTTCTCCTATGATCTTAACTCCCGCGTTAACGGCTTCCATTATTTCTTCGGCCGTACGGGTCTTAGCCGCGGCCACTAGCTCGACACCCTCGGGAAGTCCTTTAAGCACTTTTTCCGTATTATCTTTTATTGAAATGAAGTCCATCTATTTCGTCTTCAAGCTTCTTGGTTTTTTGTCCTTTCCGTGATCTCTCGGCATACGCGTTTTTTTCATGTCGCCAAGCTTGCCGGTTCTCTTTAACCTGTCGTATATCTTTATCCAAACACAATCCAGATCCTTGTCTGTCTCGCATTTGCCTAGTTTCACCCCGCCGCAAGGCCCGTTGATCAATGATTTGGGACATCTCGTCACCGGACATATGGTCCCCATCGAATTTAATATACATTCTCCGCATAAAGAACATTTTTCTTTAAATTCGGTTTCCCGTATGGTCTTTTTTGTGATCTCTCCCTGGAACATAGTATCATTCGCGGTGAAAACATCCGCGTCTTCTATTACATCCGCTATAGCTTGCGCTCCGCCGCCGCATGACATGCTCAAAATAGCGTCCGCATCATCAATTTCTTTCTTATTTCTGCGATACAAACGTTTGATCTCTAAAAGATTACATACTGCCTCGAGCACAGCCCATCCTGTTACTGTTTTTCTGTTTTCGATGAGGTCTCTTTCCGTCTTTCTTACTTCGTCTTCACCCCCGGTCTTGCAACTGGCAGCGCACAGACCACAACCTATAAGAAAGACCTTTTTTTTTCCTTTAAGCTCTTCTAAAATTTTAAAAAATGGTCTTTGCCGTGTGATGATCATAGTTATAAATTATAACATAAGAGCCGCTAATACCGTAAAATTTATTATCGCGGTCATGTAGCATACCCCGAATATTCCCAGAACGGGAATAAGTATAGCCGCGGCTAAGAGCGCCCCGATCCCGGCCCCGAAAAGATCCAGACCGTAGGTTTTTCCCGCGACACTGCCGCTATTTTCCCCGCCTTCTGTCATTATCTTGTTCGCGATCGGAAACTGCATTCCCCCCATTATTCCAGCGATCGCCGGGATAAACGGAAAGACTATGTTTGCGCCGAACCAAGACACGGGAACACCGGGACCTGTCTTGGAGAAGTAAGTAAAAATAAAGGGAAGGATCAATGGGTAAAAACATATTCCAACCTGCGTCAACACGAATACACGTTTATGCTTAAGTACTTTATCCACATATCGTGCGGCTATAATGCTCCCTATTACCAATCCTCCCATAAAAGAGGCTATCATCATTCCCATTTTATGAAAAGCATATCCGTATATTACCTGAAAAGCTAGAATTATAGCGATCTGAAAGATGATCTCACTGAAACCCGTGGTCATAACGGCCGTCATCACGCCTCTTTTGGAAACTCCATTCGTTTTCTTTAGGCAAAAAATAAATATTCCCAGACATAATATTACGGTCCCAAGCCATATTTGTTCCTTTTTTATGACTGACAGAATATCCCGGAACAAAGGTTCATCGAAATGTGTGCTCCAAAAAATAGTCGCGTAATAATACGATATGGGTCTAAAATCCGAATTAATTTCAACCGCGGGATCATTTTCGTTCACAATACCGTTTATATGCTCTACCCTCTCGGCCGAAAGCCTGTCGTTCAGATAGTATTCTCTCACATATTCGGCATCGATACTCCGCTCAAGGAGCGTCCCGCTCAGCACATCGGGTTCACTTGTCAATATTCCTTCGGATCTTGCCGCTAAAAAGCACGCCGTGCCCCCGGGTAAAACAAGGACTTCCGGGAAAACATTTTTTGCGCTTATATACAAAGATCTTAAATATTGTCCTAACTCCTTCCCTATATAATTTTCGGATGATGTGACCGCAAAGGATAAGATGCCCCGTTCGGTAAGTACTTTTGCTATCTCCCGGAAGAAGTCTATCGTATAAAACCTGTTTATCTGCGCGGTATAGGGATCTCCCAAACTTACTATGGCGCAATCGTATTTCCCGGACGCGTTTTTTACAAAAAACCGGGCATCTTGGTTGATTATGTTTACCTTGTCGCTCTTAAAAGCGGAAATGTCGGGCAAATGTTTCTCGGCTATTTCGATCATTTTAGGATCGATCTCCAGATAATCTACCCGTTCTACGGGATGCTTTAGGATCTCTTCCAAAACTCCTGCGCCGCCGCCGATCAAAAGCACTCTTCGGGGCTTTTCTGTTACTAAAAGAGCGAAATGCGCCGCGTTTTCGGACGAAAGACGGTCGGGTACGGTATAAAGATGCAAACCGTTCTCATAAAAAGAATATTGATCATCTTTTTTTGTGACCACAATATTCCCATATACGGAATCCTCTCTTCCCACAACATCAAATCCCGCCCACAGATTGTTTAACGAAGCTTCATCAAAAAGTTTTCCTCCTCCTATTGCCAGCCATACACAAAAAAAGATAAGGATTAAAAATGAGCCGGATATTAAGACCACTCCGGCTTTTTCTCTTCCGGAGCATTGAAGGATAAGAAAAGAAAAAAGCAGATTCAAAAAAGTAAGGAAAAAGATCACCTGCGCCGCCGAAAAATACTGCACAAGGATATAGCTCCCCAAAGCCCCTCCCAAAAGGGCTCCCATAGCTTCCAGAGAATATACCTTGGCTATTACCTTTTCTGAACCATTGTCGACTTCTTTGTAAACACGGCAAGCAAGAGAGAAAAGAAATCCTATTAAAAAACACGGAAGGCTTAACCCGATGAAAGTAATTATCGTCATAGGAAAAAATCCAGCCATTTCCCCTATATTCATCCCCAGGACACTTTTGGAAAGCCGTATAAAAAAGAGTGCCGAAGGCAGCGAAAACGCCGCGCATATTAGAACGATAGAAAATATGCGTACGTTATTTTTCGTGTTTTTTGACGTTAAAGATGATATGTAACTTCCAAACGCTCCCCATAAGAGCCATCCCGCGAA
>JBDRBI010000136.1:0-6579 GCA_043822885.1 Candidatus Omnitrophota bacterium
TGGCCATTACATTTTATCCCTTAGCTCTCTAAGCAAGTCTCTCATCTGTCTAAGATAGGTTACTATGCGGATCTCAAAACACGCGATTATCAAAAAACCCACTCCCACGATAACAAAAGAAAGTTCCATATGTCTCTCCTCTTGTTGATCAATAACCGGTACATAGGTAGGGGCAATTCATGAATTGCCCCTACTTTTTTTACGGATCGGTCTATCGCCTATCAGGAAGACAATATTCCATTTTTTCTTGAACGCATCCCACTTTTTGGTTCTAAAAGCATGTCTCTCCCTACCCTCTTCGGTAGTTAACATCTCTTTCAGATCCTCTCCCGCAGGAAGAGAATACTTCCGCCTAAGCGTCTCAAGCTCTCTTTTAAATTCCGGATCATTTGGTTTTGACATAATGGTAGTATACATGGTGTTTGGTGAATAGTGAATGGGGAATGGTTTAAAAGTTAAAAAGTTAAAAGGTTTAAAGGTCTGGTATGACCGATGTGCGAGTTTATAGTGAATGGGGAATGAAAATCGTCATCCCCGCGAAAGCGGGGACACAAGTGTCTGTCCCCTTATTCCGCGACGTGTATGTTGTCCAAATATACCGTACCCTTATATCTGATGCTCTCGGATTCTATTCTTATGGCCAAAGCCCGGATATCCTTCTTCATGTCTTTTGTCAGAGGTACTTTTATGTATCTATATCCACCCATAATTTTTTTCCCGTCAGCCCCTGTTCTTTCAAAATACTTGAGTCGTTTCCACAAGCTGCCTTCCGTTATATCCGCGGTCAATGTTTTCCATTTATCCTTACCGATACTGACCGTTTCATTCATTTCGGTCCATGTCATCTCCTCTCCGGTAAATATAATAAATCTCGCCTTTACTCCCTTCTTAGCCTTACCCCTCATGATAATATCACAGGATAACGAATTATATTTTTCAAGGTCCATCTTCGCCTGCGTTTCCACGATCGCCGAACAAAAACCGTTCCCGGTAAAATCCACTTCCAGAGCGAGGCTTTTCTTTCCGCTACTGAAAAGTTTATCGCTTAACGTGATGGATTTACACACATAATCGGCTTCACTAAAGGCCCAATCCGGAAAATCCCATCCGCCCTGATCGGTCTCAAAATCATAAAGAACAACATCTTCGGTATTACCGTAAAAAACAAAAACAAACGATATAAGGCATAAAAAAAATAAACCTTTCAATATCCCCGCACCTTTTCCCGCCAGTTTTGCGTTCCACATGACCCCCCCCCTTTTTTCTTGCACATCTTTCTGCTCTATTTTGCCGAACGTAGAGTCCCGGTACATAAGTTTTCCGTACACATATTATACCACGTTTGATCGTATTTTTTTCGGGGATAGTGTATGGTATAATCATTACGTAGGGACAGGACGGTTTAAAAGTTTACCAGCCTGAGGCTGGTCCGCCTCTGGCGGAAAGGTTTAAAAGTTAAAAGGTCCGGTCTGACCGATGCGCGAATGGGAGGGGACGGGTCTGAGATCAAAATATATTACAAGTCTGTGCTTATTTTGGAAAACGTCCCTTTGGGTTAGTTAAGGTTACACCGGATGGCATTAGACAAGATAAATAAAACGAGAAGATCGATATGATAAAAAACATATTGTTGTCTTTTATACCTTTATTTGTTGCGGTAGATGCAGTTGGAGTTTTACCTATATTTGTTTCGCTTACCGAGAAGATGGACACAAAAGAACGCTTAAAGGTCATATATAAATCTTTTGTGACAGCGATATGTCTTGCGGTAGTTTTTATTTTTTTAGGTAAAGCTATTTTTAAGGTTCTAGGTATCACGGTAGCAGATTTTATGGTAGCAGGAGGTGTGTTACTTTTCTGTATAGCGATTATGGATATTATGAACCCGGTCAAAAGAAGGCGTATTCCGGACACGGAACTTGGGTTTGTCCCTCTCGGTACTCCTCTGATAGTCGGACCGGCAGTATTGACAACGTCGTTATTAATGCTCGATGCGCATGGATTATTCCCTACATTGATATCAGTCTTAACCAATATTCTTCTTGCCGGAGTTATATTTATGGGGGCTGATATTTTTATCAAATTTCTGGGAGTAGCCGGAACTAGGGCACTCTCTAAAATTACCAGTTTGTTGCTAACGGCTATTGCCGTTATGATGATACGAAAAGGTGTGATTCTAATGTTGAGCCCATAACTTTTAAAAATGAATTTATCGGGAGGAACCATGGGAAAGCAAGTTGGTGTTTGGATAGATCATGAAAAGGCTTTTATCGTTACTTTGTCGGGAAAAGAAGTTTCAGTCAAGAAAATTGGATCAAAAGTAGAGCCGCATTACCGGTTGTCCGGAGGGTATAGAGGGAAAAGTCAAAGCGGAACCAGTTCCGTTTCCGAAAGAACCCCCGAAGAAAGGCATAAGCATCAACTACACTCTTATTATCAAGAACTTCTAAAAATGCTTAAAATAAACGAAGAAATTTTTATTTTTGGTCCCGGTGAAGCTAAAACTGAGCTGACTAAAGAGCTCAATAAGGCTAAAGAGTTTGAGCATAAGATAGCCGGCGTTGAAACTTCGGATAAACTTACGGAAAAACAGATAATAGCTAAAGTAAAAAATTTCTATTCGGGTAGGGATGTATAAGATAGCGTTACTTTTAACAGGTTTTTTTATCCTGATCAAGTCGGCCGGATTGTTAGTAACAGGCTCTTCATCTTTGGCAAAAAGATTTAAGGTCTCTGAACTGGTTATTGGATTAACTGTCGTTGCTTTCGGGACATCTTTACCGGAACTCTCGGTGAACATAATCGCCAGCATAAGGGGAAATACCGACATAGCAATAGGTAATATTTTAGGCAGCAATATAGCCAACATTCTCTTTATCCTAGGGGCTTCGGCAATTATATTTCCCCTTTCCGTTACAAAAGGTACCGTGTGGAAGGAAATACCGCTATCATTACTTGCGGTTCTCCTTTTAGGAATAATGGCTAATGATGCCGTCATAGATGAGTCCGGGTTTTCAGGGTTGACGATGATAGACGGATTAGTATTTATGGCGTTTTTTGTAGTATTTTTATACTACACTGTCGGAATAGCCGCTGACATTACAGGGCTGAGCTCCCAAATAAGCCGGGAAGAAAGAACTCCGATTGAGGTAGCGTTATTCATAATAATAGGTCTTTTAGGTCTCTGGCTAGGCTCTAAATGGGTTGTGGAAGGTGCTTTATACATAGCTTCGGTATTGTCTCTTAGTAATTCTTTTGTCGGATTAACTATTGTCGCTCTCGGCACATCTTTGCCGGAATTAGCTACCTCAGTAGTTGCGGCATTCAATAAAAAGCCCGAAATAGCGGTAGGAAATATAGTAGGGTCAAATATTTTTAATGTTTTTTTCATACTAGGCGTGAGCTCGATGATCAGACCTTTGCCGTTTAGCGGGTCTTTAAACGCGGATATCGGTATGGCGATCGTTTCTTCATTGTTACTGTTTGTTTGCATGTTTACGGGAAAGCGGCATAAAATTGACAGATGGGAAGGCTTTGTTTTTATAGTCATTTATTTTTGTTATATCGCATTTTTGATGTTAAGGGGTTAATGATATGTTGAAGTTCTTAGCCGATATTTTTAAAGACGTTAACGGGAAACCTTTACCCTGTGTGAAGGAGATAATCAGAGTGGGAAAATTATCCATAATGAGACTGCAGGGAGACATTGATCTTGATACCGTACAGATCGTAAGCGAAAACATAAAAGACGAAATGTTGGATGACTTTGACAGGAATATTCTTCTGGATTTTCAAGAAGTAGCAAATGTTGACAGTTCAACGTTAGCGTATTTAATTACGCTTCTGGATAAACTGAAGAAAAAACAAAGGAAACTGGGAATAATTCACGCAACCGATAGATTAACCGGTTATTTACAAATAGAAAAAGTGGAAACCCTTATCCGGATATACAATAGCGAAGAAGAAGCCGTGCGTGACCTTGTATAGAGAAACAGTTTTACCTTATATGGCGGAGAGGCGACCCTAGTTTGATTCCATATCATCTATCGTTAGTTTTTTATCGTTTCCACCAGCTGGTTTTCTTTTCGGGTTCCACCTCTTTCCTCATGTCATTTATGGCGTCCCTGTATCCCTGTGAATAAGCTTCATTGCTGGCGGCAGCATATCCTGTTTTATAACCATTGGTGTAGCCATCCTGATAGCCGGTTTTATAAGCATCGTCTGAGGGCATCTGCTGGACACGACTTTGTTGTCTGACTGGCTCTCCACTGATAGAATCAAGTAGAGCTCCGCCAACAACATTTACACCTGCTCCAGCCAAAGCTCCTTTCCATAGATCCCCGCCTTTAGCCCCAGAGGCTGCACCCCCTACAGCACCAGCACCTGCTCCAAGAAGGCCTTCTTTTAAGATATCCGAAGAACTCTTTTGCGCATAACACGGCATGCTTAGCAAAAGTGCTGAAATAACCACACAAACCATCAATTTCCTGTTACCCATGACTTCCCCCTTTGTTTGTTTTACTCTATGACACACAGACGGTATGCATCCTGTTTAAAATAACTGTTTACAATTTAATTCCGGGTATTACCCGTATTTGTTTCGCAACTCTTTTCATCACATACCGTTAGATACCGTCTGGCTTGATTTTGTTGAAAAGGTTTCTCTTAAGACATCCCACAATTCGTCCTGCCCTTTTGCGGAATTAAATTTATTTATAGCAATGTCATCTGACATCACCGTAGCTATTATCCTTAATATCTGGAGCTGCACACCGGTATTTTCTTTTGGTGAAAGTATCATGAAAATATATTTTGCCGGATTCCCGTCGGGTGAATCCCATTCTATACCTTTCCGTGATCTGCCGAAAGCTATGATAGGGCTTATTAGAGAAGAAATCCTGCCGTGCGGTACGGATATACCTTTTTCTATCCCAGTCCCCATTTGGTGTTCTCTTTCGATAACAGTCGAATATATCGTTTCTATATCGGGCATATTTTCCTGAAAAGATATTGTTTCACTTAGCTCTTTTATCGCTCCTTCTTTGTCTTTAGCTTCCAAGTTATTGATAACCGCTCTTTTAATAAAATAATCTCTTATATCGACCTGTTTTCTAAGTCTTAACGCCAGGCTCATTAGAGGGCCTAATATAACCGTCGATAGTACCGCCCCAAAAACTATGGCCACAAAAACAGGTTCAGTTATAAGTTTATATTCCAATGCCAATATACCTATCACTATCTGCATTTCTCCGCCAGGAGTATGCGCAAACGATATGAGCAGCCTATTAGCTCGCGAGGATTTTGACATCGAAACACCTATCCATGCTCCTAAAAATCTTCCGAAAAAACCTATTACAAAAATGAAACTTACCAGCCAGAGATCGAAATTATTTAGAAAATCTATCTTAAGTCCCACACTGGCAAAAAATAACGGGATAAAAAGGGAGTGAACCATCTGTGAAATAACTTGTCGGGTCTTTTCGGATAAAGCTTTTGCTTCTCCGGCCATTATTCCGGCTATAAAAAATCCGAATAAAGCGTGTATGCCTATTTTAAGTGTTACAGCACCGCATATTATCCCCAAAAGACAGATAAAAGTGATCGCAGTGCCGGGTTCAGGCATATTTTTCTCTTTTATTTTTCCTATAATGAGATTCGATAATTTCCTACCATAAGTTAGACAAAAAACCGAAAAGCCTATAGTACTCCCTAAAACTACAGCAATCTTCAATAAATCAATATTTGTCTGCGTGAAAAAACCGAGTATTAGGGTGAACACTACCCATCCCAAAAGATCATTAACTGACAAAGCACACATTATTAAAAAACCCATATCTGTTTTATATAGATTAAGATCTGAAAGAACTCTGGCAGTTACAGGTAAAGCACTTATCGTCATAATCGTAGCTACAAAAAACGAAAATGCTATTTTTGTGTCCGGGCTTACTGCATACTTGTCGGCAAGGAAATAGCAGGGAATAAAAGCAATGACCATTGGTATTACAACATCCGATAATGATATTGTTAAGGCCTCCCCTCTCTGTCTCCATGCACTTGAAAAATCAATTTCTAACCCTGTTTTCAAGAGAAAGAACAAAACACCTATCCATGCTGTGGTCTCAAGCATGTTTTGCTGGATAATATTGTGAGGGAAGATGTATCCGTAGATTCCCGGCATAAATCTACCCAATATTGTGGGACCAAGAAAAACACCGACAAGTATTTCCGCGGTAAGAGCCGGTTGTTTAAACCTTCGAAAGATCTCCCCTAAACCCCTTGCAAGCCCTAAAAGCAAAAAAACCTGCAGCAAAAATATAAGTAAATTCTGTTCGCTCAGATAATGCATATATCTAAACCCCTTTCCCTTTTACAATATTCTAAACGCTTCCTGTCTTTATTATAGCACAGTGTAATCACCACAGTATTAATATCATCGGCATTAGTAGTGTCAAGATAATTGGGCACTTTCATATTCAAGTTCTTTGATATCTTCCCCCATGGGGGAAGACGGCGCCCATTCAGGTTGTTTCACGCTGTCTATATGCTGTAGTATCCCATAAACCCAATAATCCACACTTC
>JBDRBI010000137.1:0-10852 GCA_043822885.1 Candidatus Omnitrophota bacterium
TGGATGTCCCGTTGATTGTTCTTATTGTTACCTGCAGACTTATAGCAACGCTCCGGGACTCATATTACCCGCCAATATAGAAGATTATTACAGCCGGATAACGGAACTTGATAATAAAGCTGTTGCCGGGATAAGGATCGGTACAGGTGAATTTACGGATTCTTTAGCTCTGGATAAGTATACTCGGTACGCATCCAAACTTATACCCTTTTTCAAGAACATGAAGAATTTAGTCCTCGAATTAAAGACTAAAATCGCCGATATCTCTCATGTGATACAGGAACAGCCGCATGAAAATGTGGTTATTTCCTGGTCTATTAACACCAAAGAGATAAGTGATATGTACGAAAAAGGAGCTTCAAGTGTTAAGGGACGCATAAAAGCCGCGAAAGAAGCCGCAAAAAAAGGATTTAAAATAGGATTTCACTTCGACCCCATCGTATTTTACCGCGAATGGGAGAAAGAATATGAAGATATAGTGAATTATTTATTCTCTTTTGATGAAATAAAAGAACAGACGGTATGGATAAGCCTGGGAAGTTTAAGGTATACTCCGGGCCTTAAACAGATAGCGGAGAAAAGGTTCGGGAAAAACACGATGTTCTATGAAGGAGAGTTTTTTGAAGATATAGACGGGAAGTTCAGGTACCCGGAACATTTACGTGTCAATATGTACAAAAAAATGAACAAGTGGATAAAAAAATATAATAATTCATGCTGGGTATATCTGTGCATGGAACCGGAGAGCGTGTGGAATAAGGCGGGAGTGAAGGTTTAGAATAGACGATAGAGGGTAGAAGGTAGAAAGAGTCACCAGTCACCTAGTCACCAGGTCACCAGTTAAAGAGGTTAGAAGATAGAGGATAGAGGATAGAAGTTAGAAAAGAGGACAGGCAGAGTTTGATCTAACTTCTATCTTCTCGCGTCTCGTTTCTAGTAACTGGTGACTAGGTGACTGGTGACTAGTGAGCAGTTAAAGGGTCTAGGATTGACCGATGTGCAAAGGTTCGGAAGGGAAAAATTAACGAGAGAGGAATAAACGGGAGGATCATGAAAAGAAAATCTATTTTAAAATGCGGTTTAATTTTTTTAACACTTTATTGTCTGTTGTGCCTAAGAACGTATAGCTATGGGGCCGATAATATAACACTTCCTAAGCCCGACAAAAAAGGAAATGTATCCGTCGAGGAAACGATAAACATGCGCAGATCATTAAGGTCATTTTCTTCTGAGGCCTTAACTCTTAAAGAAGTATCCCAGGTCTTATGGGCGGCAGGAGGCGAGACAGCTGATGGAATAACAGGGCCTACCAGGTCTTATCCTTCAGCGAGGGCCATTTATCCTTTAGACATATATCTGGTGGCCGGGAACGTAGAGGGACTAAAAGAAGGTATCTATGAGTATGAATGGAAAGAACATATGCTGATCCCGGTGAAAGATGGAGACCATCGGGAGGAACTATCGCGGGCGGCAATGAATCAACAAATGATCGCTAAAGCACCCGTTACCGTAGTGATACTCGCCCGTGAAGAAGAGGTCGAGAGCAGATATGGGGAGAAAGCGGCGATGCGGTACATTTCTATGGATGCCGGGCATCTGGGTCAGAATGTGCATTTGCAGACAGAAAGTTTAGGTCTGGGGACCGTGATGGTAGGGAGTTTTTCCGAAAAGGAAGTTAATAAGGTAATGGGGACAGAGAAAAAGATCCCCGTCTACATGATGCCGATAGGTAGGCGGGAATAGACGATAGAGGGTAGAAGATAGAGGGTAGAAGGTAGAATGTAGGGGCGGACCCATGTGTCCGCCTAATAGATGCGAGAAGGTAGAAAGAGTTTTAAGGATAGAGGTTAGAAAAATGTGAGGGATTTGAAGCTCAAACGTAGATAGCTTGGCAGAAATTTGGTATCTTGATATAAAACTTTTGCTGAAGATTGAAATCCTTGTAAAATGCGCTATTTGACGTTAGAATATTTTCGGATCAAGCAGGATCCTTCCGTGAAAAGAAGAGGGAGTCAATATTGCAAGCAGAATATAAGGAGCAATATGAAAAAGATAATAACAGCAGCGATAGGCGTTATATGTATCTTAGGTCTAACCTCTAATGTTTATGCTGGGAATAATGAGTATGAATACTGGGATAACGGCAAGGTCAGAACGTGTACCAAATACGATGATACGGGTACAAAGGCAAACGTAGAATATTTCAGAACGGACGGATCCGTAGAACAGTTCATAAAATACGATGATAACGGTGAAAAAATAGCCGAAGCGAATTATTCATCAAGCGGCGAACTTGCGGCGGGGCCTGATGGCTGGGCCGCTATGATGTGGCAATATGAGGACGGCAACATGACCGCCGAAGGGTATTACGGAAGCGGCGGCCGGCTTAAAGAATATAAAATGTATAACGCGTCCGGTGATCTGGTGGACAAAAAATACGTGGGTGATGACATAGACCCTTCGGAGGAATATGATCCTATGCCCACAGTATCCGGAGAGACCAATGAATATTATGACTCCACCGGCCGTCCGGAAGGAGAGACAACCGCAGTCCCCGGCGGTGTCATTTTCCCAATGAGATGGAGAAGGTAAGGGGCGGGGGCAGGCGAGGGAAGAGATTGCTTCACCCCTATCGGGGTTCGCAATGACAATTTTTCTCCGTCATTGCGAGGAGTGAGCGGAGCGAACGACGAAGCAATCTCATAAAAATTAACTGATAACACGGGATAAACAATGCAATTTTTACGAAAGATAATTTTTTACATTTGCGCAGCGGTATATGTGGTTATATGCCCTATACTGATATTGTACGCTATAGGTTACATTTATGAACCCGGAATTACCGGCGGCGGGATAGTAAAGGCAGGTCTTATATCTCTTTCTACCGCGCCGGGAGGGGCCGATGTGTATGTAAATGACAAGCTATACGCGGAAAAGACCCCGACACTTATTCGCGAGCTCTTACCGAATGATTACGATATAACTCTCCGATTACCGGGATACGACAATTGGCAGAAGACCGTTCATGTCAAAGAGGAAAAAGCCTCCGTATTTGATAAGGTCATTTTGATATCCTCCGAAAGAAAACAAAAAGAAACTTCGATCGGAAATTATGAGAATCTTATAACTTTATCCGGTACCGATATTGTGCTTCTTGACGGGGGAAAAGGTCTGGGAAGCATAAATGTGTACGATACTTCAAACGGTAAAGAGTGGCCCTTGGCCGAGGCAGAGTCACCTTTCGCTAAATATACTCCCGTTTCTTTTATAACTTCAGAGAACGACGATTCGTTCATTCTTCATACTTCTTCCGAGGGTGAGATAAAATATCTTTGGATAGAGTTAAACGAGAACAACAACACTATCAAAGACATAACTCCTTTTTTAAAAAAAGATACATCAGACGTAAAATGGGTACAAGGAGATGATAGCTACATTTTTTCCATACAAAACGGGAACCTTACAAGAACAGACGCCGAAAGCGGGGCAGCTTATCCGGAGTACGTTAAGGGCGCCAGAGGGTACGGACTTTTTGGGAATGAGATATATGTTCTTAAGAGCGATAATGTTCTTGAAAGAATGAACCTGAATAAAGGCGGCCTTACGGTCATTCTTGATGATCCGCAAGTAGCAGATGTTGTATTTAAGAATGAAGGAAAGTACCGGATAAAGGTTCTTTCCCAGGATACTATTCTTTTTCTTTCGTCCGGAGGGGCTCTTTCGGCTAACAAACTCCCGTACATATTCGCGGATAAAGGGGTATTGGGAGTACAGCCGGATGATGAAAAGACAAGAGTGCTTTTCTGGACACATGCCAAAATTGGTATGATCGATCTTTCCACGGAAGAGACAGAAAATGTGGAGTTTGAAAAGGGCCCGGCTCTAACATGGATATATACCGGCGGAAACGGAATAAAACAGGTCTTCTGGGTTTATGATGATTCTCATATGCTTTTTGTTGACGGAAAAAATGTTCTTTTAGTTTCATTGGATCCTGAAGGAGATTATGACGTTAAGAATATCCTGACACTGAAAGACGGATCCGATGTTCTCTATTCGGAGAAGACAGGACAGCTCTATTTCATTCCGTCCGAGGGAAGTTCTCTTTTTAGTACGGAGATAGTGCCTGAGACGAGCGTTATACAATTGTCACGCGAGCAAGAAGAGAAGAAGAAGGAAGTTGATAATGGAATTTAGTTTTTCATCAGCGGGCCTTAAAGGACCGGAAAAAAAGGTCCAGAGATTTTTCGAGATCCTCCCGGGGTTCACCAGCTGGAGCATAATAATAGGGATGGTCTTCCTCTCTTTTTATAAACCGATCTTTTCCGCTATCGTGATCATAGCGTTCGATCTTTACTGGCTTATGAGACTGCTTTATATGACCCTTTTTCTTGTTTTGTCTTATACCCGTCTTTCTATGGAGAAAGAAACCGATTGGAGTGAAAGAGTAAAAGAACTTGATAATATAAAAGAATACCGGGGAACGCTTAAAGATAAAGGTTTACGCCTCGGACTGAAAGAAAAGATAGCGTTGGCTTTACATAAAAAAGAAACGGAAAAATTAAAAAATACTTACCAAAAAACTATTTCCTCCGAAGATATCTATCAGCTTGTTATTATCCCCGTAGTTAAAGAGACGCGGGAGATCATAGAACCCGGGATAAAAAGCATCGCGGAAAGTTCTTTCCCTCCCGAAAGAATACTTGTAGTTATAGCCATGGAAGAAAGAGCTTCAGAAGAGGTAAAGGCCGAGACGAGAGCCATCATAGAGGATCATAAAAACAAATTCTTTGATCTCTTGGAAGTTGTGCATCCCGACGGCATTATAGGTGAAGCCAAGGTCAAGGGGGCCAATACAAGTTACGCCGCCGCAAGGGCCGCGGAATATTTAAAAGAAAAGAATATACCTTTTGAGAATGTGATCGCTTCCTGTTTTGACGCGGACACGGTGGTAGAGAAGGAGTATTTCGCGGGACTTACGTATTATTATCTGACGTTTCCCGAGAGAGAACGCGCCAGTTTCCAGCCGGTTCCGGTTTATAACAACAATATATGGGAGGCGCCCGGAATAACCAGAGTACTGGAAACGGGTTCTTCTTTTTTTCAGCTTATTGAATCCACAAGTCCGGAGAAACTCGTTACTTTTTCGAGCCATAGCATGAGTTTTAAAGCTTTAGTGGATATAGGATACTGGCCGGTGGATATGATCTCGGACGATTCGGCTATTTTCTGGAAAGCATTTGTTCATTATGACGGCGATTATCATGTCGTTCCCATGTATTTAACGCTTTCAATGGACGCGGTCGTCGCGGATTCGTGGTGGCAGACAGTGGTTAATGTTTATAAACAAAGACGGCGCTGGGCATGGGGAGTTGAGAATTTCCCCATACTTATGAGAGCGTTTCTTAAAAGCAAAAAAATACCTTTTTTTAAAAAAGCAAAACACGCGTTCAAACTATTCGAAGGACATATCGCTTGGACCACGTGGGCGTTTCTCCTGAGTATTATAGGATGGCTCCCGGCTATTTTCGCGACACGCGAGTTCTCTCACTCGGTGCTCTATTACAGCGCTCCGCGCATCGCCGGCACGATATTCCGTCTGGCGTCATTATCCATGATCGTGAGCATAATACTAAGTCTGTTCCTTTTGCCGAAAAGAAAGGAAAAAAATCCTATATTAAAAAGAATAGGGTATGCTTTCCAGTGGCTTCTGATCCCCTTTACGATAATCTTCCTAAGCGCCATCCCCGCTCTGGACGCGCAAACCCGGATGATGCTAGGAAAATACATGACATTCTGGGTCACGGATAAAAGTCGGGGGAAGAAGTAGGAGGACGAAGGACGAGGGGTGAGGAACGAAGGACGAGGGACGAAGGCGTGCTCCCTTGTCATTGCGAGGAGCCCCGAAGGCGACGCGGCAATCTCAAAAAACGTAGGGGAGGTTCGCGAACCGCCCTACTTCGTTCGCAATAATTTTGATTGGGTCCCGGATACCCTGTACCAGGCGCGGTACAGGGTTCCGGGATGACGATTTTTATTTTTAACTTTCACTATTCACTGTTCACTGTTCACAAACCTAAAATGAAAAACATCCGCAAGATCATAGTCACAGTCCTTATTCCGGTTTTTATGTTGGGTAATGTGCCCGTGTTTTCCGAGGGAGAAGTCCGCATAGGAACAACATATAGTCAGGTGCAAAGCGCCTATCTGGAGCTTGATGATAAAGAGACATATCTTTTGACGCTTGAAGAAGGTTTTGATCTTGTAAGGCTCGGTTCTTATTGGAACGAAATAGAAAAAGAGAAAGACGTTTATGATTTCAGCGCGCTCGACTGGCAGTTGTCCAAAGCCGAAGAGAAAAATGTGTCCGTTGTTCTTACCGTAGGAATGAAAGCTCCCCGCTGGCCGGAATATTTTATCCCGGATTGGGTCATGAAAAAAGCATCATTCTCTTTCGGAAAAGATGTGTCAAAGAACGCGTATCTGAGAGAGCGAACGCTTAAATTCATAAAAGAGGTCGTTGAAAGGTACAAAAATAAAGAAATTATCAAGTATTGGCAGGTAGAGAACGAAGCTCTGAATAAATTCGGAGGTGATTTCTGGTATATAGGGAAAGAGTTCTTAAGGGAAGAGATAACCCTGGTGCGGGAATTGGACGGCGGAAAAAGAAAGATCGTTCTGACCGCCGCGACATATCCGAACAGTTTTCTCAGGTTCTTTGCAGATATTTCGGTTAAACACGATCCGATAGAAGAAAATCTGGCGATGTGTGACGTCTTGGGGCTGAACGTATATCCGATAGTGGGGCATAAAACCTGGGGTTTGAGATTTTATTTCAGAACGGGAGAAAAGGGCAGACAAAAATATTTCTCCCGTCTTCTCGACAGAATAAAGGAAAAAGGTAAAAAAGCCTGGATCATCGAATTTCAGGCCGAACCCTGGGAACCCGGCAGACTGGTCTACACCGATAAAGCCCCGCCCATAACGGCCAGGGCGCTTGAAATGGAAAAGACCTTGGACGAATTTCTTTCTATGGGTTTTAAAACCATACTCCTATGGGGATCCGAGTACTGGCAGTTCCGCAAAGGTGAATATAAAGACGAAAAATGGATACTCGCCGTGCGCCGAATATTGAGAAGAGCTGGAAAATAGAAGAATTGTCATTGCGAGGAGGCTTCTTCCCTTGTCATTGCGAGGAGGCGAAGCCGACGCGGCAATCTAAAGAATGTAGAGGCATCCCTTGTGGGTGCCCAAAATAGACCCGCCTTCGCCGGACTATTTGTGAATTATCTGGCTACGGCGGGTTAATTCGACCAGATAACTTATGTCGCAAGTGCTCCATAAGTTATGGTCTCATTAAAAGGAGTTTATTATGAGCCGAGCTGAACAGAAGAAGTATGAGGGGCTAAGTCCCTTTGAACTTAAAAACAAACTTATACAAATGTCACAGATGCGTTCTGAACGTGTGATGCTTAATGCCGGGAGGGGTAATCCCAACTGGATAACAATGGTCCCAAGACAGGGTTTCAGTCAGTTGAACCTTTTCGCGGTTGAAGAAGCCGAGAGAGAGCCTCATCGCCGTAGACTGGGATCAACTCCCGAGAAGAAAGGGATCGCCGCCAGATTCTTAAAATATCTGGAAGATAATAAGAATGCGGCAGGCATTCCATTCCTCAAAGCCGCGTTCGCGTACGTGCGGAGTGAACTCAAGTTTGATGAAGATGAGTTTATGTGCGAAATGGTAGACGCTATTTTAGGCGATCATTACCCTACGCCGGACAGGATGCTGACCTATTGCGAAAAAGTAGTGCATAAATATCTTGATCAGGAGATGTGCGCCGGCAGCCCGCCTCCGGGTAAATTTGATATTTTCGCTACCGAAGGCGGGACCGCGGCGATGGATTATATATTTACTTCTCTTATGGAGAACAAACTTCTGCATAAAGGGGACAAGATAGCGATCGGTACGCCCATATTTACGCCGTATCTCGAGATACCGCGTCTTAACGATTATGAGTTTATAGAACTTGAGATAGAACAAGACGAAAATAATGACTGGCAGTATCCGGATCAGGAGATAGAAAAACTTGAAGATCCTAAAGTAAAAGCTTTTTTTATCGTGAACCCGTCAAACCCTACGTCTGTAAGCGTGCAGAAGAAAATACTCGAGAAAATAGCTCACCTTGTTAAAACAAAACGTAAAGATCTTATACTTCTCACTGATGATGTTTACGGTACTTTTGTTAATAATTTCAGATCTTTGGCGGCAGTAGCGCCTAAGAATACGATATTGGTATATTCATATTCAAAATACTTCGGCGCTACGGGATGGAGACTGGGAGTTATAGGTATCCATGAAGATAATATTTTTGATAAGAAAATAAAAGAGCTTCCTCAAGAGGACAGGGACGCGCTTCGTGAAAGGTACAGTACTGTAGCGCTTGATCCTGACAACATGAAGTTTATAGACAGAATGGTTGCCGATTCAAGGTCCGTTGCCTTGCATCACACGGCAGGCTTGTCTACACCTCAGCAGGTTATTATGGTGCTATTTTCGTTATACTGCCTTATTGATAAAGGCGGGGAATATAAAAAAGAAGCGCAGACAGTAATAGCGCATAGGTTCAAAACATTATATGAGGCGCTTGGCACGGCAGGACCCGACAATGAATATGACGCGCGTTATTATGCGACCATAGATATTCCTCAGCTTGCCCGGGCGAGGTATGGAGATGAGTTCAGCGAGTATATGGTCAAAGAACACGAGCCGATAGATTTTGTGTGGCGATTAGCGGAAGAAAGATCCATAGTTCTTATGGATGGGGGAGGTTTTGACGCGCCCAACATGTCCGTTCGCGTGTCACTTGCCAATTTGCCGGATGCCGCATACGAAAGTATCGGTAAGGGTATTTCGGATCTATTGGAAGAATATCATCTCAGGTGGAAAGGGGGTAAGTAATGCTGAATAATGTAGTTGACATTTTCCGGGAATATCCCCAAATAGTGGTTTTTTTAGCTCTGGCTATAGGGTATCAAATAGGCAAGATAAAAATATTCGGTTTTAGTTTTGGAGCGACAGCGGGGGTGCTTATTACTGCGATCGTTCTGGGGCAGATGAATATAGATGTGCCTCAGATGGCGAAAGCTATAGGGTTCGCTTTATTCATCTTTTGTATAGGGTATAAAGTAGGACCGCAATTTTTTGGCGCGCTTAAAAAAGACGGAATAAAATATGTATGGCTTTCACTTTTTGTCGCCGCAACGGGACTTATAACTGCCGTACTTTTAGGGAAAGCTTTCCATTTTGATGCCGGTACTACCGCGGGTATGATGAGCGGGGCTATGACACAGTCTTCTATCATAGGTACAGCGGATGGCGCTATAAAACATCTTGCCGTATCTGCCGCGGATATAGCTGCTTTGGAGAGCAATGTCGCTATAGCGTACGCTATAACGTATATTTTTGGTGTAGCCGGACTGATAGTATTTTTCAAACTTATTCCCCGGGTATTAGGATGGGATCTTAAAAAAGAAGCCGGAAAAGTTGAACAACAGATGTCAGGCGGAGATGGAAGTGAAGAGTTAGCGCCTGAATTGTTTTCATGGTACAAGCGGTTGAATCTTAGAGTATATAAAGTCACGAATACCGTTAACGCGGGTAAGTCCGTACGCGATATAGAAGGGCTATTTATCGGTAAAATGGCCATAGAAAGGATAAAAAGGGATAACAGCATAATAGACCCGAAACCTGATACGGTTGTGCGGCAAGGAGATGTGATCGCGATAGTCGGTGGGCGCGGCGAATTTTTAAAAGCTAATGAATTGATAGGG
Source organism: Candidatus Omnitrophota bacterium (assembly GCA_043822885.1). Classification (GTDB taxonomy): domain Bacteria; phylum Omnitrophota; class Gorgyraeia; order Tantalellales; family Tantalellaceae; genus Aadella. The sequence continues at coordinate 9,832 of JBDRBI010000137.1, forward strand.
CCTGAAATTGATGATAAAGACGCGGGAGGTATCCTTGGTGAGATACTGGGCATTTGTGTTACGAAGTCCGAAGCGGCCGGTAAAACGTTAGGGCAGATCAGTATTGAGCATGGACATGGATGTTTTTTAAGGAAGATCACCCGGCAGGGCCACGAAATACCGTTATTACGTGATACCGTGGTACATAAATGTGATATTTTACATGTTGCCGGCGCGCAGAAAGATGTTGAAAAAATGGTCGGGTATCTGGGGTATCCTGAGAGACAAACCGCGGCTACGGATATGGTAATTGTAGGAGTAGGATGTGTCTTGGGGTCTTTACTTGGGTTGGCTGCCGTACCTGTTTTTGGAATACCGTTAACACTTGGGATAGGCGGCGGAGTTCTGCTTTCAGGTATAGTTTTTGGATGGCTTAGATCAGTGCACCCCACGTTCGGACAGATCCCTACCGGCGCGCAATGGGTATTCACTAATTTCGGACTCAATCTTTTTATAGCATGTGTCGGCCTCACCGCGGGCCCCAAAGCGTTAGTTGCTCTTAAACAAACAGGAATGGTCCTGTTCTTTGCCGGCGCGATACTGACACTCACGCCGCATATACTAGGGCTCATTTTCGGAAGATTAGTGCTTAAAATGAACCCATTACTCCTTTTAGGCGCGCTTACCGGAGCCGGAACAGTAACCCCGGCGCTTAATGTCCTAAAAGAATCTTCCGAAAGTTCCGTCCCCGCCCTAGGCTACACAGTCCCCTACGCCTTCGGCAATTTCATCCTAACCATATGGGGCACAGTGATCGTGCATTTGATGTAGAATGACGAGGGGATAGGAAAACAGTTTAAAAGTTAAAAAGTTTAAAGGTTAAAAAGTTCGGTAACTTTAAAACTTTAAGGGACGTTTCCTAAAATAAGCACAGACCCGTTTCGAAAAATCAGCCTAGACCTGTCCCCTTTGTCAAAAGAGAGTCAACGAGTCATCCTCTCCGGGCAGAGGGCAAGGGCCTCATTCACAGTGTCATTTTTTA
>JBDRBI010000138.1:0-22206 GCA_043822885.1 Candidatus Omnitrophota bacterium
TGTGTTATTCCCAGGATATAGACAACGATCTGTCTATAAAGGACAATAGGATAGTCTCCATAGATTATACCCTCTATATCGACAATAACAAAGTGGTCGAGACGACAAGAGGGAAAAAACCTTTGATATATGTCCAGGGTAAAGGGCAGGTGCTTGAAGCTCTGGAACAAAAAATGGATGGTCTCAGAAAAGGACAAAAGATCAGCGTTATTATTGAACCCAAAGACGCCTACGGCGATATACGCAAGGATTACTTCGTGGAAGTGCCGATAGAGAACGTTCCTGAAGGTTCCCGTGTGGAAGGGGAAGTCCTTACGGTTACGGGATCCAGCGGTGAGCCGGTAAAATGTGTAGTGAAAGAGATAAAAAAAGAGAAGGCAGTTCTGGATTTTAATCATCCCTTGGCGGGGAAGACCCTCAGATACAGAGTAGAAGTAATGGACGTAAAAGACAAAATGCAATTTGGATAGGATGATGATCATGAAACATAAAAAGTTTTTGCGCTTACCGGCCGTGTTCCTGTTGTCGTTGGTCCTTTGGTCCGGGAGTTCATATTCCGAAGAAAAGGCCGAAAAAAAGGCCGACGAAAAGACCGTAGAAAAGTCCGCGGAGAAGAAAGAGAGACTTTTCAAGGACAAAAATGTGGTCGGGCAAGCTTTCGCGGAAGCGGTTACGGACAAAGATTTCTTCTACTATTACAAGACCGCGTCGCTTTTTTCCCGCAATCAGAAAGAATCCAAAACCGATGAAGAAGTGAGAGAAGAAGCGTGGCAGAACCTTGTTTTCAGCCGCGGCGCGCGGGAAGTAGGACTTGAAGTTACAAGGGAAGAACTGGAGCAGGAAATATCGCGTCTCGTGTCGGAAAAAGAAATTGAGTATGGAACGCCCGATTACGGCATATGGGTCATTACACAGCTTAAGGATGATGTCGGTACGTTCGAGAAAAGGATAGAGGATCTGTTATTGGTGAATAAGCTTCTAAAGCTTAAAGCGGACGCCGATGTTACCGTTACGGAGGAAGAGATAGAACAAAAGTTCCTTAATCAGTACAATTCTTTTGAAAGCGAGTATATCAGGTTCGACAGCAAGGAAGAAGCGGAAGAATTCCGCAAAAGAGTCAGTAAGGACCGAAGCTTGTGGAAAACAACATATGACGAAAAAAGAAAGGACGGACAGAAAGGCGCCACCTGGATAAATGTAATGTCTTTAGAGGCTTTAATAGATCTCTGGAAAATACCTAAGGACGACGCATATCGTATCCTAGGGAGTAAACCCGGAGATTTTATAACCGCGGAATTTTTCTATGGGGACGCTGTTTTTAGATTGCTCAATAAAAAGACCGCCGATATGGAAAAATTCGATGAGGCTAAGAAAGAATATTACCGCAAAACGATAAGCGCGGCTAAAAAGAGGGAAATATCTAAGGAGTATTTTGATGATCTTATCGCGAGAGCTGATATCAGAGATTATGTTTTTGAGGACGAACGGGAAAGAAAGATAAAGGATATGAAAAAAACTTCACTTGTAGCGCTCGAGACGAATCAGGGGACCATAGAGATAAAATTATTCCCGGAAGCGGCGCCATTAGCCTGTGAGAATTTTCTGGGACTCATTGAAAAAGGATATTACAACGGCCTGATCTTCCACAGGGTCATAAAAGATTTCATGATACAGGGCGGCGATCCCACGGGAACGGGCGGAGGCGGAGATTCAATGTGGGGACAGCCCTTTGTGGATGAAGTGAGCGACGCTTATAAGTTTGATAAACCCGGGATACTCGCTATGGCAAATTCCGGGGCTGATACCAATAAAAGCCAGTTTTTTATTACCACAAAACCCACTCCGTGGCTCAATAACAAGCACACTATTTTCGGTGAAGTCACTAAAGGATTCGATGTAGTTCAGGCTATCGAAGGAGTTGAGACTTCATCGGGAGATAAGCCGGTGAAAGAACAAAGTATCGTTAAAGCGTATGTTGTTGGTAAAACTAACCCGATATCAGAGTAAAAAAGATCCGGCCTTTTAATGGGAAAATATGATAGCTATTGTCATTTCCATAACCGCGATAATAAGCGTAGCTTTAGCTTTGGCTCTTGTCCGCATAGCCAAGCTTAGCGCCAGGCTTGACCTCAAGCGCATTACCACCGTATCTGATTCAAATATCAAAGGCTCGAAGATCACCGAAGTTCAGAGCAAAATAAGTGAAATAGTGAACTCGTCCAATAGTAAAAAAGAGCTTATGAAGACTTTGGGAAGGGAAATAGAAAAAGAGATAAACAACAGTGTCAAGAGGACCGAAACCGAAGTGTCAGAGAAATATGAAAAGATAGTTAAGAGCAAAGAAAGATCAGAACAGCTTTTGGAAAGAAAATATCAGCAAGTACAGCAGGAGAAAAAACAGACCGAGACCATTGTCAGAAGCGTATCCGAAGGGCTTGTGGTCGTGGATAAAAAAGGAAAAGTACTTCTGATGAATCCCGCGGCGGAAAAATTATTGGATACAAAGCGCGAAGATAAAATAAACAAGTCCATTTTATCGGATATCAAAGAAGGCCAGATGGTATCGATGAGCAAGGATAGAAAAGACGGCACTAAAGTAGTGGAGTATGAGAGTGACAAGGACGAGACGATAAAGACTATCAGAGCTTCAAGCGCGATAATACAGGACGAGAACGGACACACTGTGGGTATGGTATCCATTCTGACGGATATGACCAAGCAGAAAGATCTCGACAGGATGAAGACCAATTTTATCAACACGGTAACACATGAGTTCCGAACGCCTATAGTCGCTATGCAGAAATCTATACAGGTAATGCTCTCGGGCGCTACCGGCAAGTTGAACGAAGCGCAAAATAAGTTCCTTTCTATCGCGAGAAGAAATCTGGAAAGACTGAACCTCTTGATAGACGATCTTCTTAACCTTTCTAAACTCGAAGCGAAAAAGATGGCAATGAACATTAAGCCGTGTTCCGTAGAAGAAATAGCGGATGATATCTGCGAGACAGTAGCGACATGGGCAAAATCAAAAGAGATAACCATAATAAGAGATTTTGAGCCGAATATCCCTAAGCAGAATATTGATCCCAACAGGACGGCTCAAGTGCTTAACAATCTTTTAAGTAATGCTATAAAGTTCACACCTAAAGGGGGAAGCATTAATGTCAGTGTCAGAAAAATGTCTGACGGGAAAATGGTCAAAGTGACGGTAGCTGACAGCGGAATAGGTATGTCTCAGGAAGACTGCAATAAAGTTTTCGATAAGTTCTATCAGGTGGGAGATAGAGTTACTACGGATGTTGCAGGGACGGGACTCGGTCTTCCTATCGCCAAAGAGATAGTAGAGCTCCAGGGCGGAAAGATATGGGCCGAAAGTAAGGATAATGAAGGATCTAAATTCATTTTTACGGTACCGATAGCGTAGGAAATTAGCTTGCGTGAGATGGGCATAGAGCAGATGGGCATAGAGCATGGCGTATGGACCGATGATCTGTACTGAGCGCAGCGAAAAAGAGGAGGATAAAAGTTATGGGTAAGAATATTCGCATACTTATGATAGATGATGAAGAGGATTTTACGGAGCCTATGGCATTTTGGCTGAGATCCAAAGGGCATGAAGTAGATACCGTTACGAGCGGAGAAAAGGGATTGGGCAAAATAAGCGAAAACGCGCCGGACATAGTGTTTTTGGATATTTTTATGCCCGTTATGAACGGGGTCGAGACCTTGAGACGGATACGCGAAATAGATCTGGACATACCTGTTATCATGCTTACTTCCGCCGTGGTCGAGAATGTACAAGAATCCTATTCCATGGGAGAACTTGATAAACTAGGGGTATCCGGGTTCTTCAAGAAAAAGGACAGTTTTGAAGAATTGGCCAGGCTTTTAGAGATAACACTTCGTTTGCACAAAGATATACCCCGTTCGGAAGAGTAATTGAATGGGGAAAGGGCGAAAAGTCACCAGTCACCAGGTCACCAGAAGATTGACTGATGCGGGTGGGGAATAAGAGTCAGAGAGTCAAAGAGTCAAAGAGTCAGGTTGGACAAATATTGACTCTGGAGAGCGAAGCGAATGATGACTCTATGACTCTTTAAGGGCGCGCCCCTACATTTTCTATTTTCTACCCTCTATCTTCTACCTTCTTCCTTCTTTTACTGGTGACTTGGTGAATGGTAATAGGGTTTGGGCTTTATATGAAAAAAAATATTTTGGTTGTATTAGCGTTAAGTATTGTTACGGTATGTGTTCCTATATGTCGTGCTCAGGAAGTGGATATGACCAGGAGTACGTATAACAAAGAAAAAGGGGAACGCACGGTAGACGGACTAAAATTTGCCATAGCCGAAGACAGACTTATCGTAAGCAACGGACAATATATAGAACCGGAAAGTATGGATAAATATCTAGGCAGGAAATTTAATAAGTTGTTCAATATGATAGACGCCTTTTCGGAGGCCATTTTAAAAGTCGAAGAGCGTCTTACCAGTCTCGAAACTTCAGTAGAAGGCCTATCAAGTGAATTCAAATCTAACGAAGTCCAAATACAAACGACAATTCAAGAACAAAAACCGCAGCGAAAAGATGGAAGGTAGAAGGTAGAAGGTAGAAGGATTTTTAACTGTCATTGCGACCCCCGCTGCTCCGCTTTGCGGAGCAAAGCGACGGGGGGAAGCTATGGGATTGCTTCGTCGTTCGCTTCGCTCACTCCTTCCCCCTTCGCCGATCTATTTATGTTTTATCTGGCTGCGGAGGACAGGCGCAATGACGGAAGAGACAGATGTACAATAGTAAAACGTTCACATATATAAATATCATCCTATAATTTGACTTTATTCGAAAAATCAGGCATACTCTTGCTGCATTTATAGCAATTACTATAACCATTAACAAGGGCGGCAAAGTTCATGATAAAAAAATATATATCGGCCAAAGAAGTGGTGGATAAGTATGGTATCTCATACTCCTCTCTGAACTATTATACTAATCTGGGGCTTTTCAAAGTAAAGAAACGAAGCGGTAATGCCAGGTTATATGATACGGACGAAGTCAAGAAGACAAGAGGCAGAATAAATAAACTGGCCAACATGGGGTACCCGCTTAGAATTATCAGGAAGATGATAAAGGCGGTCTAAAGATCATAGAGATTGCTTCGCTTTGCTCGCAATGACGCAGTATGCAGCATTTTACAACTGAAAACAACTGAACTGTTACTTTTTTAGGGGAAATGGCCGATTTTTAAGGATAAATACGCATGAGTTATTACAAAATATTAGAACTAAAAAAAGAACCTTTCTCGACAAGTCCTGACCCTGACTTTTTCTATGAATCCAGAGAGCATGAGAAGGCGTTGACCAATCTTATTATAGAGCTGCGATTAAAAAGAGGGTTAAGCGTGATCCTGGGAGACGTGGGTACGGGAAAAACCACATTAAGCAGAAAATTGTGCCAAATACTGAATACCAGAGATGATATCATCTTCCATATGGTCCTCAATCCTAATTTCAGCGACGAAAGACTGTTTTTGAGGTCAATTATAAGGAATTTCGATATAAATGTGCCTACCGATAAAGATGCGGACGTACTGGACCTTATGGAGGGAATAGAAAAATTCTTGTTTACTAAAACCATAGAAGAAAAAAAGACAGTGGTCGTTCTGATAGACGAAGCTCAGACGCTCCGGCACCAGACAATGGAATCATTGAGGCTTTTACTGAATTTTGAGACAAATGAGTATAAACTGCTTCAGGTCATAATGTTAGGTCAAATGGAATTGCATTCCAAGATCATGGAAATACCCAATTTTCTTGATAGGATAAGCTTTAAGTATACGCTGAATCCGCTTGACTTGGAAGAGACCCGTGAGATGATAGAATTTCGAATACGCCAGGCAGGGTATGCCGGACGTATGCAGTTTTTTTTAGAAGAAGCCATAAGAGAAATACACCGATATACCGGCGGATATCCTAGAAAAGTAGGGATGTTATGCCATAAAGCGCTTAAGACATTAGTGTTAAAAAACAAAGTTGTAGTGGACAAGAGACTGATCGGTGCGATAATAGACGAAGAGGTAAGGCAGGGATGGTCGAAAACAACAACAGCGCCCGTATTACTCCAGAAAAGCAATTATTGAAGCTTATAGAGGATCCTGATAATGGTGAAATAACCAAGGCAAGGACCCAATATAAAGCTAAAAGTTTTTTCTCAACCGGTTTTTTGAGATCCTCTCTCGCGCTTTTTAAGAGGACCGGGATGGGGATCTTCGGAGCGGGAAATGAACTTTCACTGGATTTTAGGGCCATCAATTGGATCTTAAAATTGAGTATCCTGGGTGTAGGGGCATATTTGGCGATAGATATATCATCATCCATGCGCAATTCAAGGGAAATGCCGAACATTTTTGTAAAAAAAGATCTCGGGACTAAGAAGGAAGTTAAGATCGAGGAAATACAGTCCGCTTTGAAACCATATTCTTTTTACGCGGATAAGACCGAGGAAAGAGATATTTTCAGGCCTTATGAAGAAAAAAAAGTTGAAGTGGTCGTGGAGGAAGTAAAAGCCGTTCCGGGGGTTTCTCCTACCGCGGCGAATTTTGTTAGTGATCTTGAAGTGGTGGGGATAGCCTGGTCGGATGAACCGGATGTCATACTGCATAACCGTAAGATCAACAGAACATATTTTTTAAAGACCGGATCCTCGTTCGGTGAAGCTAAAGTAGTGGAGATCTTAGAGAGCAGCGTGATAATAGAATACAAGGGCGAAGAGATCGAAATAAAATGAAGCGAATTATCAGTAAAAGACATTTTTGCGTTATACTTATCCTGTTCGTTCTTGCGGGACTTTTTTCACGGGTCTCAAAAGCCGCGGATGTTATGACTGATGTTATGACGGATGTTATGACAGATGTTATGGATGAAACGAGTTCTTTGGATCTGATCATGTCGAGCAACGAACCGGTAGGGGTAATGAGCGTCGATAACGGGCTTGAAGGCGTAATATCGCTCGATCTTAGAGGGATAGATGTGAACGATGCTCTCAAATACATAGCGCTTAAAGCCGGTCTCAATATAGTGATACGTAAATCAGCCGCCGGAAAGATCACTCTTACGGTCAAGGATGTACCTCTCAAAGACGCTTTTGACATGATATTAAGGAGCACGGATCTCGCTTATGACAAAAGCGGGAACATATACAACATAATGACGGATGCCGAATATCAGAAACTTTACGGCAAGAGTTTTACCGATAAACGCAAGGTCAAGACATTCCGTCTGGAATACGCTATACCCGAACAGGCGTTCAATTTCATAGACGCTCTTAAAAGCGATATAGGACGGGTCGTCGTGGACCAGGAAAGCGGCACCGTTGTGGTGTTGGATACGGCTGAAAGCATAAAAGAGATAGAGAAAGCTGTCGAGGCGCTTGAGAAAAGAGGCAGTGTGAAGGTTTTTAACCTGCAATACGCGAATGCCGCTGATGTCGAGAAATACCTTAATGACCAGCTTAGCAGTAAGAATCTGGGTACGGTGCTTTCGGATGAACGTAATAACCAGGTAGTAGTGTATACTTTGTCCGGCAAGATGGAAGAAATAGAACAGTTAATAGCGGCATTGGATAAAAAATCTAAACAGGTATTCATAAGCGCGCAGATAATGAAGATAACCGTTACGGATGATCTGGATACGGGAGTGGACTGGAACTTGGTTTTCAGTGAACTAAGTAAACATCTTAACGATCTGATGGGTCGGGACGGGCTTTTAACTATGGGCGCTACGATCCCATTGGGGGGCACGTTCCCTGTAGTAGGAGTTTCACGAGCGCTCGGGAGCATGACACTAGCGGGAGTCGAATCCCAGGGATATGCCACGACTTTGCAATTTTTAAAGACGGTAGGGGAGACAAAAATACTTTCTAATCCCCGTCTTGCCGTTCTTAACAATCAGGAAGCCCGGATACATGTCGGTAGACGGGAAGTTTATGTGACTACGACAACGACTACGGGCCAGACGACCCAGACCACTGCCGAAGAAGCTACGTTCTTAGACGTAGGTATACAGCTCGCGGTGACCCCCACTATTAATGACGACGGCTACATAACAATGAAAATAAAACCCGAAATATCCAGTGTGGTGGATGTGTATACAACGCCTACCAATAACGAAATACCGATAGTGGATACATCAATGGCCGAAAGTACGGTCATAGTTAAAGACGGGTCCACTATCATAATAGGAGGCCTGAGAAGGAATGACAAGACCGTTTCACATCAGGGAATACCTTATCTCATGAACATTCCGCTTATAGGAGAAATGTTCAAGGGGAGAAACGATGGTATCGAAAGTACGGAACTTCTGATACTTATAACACCGACAATATCAAGCGGTGATGATCTTATTACCGGAGACAGAAAGACCGACAGCCCCAATATGGGATTTGTGGGATACAGGGAGTATGATGAGTATAAGGAAGAAGACATAGGAGAGGGTATACAATAAGACATAGGTGGTAACAGTTTAGATGTACAGCAACTGTCATTGCGAGTCCGCCGGAGGCGGACGAAGCAATCCATGTGGAAATCATGGAGATTGCTTCGTCGCTGCGCTCCTCGCAATGACCGAGTGTGGTGTCTGTCATTGCGAGTCCGCCGGAGGCGGATGAAGCAATCTCTCCGGGAATCAATAGAGATTGCTTCCACCTTCGCCGATCTTCTTTATAGTACTTGGCTTCGGTGGACTAAGTCGCTTCGCTCGCAATGACGGCTGTGTCACAATGTCATTGCGAGCGAACGTAGTGAGCGCGGCAATCCCTTTAGAGGAAATGTGTACAATTTATTGAGAGTATGTGTCTATTATAGAGATTGCTTCGTCGCTGCGCTCCTCGCAATGACGGAGAGCTTCCGCAAAAGGATACGGGGAAATATGAAAATATCGGCAAAAAATAAATACAAAACGTGCGCAAAAATCCTTGCTTTCGTTCTTGTAGTATTATATTATAGTTGTTGTCACGCTCAGGAAAGTGATCCGATCATTTCTGCGGAAGAGACAGCACAAAATGTTTCTTTGGAAAGATCGGAAGAAGATAAAGCATATTCCGAGCTCCTTGAAAAATACGAAGATCTTAAGATTGATAGAGAGAATATCTTGATACAGACCCAGAAGCTGCTTAGCAGCAGAAGAGAATATGAGCGGGGAATAGAGGCCTTGGAAGGGATAAAAGGAGAAAGAGACGAGTTCCTTGAAAAAAATAAAAAACTAGAGAAAAAAGTCATAGCGCAAGAAGCCGAGTTGGAAGTGCTAAAAGAAGAGATCTCACAGCTTGAAACGAGAAAAGCTGAGCTTGAAGTTCTTACCAGTGATGTCAAAATAAAAGACATGATCAAAAGGCTGGAAATAGAGAACAATGCGAGAATAAAGGCTTTTCAGGATCAATTCTCATCAGATGCCGGCAAGTTCAAAGATAAGATCACGGATCTCGAACAGGCACTTAAGGAAGAGAGCAAAACCCGGATCTCGGAAAAGAGAATTCTGGAAAAAAACATATCAAGGCTTGAAAAAGAAATAGGGGTAGCTCAAAAAAGAGAAGAAAAGAATAAGGAAGTTATAAGTTCTTTGCGTTCCGATATTGAGGAATTAGAAACAGAACGAAGAGAAGACAAAAAGACCATACTTGGGCTTGAAAAAGAAACGAGAAGAGTACCGTCTGATCTTAGAAAAATATCACTGCATAATCAAGAGCTCACAAAACAATTGGCCGATACGCATTATAACCTGGGAGTTTATTTTTGCAGACAGGGCGAGTTCAGAAGAGCCATGGAAGAGTATAAGCAGGTACTGGAAATAAGGCCTCAGGATACGGACGCGATGTATAACCTGGCCGTCATATACGCGGAACATGAGACGGACAGAGATAAGGCTATTGAGCTTTTTGAGAGGTACATAACGATAGATAATAAGTCCACGAACGCGCAATGGGCTAAGAATTACATAATGAAATGGGAAGCATGGAGAAGAGAATCAAAGGATATTTTAAGATAAATGAGGAGGGCAGTATGGTCTACGACAGAACAATAAAGGGTGCTGTGAGATTAACTATGGCCGTTTTAATGGTAACGGTTTGTATTACAGCAGGTGCCGCTACAGACGGGACTCCTACCGCTGAAGAGAAGAGCGCGATCGCTAAAGATGCCAAACTAAAATTGAATAATACCACGTGGGAGATAGAGTTAAAAGAGATGTCTACCGAGAAGAACCGTGAAGAGATGAAAGATATTATAAGATTTGCGGAAGGACGTATATCTTCCGATAAACTTACGAAAGAAGGTTTTACTCCTACCAATTATACGGTACGCATTAAGGGAAAAGACCGCCTTATTTGGGAGACCATGCAGACCTCGGAAGAAAAGGGTATAGCATTCTGGCGCGGAGAACTCAGAGAAGGCCAACCCATGAGAGGGGTATTAAGCTGGCATATAAAAGAGAACAAGATCAAAGATTATTCCTTTTCCTCGGACGGAACAAAGAAATGGGGCATAGTGGACGGAGTGTTTGAAGCGGAGATAACAGAACCGGAACCGATGGTTGTTGAAGAAGCAGCTGTTGCGGAAGAAATAGAAGAGGTAAAAGCAGTTGATACCGAAACGGTTGCTGAAGCAGCTATACCTCAGAAAGTTGAGGAAGCGGTTGAGGTCGTGGTTGAAGAGGTAAAAGCCCCGGCCGAACCCGAGAAAAAAGTCGAAGAAAAGTCTAAAAAGAAGGATAAAAATAAGAAAAGAGGGATGTGGTAAGAGAGCGAGTCTAAAGTCTCGTCATTGCGAACGTAGTGAAGCAATCTCAAAAAGAACAGATTGCTTCGTCCCCCGGCTCTTCGGCCGGGGTCCTCGAATGACAGAATGGGCACGGGTCCTCGCAAGGACATAAAAAAGCCGTAGACTTAAAAAAAGGTAGCTATATTTTGTTGATTTAGTTATAGGCCTCAGGTAAACTTAAAGTAAGATAAAAAACAGTAGAAAGAACCGATGGGAATAAGTTGGTTCATTGAGATCATTGGCAAACCCGGAGTGATCCGGGGACGCAAAGTCGTGCGTCCGGCAGGTGTTTTGGCGGATAGTGTTCTGTATGGTACACCAAAACTAAAGTCGGATAGGCAGATTGCCGGTAGTTTTACCGTATGAAAACCGGATAATTTGTCCGGTTTTTTTTATGTTTTGTTAAAAGTGCCTGGCACTTTAAGATTGGAAAACAGGGTACAGGGTACAGAGCACAGGGCACAGGGCATAGGGTAAAGCGAAACAGCAGGAGGGGGCAGAAATGACGATTCGTCATTGCGAACGAACGAAGTGAGTGAAGCAATCCCTGATGAGATTGCTTCGTCGGCCGAGGGCCTCCTCGCAATGACAATATTGGGGGCAGAAATGACGATTTTTGATTTTTGTAGTGCTATGCGCCATGCTCTATGCCCTATGCAAGCTGTGCGAGCCAGACTGTTACAACAAAAAGGGGAAGCAAATGGCTAGATTTCCCAGGATATATGTCGAAGGAACGCTTTACTATGTGACTTCAAAAAGTTCAAGTCATAGCCAAGGTCTTTTCATGGACGAAAGCGACTATAAACAGTATATATCGCTTCTCTCTAAATATAAAAATCAACATGGTTTTAAACTTTTCGCATATGCTCTTATGCCTACGCATCTTCACATGCTCATTGAATCCAGGAACAAAATCCCCATTTCGAGTATCATGCACGATATCAACTCGCTTTACACCAAAGTTTTTAACGGCAGATACGGAAAGAAAGGACATCTGTTCCAAGAACGGTTCAAAGCGGTACTCTCCGAAAAAGACCCCTACCTCTTACCCCTCATACGCCATATCCATCTAGGCCCCGAGCGAGCGAAAATAGTTAAGAGTCCCAAGGAATACAAGTATTCCAGCCACATGCAGTTTTTGGATCCGGGAAAACGCGAATATCCGGATATGAGAAAAGAGGTCGAAGAGACTTTTACCGCCCTCAAAGGCAGGGAAGAAGCCTTCAAAAAATATGTGGAGGAAACAGACAAACGCGAGCTCAAAGAGTTTGAAAAGAGCGTTTACAAAAAGAACATCCTCGGTTCGAAAATTTTTATGGAACAGGTCAGAAAGACCATCGAGGAAGCCCGGAAAAGACGGCAGAACCCTCCGCAGAAGAGAATATCGACAATGTACCTGGTTCTGGGGAGCGCGGCGATACTTATTTTCGCGGTTACCGCGACCGTTCTTCACCGTCAGAAAACGATGTTCAAGAATGAATATACCAAGACAGCGCTTCTTTACGAAAGGACATTAAAAACCCTTGAACTTGAAAAAAAGAATGCGGTTCTTACGCAAAAAGATATTGAGCGGTATGTCTGGAAGATAGAACTTACCGAAAGAGCGCTGGAACAATTGAGAGAAGAAAAAGAAAAGACCCTGAAAGAAGCTAAAAGTATAGAAGGGTATATCTGGAGGATTAATCTCACTCCGACGAACGGGGCGGCCGGCACCCGGGGGAACACGGATATTATCTCGATCAAGGACAATTATGTTACTTCCCAGAATATGGCCCGGGAAGGATTCGTACGGTCAAGATACTCAAGTAAAGAGCTTAAGAACGGGACCGTGGTATGGGAGACGATACAGAGAACCCCGGAAGGGGCGACCTGTAACTGGCGGGGAGAATGGGACGGTGAAAAAATGAAAGGGATAGTGAGAACAATAGACCCCGTGGGAACGACCAGGATCTTTTCTTTTAAAAGCGTGGGGGAAAGAGTTAAAGAACGAAAATAAACCATAGGAGAAGGAAGATGAAAAAAGTAATGATTATTGTGGTGACAGGGCTTTTAGTTTTTGTGATGCTTGAAACTTTTGTTGTCGCTCAAAAAGAAGAAAACATAAGTGCGGATGTTAAGCAAGTGTACATAGGACCTAAATATCCGGCAAAAGAAAAAGAGATCGATGAAGAGGATATAACGGTTACAACAAAAAAGTTCAAAGGGCAAGTAGCGTTGATTAGGCCCGGATATCTCTCCATTGTTGATAAAAAAAACAAAGAGAAAGGGTCGGTACACGCAGTAGATTTTCGAATAGATGAAAGCAAAATAGAATTGTCACGGGTTAAAAGTTTAGATGAGATCAAGGTGGGGGATACCATAGAAATAGAATGTGAAGAAACAAGAAGGGAATATGAAAAAGAGAAAAAAGACGGAAGTAAAGAAAAAGCTGTCAATCTTATGGGGAGAGTAGTAAAGAAAGTAACTTTCGTGAGTTCTGCCACCTCGCGTTTTTCTTCAGGGGGATAATGAAATGTATTCCGGCAGCAAATATAATGCCGGTTGTAATATAAGGGGATTGAGTTATGTCAAACAATCAAGAAAAAAAAGAGGGTAAGGTGAGAAAGATGAAGAACTATGCCTATCCAAATCATCATTTAAAGGGAGAAAAACCAACGAGTGTGAACAGGTTTTTCTATAAGACTATTGTTTATATCATGGTCTTTACTCTTATGTGGATAGGAGTACCGCTTCCCTTACCCCAATATGCCCCGCGTCCGGTCAGGACGCTTCAAGGGGCGCTTGACATGAAAGAGGCTCAAGCGGAGCAGGAGCAGGTAACCGGCAGAGAAGAGGAGACTGTGACCTTTGTTACCGGTGACGGAGCGAAGATCATGACATTGAGTAGATTAGTAGAAATGGATAAATCTTTTGTTGTCGTGGGAGGAGCTTGTGATACAGCTGCCGGTGAGCAGGCCATGGTAGCCTCCAGGCATACAGACGGATATTCAGTATTACAGATAAAGGGGTCCGGTAAGGCCGGTATCGGCAATATTAAAGCACAAGTTGTTGAATATGGTCATGGGATCAAGGTAATCAAAGGCGCGTCAGCCCTTGAACCCGGGGATGGTCAAGTAATAACAACACTCGCGGAAACTATGCCGGATGACAGATCATTCGTTCTTATTAGCGGTATGGTAGCGGGGCAGAATAGGAATAACACCGGGGCTATAATGACAGGCTTGCTTCAGACTTCGGTTGGCGGCGAGTGGACGGAGCTCTTGGTTGACAGGAATGATATCGAAGGTTCGGCCGTAGCCGAATGGCAGATCATTGCATTTGATAATTGTGAGGTTTACGGGGGAACGTTTGCTTTTAGCGGTACGTCTATGACCAGAGACGGCAATGCGTCTTACCCCTCTATCGGTGATTTTCTTCCGGTAACCAAAGCGAATTCCTTTGTAGTAGTACAGAACCGTGCTGCCGATACCAATGATATGGTTATACGTGGCGAGGTAACCGATACGGATACATTAACGTTTAGCCGCGTATCTTCCACCGGAACAAATAACGTAGTCTGGTATTTGGTAGAGATGAACGACGGGTCTACGGTTGAACATGGAACGCAAGTCCTAAGCGGAACATCAACACCCAAGACCTTGACAACTAAAGTTGATGATACTGAATCGTGGAGCTTGATATCAACATCATCGGATGGGACTCAGGACGCCGCATTTGTGATGCATGAATTAGCGACAGGGACAGATTCCGTCCTTACATTTACGACTAATGCAGCGAGTACAGGGACGGTCGCGTATCAGGTAATTAATTCACCCGCTATAAATATCATAGCTCCGGATGGAGGGGAGACTTTAATCGTAGGGGATCCGTACAATATAAATTGGTACTGCAGTAATAAAACAACTAATGTGAAAATAGAGTATTCGGATGACGGCGGATCGGCAGGAGGAAATACCTGGAACACCATCATATCATCTATAACCGGCTCGGATGAGATCTACGAATGGACAGTCGGTAAGAGTGACGGATCGGGTACTTTTGATATTAACCCGGCAAATGAGATCGATGCCGATTGTTTCATCAGGATATCCGACGCTTCCGACAGTACAATAAAAGATGAATCAACTGTTGCTTTTACTATCAAAAGCAAATTAACAATAGAGGAACCAATAAGTACTCCATGGGGGGTTGGTGATACTACACGGGATATACAATGGAAATATTGGGGTAATTTCACGGGAACCGCGGGGGATGAGATAGGGCTTTATTATTCTACTACAGGCGCTGGCGGCGGCTGGACCCTTATTGAAAAAGTAGATTATACTGATGGATCAAAAGTGGATGGTGTGTTATGTGACTACAATTGGGATCCGGGCACGGGGCTGCCTCTTGCGGCGGCATCAAATCAGGTTAGATTAAAGGTCATGTCAGAAACCGAGAATACCATAGAAGCAATAAACGCCGCTGACTTTATTATACAAGGTACCATGACTTTAACTTATCCTTCTGGCGGGTTAACAGGAACCGATATGTGGCCTACAGGGTACACCAAAAATATCACATGGACACTTGGATGTTCTTCTACGGGGACTGTTGATATTTACTATTCTTTGGTCGGTAATGACCCGGAAGTTCTTAATTGGGAAGCTATATCTCTGGCTACAGTTAATGCGTCAGCATTACTTTATCCTTGGACACCGCCTTTAGGGGAATCGCTTGACGGCGCTTTTATCTGGGTATTTAAAAATGGAGATCAAACTACCGGGGGTAAAGCCAGATTTAATCTCACGCCTTCAATAAAAGTCAACCAACCTAACGGAAGCAACCTTTTAAGGGTACTCCAGAACGATGCGAGTAGCGCTATAACCTGGACATTGGGAGGCGGAACATCAATATCGAATGTGCACACATATTACTGTACTGATTTCTCGACTTCAAAGACCTGGGTTCAGATAACGGGTGCCGGAGGTACTCCCGCGGTGGCAGGGACGATGGCATGGGAAGTACCGAATGCTATTAGTTCTCTTTGCGGAATAAAAGTAGCGGATTTTGATAATGTTTCCACTATTTATGACGAATCGGATGCTGTTTTTGCTATAAAAGGATGGATGGATGTTTGGCAACCTGCGGCGAGTGCTAAAGTTGACACTAGTGGGAATTGCATCATAAGCTGGACAAATAAAGGTACATTGACAGGGGAATATACAATAAAGTATGCCACTGACGGGACGAATTTTACTATTCCCGTTGCTTCAACCCCGGGAGATTTCGTTATAGGTGATCAGACACATACATGGACGACGCCGGATACAACGGGGTTAAGGCTCGCTACATCGAAGATAAAAATAGGTAAGGTCGGAGATGATGATTCTGTGAACGGTACTGTCGGGATTTCCGGTGCTTTTAAGATGTTAGGAAGCATAAAAAATGTTAAAGTGGATGGTTTGGAAAACGGAACCTATAATATTGGAGATACCGTTGATATTACATGGGATGCTTATCCTAACGGCGCGAGTAATTTGGGTAATGTTGAAATAGCTTATGATAGATATGCAGGTGAAGGACCTAACCGTTTGGTCAGCAATCCTCCGGGGAGCGGCGATGAATATACGGATATTATTGTAACTGTTGACGCGTATGCAGATATAGGGTCGGGGACAGAATCTCATAATTGGGAGATTCCCGATGCGGACGTCCTATATAATGAAATAAGATTTCAGGTGCGTTTAGCCGCTGACTGGAAAAATGGTGACTCTACATTTGATGTGCATGATGAAACATCGTCCAATACGGCAATTTATGGAAGTTTGACTTTGACCCCGCCCGCGGGGACACCATGGCTATGCGGAGACGATAAGACTATATATTGGACCAGACAAGGGGCGTCAATGGGGAAGATCAATCTATGGTTATCCAATGACGACGGGAATAACTATACCGTGCCTATTGGGCCGACAAATACGATAGAATCAAGCGCCGGGGAATATTTATGGAGTATCCCGGTAGAAAAATTCGGTGTAGCTGGTACCATATTCAGAGATCAGGATGATGGATACAATGATCTGATGAAAATAAAGATAGTATCACAAGATTTTCCGGGTCAAGTAAATAATGAATTGGCTTCAGCCTTTACCGTAAAATCAAAAATTTATAGTATCTCTCCAAGCGGTGCTACGGTACAGATAGGGGATAATGATCAGGATATTATATGGAGCACTGACGGTGATATACCATCAATTAATATTAGGTATGATACCGGCGGCGTGGGGACATACGCGGGTACTATAGCTTCGGGAGTGACAAATATCGGTGACGGCGGGAGTACCACAACATTTTCGACAAGTACATTGCCTAACGGTTTGAGTGTCCCGTTAAGTACAGATCTAAAAATAATGATCGAAAGCGCGGCGCATTATTTCGGTAAACCAGCGGGGGATGAGGTATATGCTGTAACTGCGGACAATGAAGCTGTGGGTATGATAAATATACTTCTTCCCGACGGGACAGAAGCCGGAGCGACCGCGTTAAAAGCAAACGATACATTCATGGTAACCTGGACTATAAATAACGGAGCCGGAAAAACCGGGGACAAAGATATGGGTGATCTTACGCTTTATTACGCGGAAGACGGGAATACTTTTAGTACGACGGTGAGTTCAACAATAGCGTCCAGCGGCGTTTCGTCTTATGAATGGACACCACTTCCTAATCCTACATCAATACCTATCGGGACATGTAAGGTGAAACTTGTGGACAATGATGATACTTCGGGTCTTGCCCAGGATCTTTCGGAACCCTTTGAGATAAGGGGTATGCTGTTTGCTGTGCAGACCGGAAATGATATTGAATATGCTCTTGAAGACGGTAATGGAGGAAGCGTATATGAATCTGATATTAGCACTCCGACCATAAAATGGAGATATAGAGGAGATATAGGTACTGTAGCTATATATTATGACCTGGACAGCGGGAACAATAATTATGATCAAGGACCTATTGTCACAATAGACCATGATTATAATGATGGGGGAGCGCCTCAAACAGAAGGTATAGCTTATTATGACGCATGGACAGTTCCGAATATAGTCTCTCAAAAATTGAGATTTAAAGTAAAATCTACCGTGGATGCGGATGTATACGCACAGTCGGAAACCGATAATGAGATCAAGGGTAATATTACCTTGTCTGCTGGTGCTCCGGGTATGACCGAGGGACAAGCGGATAGATATGTTGATGGTACCAATAATATCGCGTGGACAGTTACAGGAGGGATATCGGAAGTAGATATATCTCTAGATACGGATAGTTCCGACGGACTCGATTATAGCGATTTTCCTATAGTTACGGGTTATATAGGCGCGTCTCCGTATCCATGGAATATTCCCGTGGAAGACGAAGCGGACAGAGTGACGGTAACTTCCGATAAATGTCAGATAAAGATAGAACAGGGCAGTTATATAGGTATAGCTCCGCAGGATGTATCAAATTTCGATTTCAAAATGAAACCAAGGATATTTTTGGAAGCCGATCCTACGGAACCACAGATCAGCACAAAATGGCAGGTGCAGGAGACCGAAAGTCTTGCGTGGTCAACGACCGGGCAGATATCACAGCTAAGATTATATTTTTCCGTGGATAACGGGGGAACATGGGACACGGATCTTCAAGCGACATATACCGCGTCAGACGGTGCGGGAACATGGAGCATACCGACAGACGCGGTCGGTCATAATCAGGTTAAGATAAAACTCGTACGTTATGAGAATCCCACCGAAGACACGGATGTTGAGGATATATCCCCGCCTTTTACTGTAAAGGGGAAGATAGTTATTACGCAGCCCGCATCTGCTCAGACATACAATGTTGGAGTTGATACGAGTACCGGTCAGACAGGTTCACCATTCAGATGGACGGTCACAGGGACTTCGGGAGTGGCTGCAGGTATAGGGGACGTTGAACTTGTATATAACTATAATGAACCAACCTATCCCGATGTTGATTGGAGCGTTATAGGTACGGATATACAGGCCGACGGGTATTCCGCGACCGATTATGATTTTATCGTGCCTAGCCAGACGGCGCCTAAGATGATGATGCGTATACGCGAAAAAGCGTATAATTATGTGTATGGGGAAAGTCAGTATGAACACGAGATAATAGGTAGTATTAAATTTGATAAGCCCACGGCGGGGAATCCAAGCACAAAAAATCAGACCATAATAATGGGGCCTACTGATAAACATCAGATACATTGGTCGCTGGACGGAGAATTCACGGGCGTTAATCTTTATTACAAGGAAGTGAGTGATCCTTCCTGGGCCGCGCTCGGTGACGGGTACATGGCAGGTTCGATCGAACAAACGGACATAGGTCACCATTATGATCCGGCGGAGAATGAAATAACGCTTGCGGACGGGTCCAATAAAATACTCTTCAAGGTGGAAGACGCTCTCAATAACAGCATTTACGCGGAGACCCTTCCCGCTGATGGGAATACCGTAGCAGGTTATTTGGAACTTTTAGAGCCGGTTACACCGGACGAATTTCTTGTGGGTGAGGGGATAATAGTTAAGTGGAAAAAATACGGGAGTATAGGGGACATCAAGTTTGAACTGTGGGACGGATCTCAGTATCTCAACAATGCCGGAGGAAGCAATCTGCCGGATAGCCTTCCGTCGGGAGCTTCCGGTGAAGCCGGGGTTACGTACAATTGGACGGTTCCGGACAAAATATCCACCGGGGCCGAGTGCAAAATAAAAATAACGACCACAAACGCGTTATACCCGGAACTTTCGGATGAGCACACAACGGCTTTTACGATAAAAGGCGCTTTCGATGGAGTGATCGCGCCTACTTTGGCTACTACCTGGTATGTTGGTGACAATCACACTGTCTCGTGGGACGCGACGGGGACAATGTCATCGGTGAATATCGATCTTATTATACCCGGAGGAGGGACAAATAATATCGTGACAGGTTATTCGGGAGGGAGTCCTTATACGTGGACTTATACGGGCGCGGTGCTTCAAAAACAAAAAACGGACGCCGCTCAGATAAAGATCACATCCGGTAATAACGCGGGTGTGAACATAACTTCGGATCCGTTTACTTTTATGCCGAGAATAACCGTAACAACACCGCCGGCGCCGTTAATAGCTCAGGTTGCGCCTACAGTTACTTGGGTCTGTTCGGCCCCTTTAAAAACGACGCTCGTTGATATTTTGGTAGATATGGATGGTGATGATGACTGGGCGGATGCGGAAACCTTGGTGCTTGATAATAACGGCGGGGCAGGAGTAGCGGTAGACGCTTCACCGCGCGTGACAGCTGTAGCTATACCCGCAACACTTTCTAATAGCGTAAAACTCCGGGTAAGAGACCACGACACAACAAATGCCGCGTTTGTAACAGGAGACACAGGACCATTCAGAGTAATAGGGGAGATAACCATCAGTAAACCCGACTTGACATGTACGGACTGGAAAGTCGGAGATACGAATCGCCTCATAGAATGGAATGTAAAAGGTAATATAGGTGATGTCAAAATATACGCCGATTATAACGGTGACGGCACGCCGGAGGAGACACTGAATACTTATGCAACGTCTACGGGCTATAATAGCTGGACATGGGAAGATCCGGGTCTTCCTGCAGATGAAGGTATAGGTAACTATGTCGGCAATAATGTGAAAATAAAGATCGTCGACGCGGATGCCGAAGGAGACGCGGTAGATACGGCCGGTCCTTTTAGCATTATAGGCGGGTTCGCTTTCACTAAACCGTTAGGCGGTACGACGTTTCACATTGAAAGTACGACCCCTACCTATGATATAAAATGGACCGCGATAGGTGACAATATATCCAAAGTAAAGATAGAATACTGGAATACAGAGGACAATGCAGGTCTCGGAGGATGGAGGACGCTGTATAATGATGCCGCTAGTGCCGACATAGACAGCCCGAATCATGGAGCTACCGAGAACAGTTTTACATGGAAAACCACGCAAACGGAACCGCTTCCTTTAACCCTCGCGTCCTTAGGTCTAAAATTCAGAATAACTTCAGCAGTTCCCGCTCAGCCGGACACTGAACTGGAATCAAGTACAGTAGTTATGTGCGGAGACATTACCGTTACTTCCCCGACACAAGGACTTATATGGACAGCCGATGGATCAACAGCTAATACCATAAGCTGGGATGTTTACGGGAAATGTGACAATGTGAAGATAGAATATTCACGTGATTCGGAAACTACATGGCAGACATTGGACGCGTCATATGACGCCGAGACGGGGAACGCGGCCGCTAATAAAGGCGCATGGCTCTGGACCATACCGATATCACCGTCTAATCCCAATGATTTCATAACAAGGGTGGACGCTCCGACCGGTCACAGTTCATATATCAAGGTAAGCGACGCGTCAACGTTCGGGACATATGCAACCGATACGTCGTCAAATTTTATAGTCAAAGGACAACTCACTTTGATGGCGCCGACAGTAAGTTCAGGTCTTGCTTGCGGTACTAATTACATCATAACGTGGCAACGAAATGGCCGGATAAACGCGGTTAACGTAAAGTACGCTACGGACGGGATCAACTATACTAACGACATCAGAACAGATATGACATTTTTGAATAATGACGCCACTCAACAATCTACCGCGCTTGCTGATTTTAAATGTCCTGAGACACCGGTTGAGACTACGTACAAATTATTGGTAGAAGATGCCGAATATGAGATGGCGGGTACGGCAGGTACGTTTGTTGAGAGCGCGGCATTCAGGATCAAAGGAGCATTAGTCTTAACCGCACCGCTTTCAACAGGACTCACCTGGAGAACAAATGAGACTCCGCACCTTATTACATGGAATGTAACTCACGGCGCGATATTGAAGGTAAAGATCATGGCATCACCGGGCGGATTATTTAACGGAGATGAGTATGCTATTGCGAGCAATGTAGACGCGTACGCGTCATTTGACAGTGAGGGGACCCCTAAAGGCAGCGGTACGCATGATCTGGCGATCCCGGAATCGACGACATTCGGTCCTGCATACAAATTCAAAGTAGAACAGGATTACAGCGTTATAACCGGAGGAACCGCGGCATATAGTGACGGAGATGTAATAACCGCGTCAACGCAGACAATAAAAGTGTACGGTAATATCGCGGTAACTAAACCGGGGGCGGCTTGGATAGTGGGAGACGATACAAGACAAGTCCAGTTTAATAGCTGGGGGCCGGATATAGGGAGCGTATACATATACCTATTCGATAATGTTTTGAGCGCGGAATATGTAATTGATAATAGCGGTACTTTAACGGCAACCGGAGACGGGAGCACACAGACATACGGCGGGACGGGAGAATTCGCGGTACCTGACGTTAAGAGCCAT
>JBDRBI010000139.1:0-3218 GCA_043822885.1 Candidatus Omnitrophota bacterium
GTGTTATGTGTAACGTGTAATGTGTGTGGAAAGGAATGAGATTGCTTCACTTCGTTCGCAATGACAAGGAATCCGTCATTGAGGAGTAAACGTTTCTCCGTCATTGCGGGGAGAGAAGGACCTTTTCGTCATTGCGAGGAGAGAAGGACCTTTTCGTCATTGCGAGGAGAGAAGGACCTTTTCGTCATTGCGAGGAGAGAAGGACCTTTTCGTCATTGCGAGGAGAGAAGGACCTTTTCGTCATTGCGAGGAGCGTAGCGACGAAGCAATCTCAAAACAGGTGTAAACATGAAAAAAGAGGCGACAATAAGGGATCTACGGCAGTTCGGGATAGTGCTTGGGCTTATTTTAGGAGTGTTCGGGAGCATTCATCTTCTTAAAGGGCATACAAGCGCTTATCCCTGGTTTTTTGGCGCGGGATCGATCAGTCTGATTTTGGGAATATTTACACCACGTTTTCTGAGTTCACCGTTCATTATATTCACAAAAGTTGCGCATGCCATAGGGTGGTTTAACACAAGGGTTATTCTGATCGTAGTATATTTTGTTATCTTAACCCCTATAAGCTTGATCATGCGTCTTTTTGGAAAAGATCCGTTGAATAGAAATAGTAATGCAAATAATGAAAGCTATTGGATAAAAAATAACAAGGCAATTAAATCCAAGGAAAGTTTAGTAAAACAGTTTTAGAAATGTAGTGAGACCCTTCAGACGCT
The DNA here is from genome assembly GCA_043822885.1 of Candidatus Omnitrophota bacterium. Lineage (GTDB taxonomy): Bacteria > Omnitrophota > Gorgyraeia > Tantalellales > Tantalellaceae > Aadella. Next base: position 717 of record JBDRBI010000139.1, read on the forward strand.
CTTGTTCATCGCGTCTTCAGGGTTAATTTTTACTTCGTAAAAATTAAGGAGCGAGTTATGGGGAAAATGGGAATATTAAAAGAACTCTGGGATTTCCTCAAAGAAAGAAAAAAATGGTGGCTTTTGCCGATAATCGTAGTCTTATTGCTTCTGGGACTTTTAATATTGTTTACAGAGTCTTCTGCTGTGGCACCGTTTATTTATACGTTGTTTTAAGTTTTAATGGTTAAATAGTTGAATGGTTAAATGGTCTATAGATTGCCGCGGGGCCGTGGGCCCCTCGCAATGACGGTAATCTTCCCGTCATTGCGAGGAGCGAAGCGACGTGGCAATCTAAACGGTTCACGAATCACGAATTACTCTATGCTATTTTAAACTTTTAGACTTAAAGGGAGATTCCATATGCGCGTACTACTAACCGGCGGGGCGGGGTTCTTAGGTTCTCATTTATCTGAGAAGCTTTTGGACCTTGGGCATAGCGTTATATGCATGGATAACTTGATCACCGGCAACGTTAAGAACATACGTCATCTGATGGGTAACGCTGATTTTGAATTTGTTGAGCGTGATGTATGTGAGCATATAGACGTGGAACAGAAGATCGATTATGTTCTTCATTTTGCTTCTTTAGCAAGTCCTGTTGACTATCTTAAATATCCTATAAAGACGCTTAAGGTGGGATCCTTGGGGACGCATAATGCGCTTGGCGCGGCTAAAAAGCACAAGGCTAAGTTCCTTTTGGCGTCTACGTCGGAAGTTTACGGGGATCCGCTGGTCAATCCTCAGCCGGAGACATATTGGGGTAATGTAAACCCTATAGGACCGCGGGGATGTTATGATGAATCAAAACGTTTCGCCGAGGCTATTACCCTTGCATATCATCGCAAACACGGTGTAGATACAAAGATAGTGCGTATCTTTAACACATACGGTGAACGCATGCGGCAGCGTGACGGAAGAGTAGTCCCTAATTTTATAGATCAGGCGCTTAAGAACGAGCCGCTTACGGTTTACGGCGACGGTTCTCAGACCAGGAGTTTCTGCTACGTATCGGATCTTGTCGAGGGTATCATTAAGCTAATGATGTCCGATATTAATGAACCCGTCAATATAGGGAATCCCGAAGAGATGAGTATATTAGGTTTTGCGGAGAAAATAAAAGACATAATGAAATGCAAAAGCAACATTGTTTTCGAAGATCTCCCCATAAACGACCCCAAAATAAGAAGACCGGATATCCGCAGAGCCAAGGAGAAACTAGGCTGGGAACCGAAAGTCGGGCTGGATGAGGGATTGAAGCGGACGATTGAGTGGTTTAAACGGTTAAATGGTTAAATAGTTTAAAAGTCAGAGAGTCACGAGGGATGAGAGACGAAGGACGAGGGATGAGGGACGGAAAGTAGAGAGTTAATGACTCTAGTGAGCGAAGCGAACAATGACTCTTTGACTCTGACTATTCAGGCTTACTGTTCACAGTTAACGAATCGTCACCACTGTTCCCTATTGAACTATTTAACTATTTAACTATTAAAACTATTTTAGCCATGCGCTATGCTCTATGCGCTATGCTATTCAAACAAGGAGTTATCATGAGCAAAAAGAAAGCACTTATAACCGGTATCACCGGGCAGGACGGGAGTTATTTGGCCGAATATCTATTGGGACTTGGATACGAAGTACATGGGATAATAAGGCGTATTGCGCTGGAGGATCAGAAACATAGATTGTGGCGTCTCCGTCATGTGAAGGATAAGCTCAAACTGCATTGCGGGTCGTTAGAAAGTTACCCTAGCATTTTTAAGGTAATCGCGGAGGTACAGCCGGACGAATGTTATCACTTGGCAGCACAGAGTTTTGTTACGTATTCTTTTGAGGATGAATTCTCAACGATAAACACGAATGTAAATGGCACCCATTATGTGCTCTCATCCATTCAAAATGCGGCGCCTAAGTGTAAATTTTATTTTGCGGCTTCCAGCGAAATGTTCGGAAGAGCAGAAGAGGTCCCGCAAAGAGAAACAACAAGATTACATCCCCGTTCCATATACGGGATATCAAAGGTAGCGGGATACGACCTTACAAGGAACTACAGAGAAGCATATGATATATTTGCCTGCAGCGGAATATTGTTCAACCATGAAAGTTTGCCTGGAAATTCTCCTGTCATTATCAAGAAAGACGGGTTAATAGATATCCTGCCCATCGAAGAATTGTTTAAAAAGAATGTTAAGCATCTTTATGAAGGGATCAAAGATAGATATAAGAATCAGTTGATATGGAACGGGAAAAATTGGACAAAGATAAAAGGCGGGACGGCCTACATAGATAAAAAGAAAAAATTGAACCTTATTCAGACCCGTAAAGCATGCGTGGAATTAACGGATGGACATTATTTATTCGATGAAAATAACCGTGAAGTCAAGGCTGAGGATGTCGGAGTAAAAACCAAATTATATCACGTTGAGTTCCCGAAAGAAAAAGCGCCGTTAAATGACATCGATA
>JBDRBI010000140.1:0-5220 GCA_043822885.1 Candidatus Omnitrophota bacterium
GGAAGTATGGATTCTGTCGGCGGATTCGGGGGATTCTTCGATCCTGATCTTTCTAAAGGAACACACCCGCTTTTAGTTGCTTCCACGGACGGAGTAGGAACAAAATTAAAGATCGCCCAGATCGCTGGAAAACACGACACGATAGGAATAGACCTTGTCGCGATGTGTGTTAACGATCTGTTATGTTCCGGGGCGAAGCCGATGTTCTTTCTGGATTATTTTGCCTGCGGGAAACTTGAGAACAAAATATGGAAGGAAGTCATAAAAGGAATGGTCAAAGGATGCCGCGAAGCGGGATGCGCCCTCCTAGGAGGCGAAACAGCTGAGATGCCGGGCATGTATCCTAAGGGGGAATATGATCTTGCGGGGTTCAGCGTGGGGGTAGTAGATAAAAAAAACGCTATAGACGGGAAAAAAATAAAAGAAGGGGATGTTCTTATTGGGCTTGCTTCGACGGGCTTACATTCGAATGGATACTCTTTGGTGAGAAAAATTTTCTCTCAAAAAGAAATAAAAGAAAAAAAAGAGGTGTTTCTTAAACCTACCGCGCTGTACGTAAAACCTTTTTTTGCGGCCGGCAAAATAACAATAATAAAAGGCGCCGCGCATATTACCGGAGGCGGATTCTATGATAACATTCCAAGGATGCTTCCCGAGGGAATGAAAGCTGTTATAGAAAAAGATTCATGGGATATACCGGGAATTTTTAAACTGGCGGAAAAACAAGGAAAGATCAGCTGCAGGGAAATGTACCGGACTTTTAATATGGGAGTGGGCATGGTCATTGCTGTCGGCCCACAAAAAGCTAAACAAGTCGTGACCGGTCTAAAAAAACAATTTAAACTGAAAAGCTGGATCATAGGAAAGATCGTCAAAGGACCAAAAAGCGTAGAATTAAGATAAGAGATTGCTTTGTCCGCCTTTGGCGGACTCGCAAAGACGGAGCTACCAGTCATTGCGAGGAGCGGAGCGACGAAGCAATCTCTAATACCAAAGAAAGGCAAAATATGAACATTTTAGTTATCGGAGCGGGAGGGAGGGAACACGCCATATGCTGGAAACTTCACAAGAGCGCCAAGGTCGGAACGTTATATTGCGCGCCCGGCAACGGAGGAACGGCACTTTGCGCCGAAAATGTGGACCTTGATACTTCACAGCACAACAAAGTCATAGATTTTTGTAAGGAAAAGAAAGTAGAGCTCGTCGTTGTAGGGCCCGAAGCCCCTTTAGCTGTGGGGATAACAGACAACCTTGAAAAAGAAGGCATAAAAGTCTTCGGCCCGACATATGCAGCGGCTAGACTGGAATCCAGCAAGATCTTCGCCAAAGAACTTATGGGACGGAACAATATCCCGACAGCGGCTTTTCGTATCTTCGATGATTTTGAAAGAGCCGAAGAATATCTCCGATCAATAGAAATGCCGGTGGTCGTAAAAGCGTACGGACTTGCGGCGGGAAAAGGCGTCATAGTAGCCGAAGATGTTGAGACCGCGATCGAAGGCGCCAGAAAAATGATCAAAGAAAAACAATTCGGAGCGGCCGGAGAAAAAATAATAATTGAAGAGTTTTTACAGGGAGAAGAAGCCTCGATCTTGATCGTGACCGACGGGGAGACGATATATCCTTTAGCAACAAGTCAGGATCATAAACGCGCGTTTAACGGAGATACCGGACCTAATACCGGAGGAATGGGGGCTTACTCCCCGGCGCCGGTAATAGACAAAGAACTGTTTAAAAAGATCGAAGAGACGGTGATCCGGCCTACTTTGGACGGGCTTCGTAAAGAGGGAATAATATATAAAGGCATTCTCTACGCGGGTCTAATGATAACCTCATCCGGGATCAAAGTCCTCGAGTATAACGTACGTTTCGGAGATCCGGAGACACAAGCGATACTTCCCAGATTAAAGACCGATCTGGTTGATGTAGTCCTGGCGGCAGCCGGCGGGAAACTTTCCGATATAACTTTGGAATGGGACGAGCGAGAATGTGTATGTATTGTTCTTGCCGCGGAAGGATACCCGGGCGCGTACACAAAAGACAAAATGATAACCGGCATCAAAGAAGCGGAGAGCGAGGGCGCTTTAGTGTTCCATGCCGGAACGCGCAAAGACGGAGAAAATTTTTATACATCCGGAGGAAGAGTTCTTAATGTTGTCAGTATGGGCGTGGGAATTGAAGAAGCCGTTGAGAACGCGTACAGAGCGGTAGATAAAATAAAATTTAAAGGCATGCAATACCGAACGGATATAGCTCACAGAGCGATCACGCGGGTTAAATAGAAATCGCGTAATTGCGAGCGAACGTAGTGAGCGAAGCAATCTCTTTGGAGGTGATATCCGCGATTTATTGGGAGTATATATTCACTACAGAGATTGCTTCACTGCGTTCGCAATGACAGAGAAGGGGGGTACATGAATAAAAAACCTATAGTAAGCATAGTGATGGGATCGGATTCGGACATGCCCGTTATGTCTCAGGCCGCCGACACGCTCAAGAAGTTCGGCATATCCTATGAGGTGAATATATTCTCAGCGCACCGCTCGCCCGATAAGACAGCTGCCTTCGCTAAAGGCGCCAAGAGAAGAGGGATCAAAGTTATCATTGCCGGGGCAGGCGGAGCCGCTCATTTAGCGGGCGTTGTAGCCGCGCACACTATTCTCCCCGTGATAGGAGTTCCGATGGAGACAAAGCTCGACGGAATAGATTCCTTGCTCTCTACCGTGCAGATGCCTTCAGGGGTGCCCGTCGCGACAGTCGCCATAGGTAAGACGGGAGCGATAAATGCCGCGATACTTGCCGCGGAGATCATAGGCATAAACTCCTCGGCAATAAGCGGAAAACTTCAAAAACATAAAAGAACATTGGTACGCGCAATAGACGCCAAGAACCGCAAAATAAAAAGCAAAAAATGAAAAAAATACTTTTTGTCTGCACGGGGAATAGTTGTCGAAGCATAATGGCCGAAGCGTATTTAAATAAACGCATTAAAGACGATCATTTGGACCTTATGGTCAGATCTGCCGGAACATTGGGTGTAGAAGGGACCTCTCCTTCTATAGAAGTTTTCCGTATACTTAAAGAAGACGGAATAGACGCCGATAAATATTGGTCTAAACCTCTGGCCGAGGACTTAATAACCTGGGCGGACATGATCCTTGTGATGGGGAATAAGCACAAAGACATAATAGTTTCTATGGTGCCGGAAGTTTCAGAAAAAATAAAGTTTTTGGGCGAATTTGACGAAACAAGAGAGGAGCCCGTTATAGAGGACCCCATAGGTATGTCTTTTGATTTTTATAAAGAATCTTACAGAGGAATAAAAAGAGCCGTGGAGGGATTAATAAAATGTCTAAAAAAATAGTGATAGGCGCGGATCACGGCGGATTTAACCTCAAAGAAGAAATAAAAAGAGTTTTAATAACCTCCAAATATCCGGTAAACGATGTAGGCTCAGATTCAGATAGAAGCTGTGATTATCCCATATTCGGATATAAAGCGGCAAAAGAGGTATCTGATAAAAAGGCCGCTAAAGGTATAGTCATATGTAAAAGCGGAATAGGGATGAGCATGGTAGCCAATAAACTGCCCGGAGTAAGAGCCGCTCTATGCTTTACCGCAAAAGAAGCGGAAAGCGCGAGAAAACATAATGACGCGAATATGCTTGTTCTTTCCGCGAGTAAGCTGAGCACGAAAGAAGCTGTTAATATCGTCCTGGTCTGGATGAGAACAAAAGCGCTTAAAGGAAGACACGCTCGGCGGGTAGAACAAATAAAAGAGATAGAGAAAAAAGTTTTCAAAAAGAGGAGCGGATAGATGAAACATTTGAAAAGAACAGATCCGGAGATCTTTCGGGCCTGTCTTGACGAGACAAAACGGCAAAAGGACGGGATAGAGCTCATAGCAAGCGAAAACTTCGCGAGCCGCGCGGTGATGGAGGCGGTCTCTTCTTCAATGACCAATAAATATGCCGAAGGATATCCTCGCGCGAGATATTACGGAGGATGCGAAGTTGTCGATAAAGCGGAAGATCTGGCGATAGCCAGAGCGAAAGAGCTCTTTAAGGCCGAACATGTGAACGTGCAGCCGCATTCCGGGTCGCAAGCGAACATGGCCATATATTTTTCTATGCTGGAATTGGGAGATACCGTGATGGCGCTGGACTTGGCGTGCGGAGGGCATTTAACCCACGGACATAAGAAAAACTTTTCCGGGAAATATTTTAACATGGTGTTTTACGGTGTGGATAAAGATAAAGAGCAGATGGATTTCAAGGAAATAAGAAAAAAAGCGCTTGAACATCGTCCGAAAATGATAATAACAGGAGCGTCGGCGTATCCCAGAACCATAGATTTCAACGCGTTCCGGGAAATATGCGATGAGGTAGGGGCTATTTTTATGGTGGATATAGCGCATATAGCTGGGCTTATAGCGGCAGGTCTTCATCCTTCTCCGGTGCCGGTCGCGGAATTTGTCACCACAACAACTCACAAGACATTAAGAGGGCCGCGCGGCGGAATGATCATGACGAGAAAAGAATTCGCCAAAAAAATAGACTCCGAGATATTCCCGGGAATACAGGGAGGACCGCTTATGCACATAATAGCGGGAAAAGCGGTAGCGTTCAAGGAAGCGCTGCAGCCCGATTTTAAAGAATACCAAAAGAACATCGTAAAGAACGCTAAAAGTCTCAGCGAAGCTCTTATTGAAAAAGGATACAGGCTTGTTTCGGGAGGAACGGATAATCATCTTCTTCTGGTGGACCTGTCAAAAAAAGGCGTAACGGGGAAAGAGGCCGAAGTGTGTTTGGATAAAGCCGGGATAACGGTTAACAAGAACCTTATTCCGTTCGACGGAAAAAGTCCGTTCGTAACAAGCGGGATACGGTTGGGGACGCCCGCGGCAACGACGAGAGGAATGAAAGAAAAAGAAATGGAACAAGTCGCGCTTTTTATAGACCGGGCCATCGAGGCAAGAGAAGATGAAGAAAAACTGGAAAACATCCGCAAAGAGGTCAAAGAGATGCTGAAAAATTTCCCTTTGTATCGCGACCTGGTAGATGAAATGGAAAGTTTATAAAAAACTGTCATTGCGCCTGTCCTCCGTAGCCTTGCCTGTCCCGCCTGTCCCGAGCGAAGTCGAGGGGAGCGAAGGCGAGGGGGCGAAGGGGGAAGGAACAAAGGCAATCTCACAACGAGATTGCTTCAGTCCTTCGGACTT
>JBDRBI010000141.1:0-2176 GCA_043822885.1 Candidatus Omnitrophota bacterium
ACAAACAGCGTGTCCTATATCTATCTTCTCTCCTCCAGAGTTATGTCCTTTTATGCGCGTGCAATATTCGCCATCAAGTTCGAATTCATACTGATCTTCCTTTTTCCCATTTTTTTTATCCCATTTTGTTCTTCCTTTTTCCAGAAAATCAAAAATATTAAACCCATATATTTCGTTAAGATAGAACATATCCGCGATATCTTCGGCTCTTAGATCCTTAATGAAGAGCCCGCGATCTTTATCTCCTCTGATAGACGCGGCTTTATCTGCTGTTTTTATGTACTGATAAAAGAATTTTCTTAGCTTTTCTTCTTTTTCTTGGTCAAATTGTGTCTCTTTTTTAATTTCTTTTGCGGTTTCCTTGTACAGCTTGCCAACTTGTTCCGCCCGCCTTTTCTCCGCCTCTTCATCCTGCATCCTCACAAGATTGCCTTCATCCGGCTGCCCGGTTATTAAATAGAGATGTTTTGCATACAATAACTTAACGTTCTTTCCTTCTTTATCCGTTACCCTCAACCTTCCGTTACTTATAAATGCTGTATGTTTTTCAGGCCACTCGTCTCCCAGGATGATCTTACCTGTTCCTTTTTCGATCGTTACGCTCTGTGTTTCCAGACCGTCGTCCTTAACCGTCATGAAAAAATATTCCTGTTCTAAAAGGAACTTTTTCATTTCACTTCTTTTTGTAAAAGAGATCTGTTCTTTTCCCAAGGTTATTTTTACCGTTTCCGGTATATACACTTCTTTTGCTATCCCTGCGGTAACAGGATTATCGATATCCGATATTCCGAAACTTTTCCCTTTCCTATGCGCTTGCAGGGCTAGCCAGCCGATTATTGTTTTTCCGTTTCCCATCTCCTTGTCAATGAATATAGTGATCTCCTGAAGTTCTATTGTCTCTTCTTCCTCTTTCCCTCTCATTTTTCCGATCCGGGCATCCTCATCATAAGCCCCTTCATAAAAAACGACCCACTCTTCAGGACTGTCGTACCACCCTTCATCGTCATCCCCGGATAGCGGCTCTTTAAAAAGCTCAAGTCTTTTTCCTGAACATGGATTATATAAAGAGATCAGTTCTACGCGTCCGTCTTCACCGTATTCGTATTCCTCCCATCTTATTCCCGTTTTAGTGTCATATACTTTCGTTATTCTGCCTTGCTCGTCATATTCCAATTTTCTTCCGGGGATCGGCTTTTCTTCCTGCTTAGGTCTTTCTTCTTCATTTTCTTTCTTAAGCGTATATCCCGCTCTTTTTCCCATATACAGTTTTTCCAGCGCCTTGGCTAAAATTATGTCTTTCTCATCTCGTACAAGATTTTCGAAATCCGAATGGAAATAATATAGAAATTTGAAATTCTCTTTGCTTTTTTTCTCGATCCTGGTGAAATATTTTCTTTTGACCCAGAAAAATGTATCGTCATCGCCATTTCCCGCTTTTCGAAGCGCTTCATCGATCTCATCAAAGTGAATAACTCTCCTCTCTGAAGGGAGCGTGAACATCTCTCCTTTTCTGGAGCCGTGTAAGATCCTTATCTGCCGGAGCATGCCCTTTTGTTCTCCTGCCCCTACAGATACAAGAGGCAGGACATCTATTATGCGCGCCTTTCCCGTGCCTTCGTACATCTGGTCTATAGCGTCATTAATAATATGGAAAGGCGTGTTCTGCTTCGCAGCAAGAACGATGGCTGTTTCGACCCGAGCCTGTTCTTCGTACTGCCAATTTGTTTCTGTGGTTATTTTGCTTAATATCGACGGGGCTTGTATATTCTGCATTTCTTGTCCGGTCGCAGATGCCCAGGACGCGCTTTGAATGAAAAGCGTTGATACAAGCACTAAAGAAATGATTTTTATACTTAATATTCTCATTTTTCCTTAAGGTATCTTCTATATGTTTATTGCTTTAACTTTTTGTTTGACTATTATACTACTCACAATAAGTTGAGTCAAGAAAAAGTTAGAGCTTTTTTGTCTCCTCTCTTTTCTCAAAAAGACAAAAAATTGATTATCCGTAAATTCTTTTAATGAAAACGACTTGCGAAGAATGATATCCCTAAAAATTGAAGAATATTCTGTGTTATGGAGCGGATACCCCAAAAAAGAGCACCGTTTACCCGTGCTGTGGAGATATTTCTTGAATAAGGCGCAAAGTAATGCTTCTATTTTGTTAACCTGGCAG
>JBDRBI010000142.1:0-13703 GCA_043822885.1 Candidatus Omnitrophota bacterium
TATAAAAAAGAGTGCCGAAGGCAGCGAAAACGCCGCGCATATTAGAACGATAGAAAATATGCGTACGTTATTTTTCGTGTTTTTTGACGTTAAAGATGATATGTAACTTCCAAACGCTCCCCATAAGAGCCATCCCGCGAACATAATACCGAAGGATAATTCATTGCCTGAAAAGACTACTAAAAGCTCCCGCATAAAAACTACTTGCGACAATATTGAGGTAAAACCCGCAAGAAAGATCGAAAGCGTGACAGTTTTTTTGAAAGTCATATCTCACCTATTCCCATATCCCCGCTATGGAATGCCCGCAAAACACGCATAAACCTTTTGAAACATTGTTCTCTAAGATATTAAAACCCTCTCTTTTTATTACTACCTTCCCGCATCCCGGACAGATAGTGCTCTCTGTTCTTTCCTCTGGAACATTCCCAACATAAGCATATCTCAACCCTTCGGCCATTGCTATTTCCCTGGCGGTCTTCAAAGTCGCTATCGGGGTGGGATAAAGTGACCGTAATTTATACTGAGGCCAAAATCTGGAAAAATGTATTGGGGTGTCTTTCCCCATATTATCCCTTATCCATCGGACCATCTTTTTAATATCGTCCATATTATCGTTCAAAGTCGGAACGATGAGATTGGTTATCTCGACCCACACCCCCTCTTCTTTCATTATGGTCAAAGTCCGAAGAATATCTTTAAGGTCCTGCGAGCACACTTCTTTAAGATATTCGGGACGAAACCCTTTAAGATCAACATTGGCCGCGGTAATGACGCGGCTGATCCGCCGTAACGGTTCGGGGTTGATCTTGCCGCCGGTTACCATAACATTTTTTATGCCGCTCTTTTTAGCCAAGCCGGATGCTTCCAGAACATATTCATAAAAGATCATCGGCTCATTATATGTGTACGCTATCGAAGGACAATTATTTTTTACCGCGCCCAGCACCAGATCGTTGCAGCTTAAACGTTTATTGTTAGTTTCTTCCGGAGATTTTTGAGAAATAGACCAATTCTGGCAGAATTTACATCGTGAGTTACATCCCGCGGTCGCGATAGAGAATATTTTGCTTCCCGGCAGCATATGGAACAACGGTTTTTTCTCTATCGGATCAATATGCGCCGAGCAAATGAGTTCGTAAACAAGTGTGTACAATTTCCCGTCTAAAGGTTCTCTTACCCGGCAAAATCCTCTTTGTCCGTCGGACAAAAAACATTGATTCGGGCATAATAGACACTTGACCGCGCCATCCCCGGCTTTTTCATAAAAAAGAGCTTCACGCATGCCGCGTTTTTCTCCGATCAGCCCATACGCTTTATTTCGGGACAGCATATCAAACGCGTACATAGATGTGCCGACGCTAATACCCAGCGTGAGACAATGTTTGATAAATTCACGCCGAGTAAGCCTTTTGTGCCACAATCTCTCAAGTTCTTTCAGCTTTTCCACAATACGCTCTCCCCTCCTTCTAAAATGTGTATACGTATTTTACCCTATCCCCCCTAAAAAGTCATAAAAAACGTTTAGTTTCATAGTTATCAGTTCATGGCTCATGAAATGCGGGGTTTAGTTTTACTAGGCATAGGGCATAGAGCATGGCGCATGGCAGAACAGTCTAAAGGTCAAAAAGTCTAAAGTCAAAGGTCTAAATTAGACTATAGACCAATGACCATAGACAATAGACCCAACCCGGACGAAAAAGGAACGCGTTGTCTGTCCTTGCGAGGGAGCGTAAGCGACCGAGGCAATCCCTCAAATAGGATGAGATTGCTTCACCCCTTTGGGGTTCGCAATGACGGGTGAGTTGCGAGAAGGTAGAAGCGAGAAAAGAACATAGCATATCGGTCAAACACTATGAACTACGAACTATGAACTATGATCTCTTAGATTTTGGATTTTATTGAAGCAGACCTATAAGCCGGGTTCTGTAAGTGCTGCGCACTTGATGGTTATCTATCTGGAACTATCATTACTGATAGCCTCATGCGGCCTACCCGGAAGTAATGGCGAAACTAGCCGTCTCGCATCAGTCTATCCGCACGTACGGACTTTTCTGATTCCTCCCCTATTTGGCCTTGCTCCGCGTAGAGATTGCCGCGTTTCACCCTTCCTTAACATTACAGGAAGACTCGTCTCTGTGGCTCTCATCTTTCGGAAAAACCGAAAAATGACCCCTAAGGATTATCCTCACCTCACGGTGGACGGGTATTACCCGCTACGCTGCTATTCGGAGCCCGGACTTTCCTCTCTGCACAAATATTTGTACAAAGCAACCATCCGGTCTGCTTCACTAGAATATAAAAGATCGTTTTTTACAGAAGAGCATTAAAATCTAACGCTTTATTCGCGAGTTTATCCGCTTCTTCGTTTTTTTCTCTACCCACTTCTACAATATCCACTTTTTTAAAGCATCGAAGAAGATCGCGCGCTATAATAAACAATTTTTTGATATTGCTGTTTTTTACTTTATATTTTCCTTTTAAGTGCCGTGCCACAAGCTGGCTGTCAAGATTCAAAGTTATTACTTCTCCTTTAAGCCTTATCGCCTCTGTCAGGGCGCAAATAACCGCCGTATATTCAGCCGCATTGTTAGTGGCCTCTCCTATATATTCCGAAACTTCCCCTATTTTTTGTCCCTTATCATCAAAAAGCACCGCTCCCACTCCCGCCGGTCCGGGATTTCCTCTGGAAGCTCCGTCGGAAAATATTTCGATCTTTTTTAACAGATCAGTCTTTGGCACAAAGTATCCTTCCGCAACTCTCACAAAAAACTATTTTTTTTACGAGTTTTACATCATTTATTGCCTGCGGTCTTAAACTCATCTTGCATGCTCCACAAGACTCCCCGCTTATCAAAGCAAGAGCCGTTCTCCCTCTGTTAGCCAATATCCTCTCATATGCGTCCAGCAACTCTTTGTCTACAGATAAGATCTTCTCTTTTCTCTCAGATTTAAGGGATTCAGTCCTTTTTATAATATCGGCTTCTTCTCCCTTGATCTCGCTCTTCTCTTTCTCTGTTTCGGCGGCCTCATCGTCCAGTATGGCTTTTTCTTTTTCTTTGTTCTTTTTCAATTCTTCTATTTCGTCAAGCAAAAAAATTATCTCTTCCTCCAGAACCGATGCATCCGCCTTCAGACTATCTATTTCCTGCTGTAAAGCCGAATATTCTTTGTTATTCTTTATTAAGTTGAGATCACCCCGGTGTTTTTCTATCTTTTCTTCTCTCTCTCTCAGATCGTTCTCTTTATCGTTCTTCTTAACTTTAGATCGCTGTAAGGCTTCTTCCGCCGCCTCTAACCCTTTCTTATGAGACCCCAAAGACTCTTCCATCTCTTTTATGCGTTCGGGAAAAGTCTCTTGCAAAGATCTCAGATCATAGATCTCTTGGTCCATTTCACTGATAAGGATAAGCTTCTTTATCTCCTCCCCAAGGTCTCTCTTACTATCCATATTATCATTTCCCTTTTTTTGTAAGCAGTCCGCCCTCTTATTTTAAAATTTCGAGTATACTTACTTTTTGCTTTATACTCTGCTTTATCTTACTTTCTATGGCGAAGCCAACCGTAGCCAAGTAATACAACATAGTTCGGCGAAGGTTGGTCCCTCTGACGCTCTTTCCCATCGCGTCCTCGGGATCATTTTTGCCTGGAGGCAAAAATGGTGGGCGCAGGGGGACTCGAACCTCCGACCTCATGCATGTGAGGCATGCGCTCTAACCAGCTGAGCTATGCGCCCATACTCGTCGCACTTGTCCTTTCAATTTTCCAAAAGCTAAGATCAAAAGATTTACCGCATCTTTGAAATTCGAGATTCTGTCCTACTTCGCCTTTTTGCCTGGGGGCAAACAACTTGGGCCCTTCAGGCGCTCGTGTTCCTCGCGTCTTCAGGATCATTTTTGCCTGGAGTCAAAAATGGTGGGGGCACAAGGACTTGAACCTTGAACCTACTGATTATGAGTCAGTTGCTCTAACCACTTGAGCTATGCCCCCGAATTTTTAAAGCGTATTATATCATAGTCCTTAAATACTTTTCAAGATAAAAAAAAAGGGGCAAATCCGTTAGATCTGCCCCTAATTTACTCTGTCTTTATATGTCTTACTTCTTCTTTTTCTTTGCAACTTTTTTCTTTGCAACTTTTTTTGCGACTTTTTTCTTTGCTACTTTTTTCTTCGCCGCTTTTTTCTTTACTACCATTTTACTCCCCCTTTGTTAAGATTTCCTTTTAAAACTTTTTTTGTATCTTTTGTTAAAATATACATCATATTTTACAATTTGCAAGTTATAGAGCAAATTTTTTTCAAAAAATTTTTCAAAAAATTTTTTTTAATTTTTTGCGCCATGGGGAAAATTTTATCTGAGAGGAAATAATGATAGGGCACTGACAACCGAACGATCGCTGTTCTCTGAAAGGCGCGCTGTAGCACAGTACGGGAGCAACTTTTCCGTGCTATGCTCCTCTCGTTGTTACATATATCTTTCGGGAGATTCACTTAGTTCTTTAAAGTTCGGAGTAAAAACTTCCGCTTTTCTTCCGAAACATACTCCTAATTGTTCAAAGAGACTCACTTGATCAAGATCCACATGCCGCTGTTCTATAGCTTTCTCTGCCGGCATATAGCGCACTTCTTTTCCCATTACTCCGGAAATTGTCACTCCGACAATACCTTTTTTAAGAAGTTTTACCGCTGCCGCTCCCGCTTCTTTACCAAAGTTCACATCGTAGGCGGTGCTTCGTCCGCTTCTGACCAGATGACCCGGAGTTACGGGACGCACTTCAGGTATCTCGTATATACCCTCTACAAAAAGGTGTGTTTCTTTCATGAACTTTTTTACCTCCGCGTCCTTTTTAAATCTTTTTATTATTTCCTGGCTTACATATTTTCCGGCACCGGCTAATTTTTTGTGGCCAAAAGAATCCACTCCCTCGCTTTCGTCCACTATTTCCGCCCCGGAAGCGTCTCTCAAACCTTCGGCGACAACTATTATGTAGGTCCCCGCGGCGACATCACTCTCTCTTATCCTTGTCATCATTCTCGTTTTAACGTGTTCATATAAAATATCGAAGTCTACCGGAACTTCCGGAATTATTATCGCGTCCGCATCGGAAGCAACTCCCCCCCTGAACGCTGTATGCCCCGCGTATCTCCCGAAAACCTCAAGGACTATAACTCTGTTATGCGTTCGTCCGGTCGTTTTTAATTCATCCGCGTACACCGCTACTTTATTGATCGTAGAGTCGCCCCCCACGGAATACGTTTGAAGATCAAGGTCCATTGTCTTAGGAACATGAACACATGATATCCCGTTTTTGTGAAGATCTACCATTACGCTTCCGGAATCATCCCCGCCGCTTATAACCAAAGCATCAATACTGAATTTTTCCAGACCTTTTTTTATGCGCTCATATTTAAACTCATCATTTATTTTCTTCACTTTTACACGGGAATGTCCCGCTTCGGACCC
The DNA here is from genome assembly GCA_043822885.1 of Candidatus Omnitrophota bacterium. GTDB lineage: Bacteria > Omnitrophota > Gorgyraeia > Tantalellales > Tantalellaceae > Aadella. Next base: position 5,465 of record JBDRBI010000142.1, read on the forward strand.
CGCGGGATTTGCGTTAATAAGATCTAATCTTCCGGCGGTAAGCTCTGTTAAGTATTTAAAGTCCACCAGATTATAAAGTCCCGCATATCCGTTGGGTATGATAAAACTTTTTATCCCCTCACTCAAGGCCATTCCTGCCGCGCCTTTCACAACAGCATTTAGCCCGCCGCAATCTCCGCCGCTCGTTATAATACCTATTTTCTTCAAATCTTTCATCAAAGCACTCCTTTCTTTTCCTTAAAAATAGCTTTCCGCGGAATCCTTAAAAGGGGAATGTCTGCTTGGCATTATTACTTTGAAGGTTTCACCGCTAATTATCATCTTTGTGAGTTCTTTGTCTCCGTCTCTCCAGTCTCCCGAAGTAAGAAAAAAATCGTAATCCTTCCCTCTTTTTCTTATGGTGCTGATATCATATGCTTTAAAAGGTAACATTCGAAAATCAAATTTCGCATTCTCAAAAGTATAATCATTTTTACTGTCTTCGTCTAAAAGATCATACATCGCCTTGTAATCGCCTATTTTCCAGGAATGAAGGAACATTCCGACCACTGAAGACCCTTGAGGACAGATCTCGGACTCCTCCCCCCCCCCTCCGATAGCAAAACCTACCGTCATAGGCCCTCCATCCGAGGATACTACGCCTTCTCCGGCAAATACGGTCCCAGATACCATAGAGATCATAAGAACAAATACGAACGTGTTTTTTATATATTGTTTTTTGTTGTTTTTCTTCATCCCATTTTGTAATGTTTTTTTATAGGTTCTTTGATCTGCCATTTACATATGAGATCTTCCTGAAAAGTTACCAGATCTCCCGGACCGAACTCTATTTTTTCTTTTCCGTCATCCGAGGTGACGACAGCATTCCCTTCTATGATATAACATGTTTCCTTTTCTCCGTAGCTCCAATCAAACAGAGAAATTTCCTTCTCCCATATGGGCCATGATCTTATTCCCATTTCATCTATTTTCGTGTTGTCAATTTTTTCCGCCTTCATTCTGCTCATTATTCGCTCCCGGTTCAAAGCACAAAAGTAACGGGTCCATCGTTCACAAGACTCACATCCATATGAACTCCGAAAGTTCCTTCACTGATATTTATACCATATTTTTTCAAAAAATCATTAAATTTTATCCACAAACGTTTCGCCTTATCCGGATCCGCCGCGTTATCGAATCCGGGTCGATTCCCTTTTTCGGTCCTGGCGCTTAAGGTAAACTGCGGAACACTTAATATTTCTCCTTTTGATCCGATAATATCTAGGTTCATCTTTCCGTTTTCATCTTCTATGATCCTCATCTTAACTATCTTTTTTGCCATTCTTCCTATATCCTCAAGACCGTCATTTTTGTCTATGCCTACAAAAAGAAGAAAGCCTTCGCCTATAGAGGCTGTTTCTTTTCCTTCCACTAGAACAGAAGCACTTTTTACCCTCTGAATAACTACTTTCATATTCGTTCCGTGTTCTTTAGGTTTTAATGCTTGTCACATCTAAGGCAAAGACGGCGATATTCTGCGCGCCTCATGAAATTTCTCTGTAAATCTTATGTTTCAGGTGTAGAAAAACAAAGAAGTCTAAATTATTTTTATCCTCTTTCGGCGAGAAATTTCATTCGATACTCGAATATTTCCGCCTTCGGTTTCATTTTTTAATTCTCAACCCGGCAGCTCGTTAATCTTGATCTATCTTCTACCTTCTAGCTTCTATCACTGGTGACTAGGTGACTGGTGACTTGGTGACCCTTTCTATCCTCTCGCTTCTCGCATCTATCACTGGTGACTTTTCTCCTCGTCCTGCTATATCTTACTCTCGCTCCATGCCTATATCAATACAATTAAACCGACCGGCACACATCACCCGCGATCTCGGATAATGTCGGATGCGCGTGTATCGTTCCCGCGACATCATCCGCCGTAAGTCCCATTCTTTTGGCCAGAACAAATTCATGGATAAGTTCTCCGGCTTCAGCTCCCACTATATACACCCCGAGAAATTTCCGCGTCTTTTTATCGACAATGATCTTAATAAATCCCTCGGGTTGAGAACTGAGCACAGCCTTACCGTTGGCTCTAAAAAAATGTTTCCCCACAAGGATCTCTTTTCCCGAAGAGATCGCTTCCGTTTCGGTCTGACCAATGCCGGCAGCTTGAGGTTCTGTATACACCACGTTTGGCACTGAAGAAAGATCGATCTTTTCCGATCTCACTCCCGATGCCCGTATAGCGGCCGCGCGTCCCTCACTCGAAGCCAGATGAGCGAGCATCGGGCTTCTGGTAACATCACCCGCCGCGAAAATATTTTTAATATTTGTTTCTACATCCGCCGAAACTTCTATAAACCCGTCTTTGTCTGTTTTTATCCCTATCTCTTCGAGCCCCAGGCCCGTTGTGTTAGGTTTTCTTCCCACCGATACAAGCACTTTTTCATATTTAACACTTTCGGTCTTTCCATCTCTCTCTATATCAACATCTATACCATCTTCTTTAACTTCGGCCCTTTTCAAAAATGCGGAGGTAAATATTTTTATACCTTTCTTCTTTAATTCCGTTTCGATAGTTCTGGATATTTCCTGATCAAAAGAAGGAATAAGCCTTTCTTCCTTTTCTAAGACAGAAACGTCAGAACCCACGGTGCTTAAGTATACCGCGAATTCCACGCCTATCGCTCCTCCCCCGATTATCAAGATATTTTTCGGGACATCTTTTGAGAAAATAATGTCTGAACTCGACAAAACCCTTTTTCCGTCAAAAGGAAGTTCCTTTAGTCCCCGGGGAGAAGATCCCGTCGCTATAAGTATTTTTGACGCTTCTACATCCCGGGTCCCTCCGGACGGCGAGGCAACTCTTATTACATCTTTTTTTTCAAATTTTGCGTCACCAACGATCAAAGTAATACCATGTTTTTTAAATAAGAACGCTACACCTTTACGCAAGATCTCCGAGGACTTTCGGGCTTTTTCGGCAAAACTTGCCGTATCGGCTTTTACATCCTTGATCTTTAAAAGATCCGCTTCTCTTACAAGCAGCTCAAAAATTTTAGCGCTATTAAACAGGGACTTGGCCGGAATACATCCTTCGTTCAGGCATACACCTCCCAGCCTATCCTCGCCTTTTTCTATAACAACGGTTTTTAATCCTTTTTCAGCGGCTTTTATCGCGGAGACATATCCTGCAGGTCCCGCTCCGATAACCGCGTAATCATATTTCGTTATCATGTATCTCCTCTTGTTTCGAATTCCGCCACTTTTCCGCCATTATGGATATTTTCTCGCCAATAGGAACAATACATCCGAAATACAATTCATATAGGTGAGTATGTTCCTGTTAAAAAATTTATCGTTTTGGAGAAGGCTTACTACACTTCTTTCCGCGCGCCTGGCAACAGCGCGGTTGACATCAAAAAAGGCGGAGAGCTCTCCCGTGCCGGGGAGATAAAATCCGCCTTTTATCTTTATCTTCTTTTCGAGGTCAGATACGGTTTTCTTTATCCGGTCAACCCGGGTCTTTCCTAAAAGTATGCCGCTCTTCTTTTTCTTATCTATCGACCCCGCGATCTCCGAGGCTATTACGAAGATATCCTTCTGCAGACCTTCAATCAGATCTTTATTAATTCCGGATCTTAACTTACTTTTTAAAAGACCCAAAAAACTCATAAGTTCATCCAGGTCTCCAAGAGCACGGATCTCGGAGCTATCCTTCTCGATGATCTTATGGAACGGAAGATCCGTAAAACCCCCGTCTCCTTTCCCCGATCGTACGCTCATTTCTCCCCTTCTCCTCCTCCGTCATCACCAGAAACGGTATAAGCTGATCTTCTCGCGTGCGCCATACACATGCTAAAACTATATACCTTCATTCACAGCGGTATTTTTCAACGTATTTTTCTAACTTTTTAAGGGGTGTAAAATAAACTCGTCCGCCTTAGGCGGACTCAAACAGTATTTTACACTCTTTCCCTTAAAAAATTATAAAAATACTAAAATACCGCAACTGTTCATTCCGGCATACAGTTTTAGCTATACCCAGATAACCCGTATCAATTAACTCATCAGTCATTCACTACGAACCATGAACTATCAACTATGAACTCTCTACTTTCTCGCTTCTAACCTCTCTCTTTTCGGACTCGGACAGCATTTAACAATGTTCCCCTAAAAAGTTATAAAAAAAGCTAAAATCGCGATACGCTCCAATATTCACTTCTAACATAACTTGTCTAATATACTTTCACCTATCGAAAAAAAGTCGCGGTACAATTCATTTTTATCCGCATTGAATTTTAATTCCCCCAGCACATTCACTCCGGATAATCTTTTTATGGTCTCTTTATTGTTTTCTAATATTGTTTCATCTTCATTCTTAGACAACCGGTTGAATACTATTCCGATAATTTTCATCTGTCTGCTTTGAAGGGCTTCTACCGTGAGAAGGGTCTGGTTTATCGCCCCCAGCCTGTTTTCCGCCACGATTATGACGGGAAGCTCTAGTTTTTGAGCTATATCGCCTATCATTTCCTTATCATTTATAGGAACTAATACCCCTCCGCTTCCTTCTACTATTACACAGTCAAACTCTTGCCGGAGCTTCTTGAATATATCCGTGATCTTTTCCGAAGAAATAGTCTTCTCCTCAAGAGAGGCGGCAAGGTGAGGTGATGCCGGAAATTTGAAGACATACGGAGCCATTTCATCAAGATGCTCCCTGAGAAGCATGTCCCCATCCTCGATAAAACTCATATGTGTAAGTAAGTCTTCCGGCGGGTAAGCGCTTCCTGTCTGCACCCATTTCTGGGTAATGCTCTTAAAACCGTTTTCACAAAGAAACCGCAAAAGAAGGCCCGAAACTACGGTCTTTCCGACGCCGGTATCGGTCCCCGTTACAAAAACAGCTTTCTTCATTTTTCTGCCCTGCAAAAATATATGTGATGCGTCGCGCGTATTCCTTTGAATTTTTCAATATACGCTTTCTCTATCTCTTTTATAGCGTATTGTCCGAGAAAAATATCTCTTGCTAACCCTTCTCCACGCGTTCCGCTGTGCTTGATGTCCCGCAGAAAATCCAATAAAGAAATAAAATCCGCCGTGAAATGTTTTTCTTCTATCTTGACTTTTGAAAAATGTCTTTTTACAATTTTTTTTACAGTTTCAAACGCCAAAAAACTTTTTGAGGTAAGGGGCAGATATCTTCCAAAATGATCAGAAAGGACCTCGCCTAGTTCATTAAACGTCTCTGGTCCATACATAGAGAAACACAAACTGCCTTCGTCTGTAATGGCTTCTTTCAATCCTGCAAGAGATCTATCCAGGTCTTCGAACCATTGAAAAGTAGCATTAGAGGTAATAAGATCAAACTTTTTTTCTCGAGAGATCTCTTCTCCATCAAATACCATGAATTGTGTAGTGCTATCTTTTCCCTTTCGATGCGCTACTTTTATCATCTCTTCCGATATGTCCACGGCATCTATCTGAGCTTCCTTATTGGTCCCCCTTAAAGCTCTGGTGTAAAACCCCGTACCACATCCTATTTCCAGGATATTCGAAAAACTATCCCCTTCTAAAAGTTCTATCAACTGCTGCGCGCATTTTCTCTGTACAGCCGCGTAGTCATCATAAACCCCGGCATTTCTAGAAAAATTATGTTTTATAAGTCTCTTATCCATTTCCCCTCAATGGAACAAGCGGATCTTTTCGCTTGTGCGCAATTTCTTAACGCTTTTTTTCTATCTTTTTAGGGGTGTTAAATGAACTCGCCCTCACTCGTTTTTATGGGTGTTCGGGCTCAAACAGCATTTAACAATATTCCCCTAAAAAGTTATAAAAAAAGCTAAAATTGCGATGCGCTCAAATACCCCCTTGTTCCATTTTCATTACACATAACACATTACACAAACACTCTCTTGTTCCTTTAATCCTTAAATCGCCCGATAGTCCGCACAAAATCATCCACTATTTCCCGCGTATGATCACTTGTCAAAGATATCCTTAATCTCTCTTCTCCTTTAGGCACAGTAGGTGGTCTGACCGGCGTTACCCAGTATCCGTTCTTTTTCAGAAAATCACTAAGTTTTATGGTCTCTTCATTATTTCCGATCACGATCGGTATGATCTGCGAAGCCCCCCGCACTTTAAACCCGGACTTCGTCAATCCTTCGCGTAAGCGCGCCGCGTTCATCAGAAGATCTTCTCTCCTTTGAACCGCTTTTCCCGCGACATCCAGGGCTTTAATGTTCGCGGCAATGATAGACGGCGGTAAAGCGGTCGAATATATAAAACTCCGGCATGTATTGACCAGATAATCGCGTATTTCCGTACTTGCAGCGGCATAAGCTCCGAATCCGCCCAAAGCTTTGCCGAACGTACCCATTATAATATCGACTTCCTTTTCTAATCCCTTTTCTTCGGTTATCCCTCTGCCCTTACTGCCGAAGACCCCTGTCGCATGAGCTTCATCTACCATCAAAACGCAATCGTACTGTTTTTTCAATTTTGATATCTCCTCAAGAGAGCAGATATCTCCATCCATGCTAAAAACTGTTTCAGTCACGATAAGCGCGCCATCATATTTACGTCTTTCACTTTTTAAAAGTTTTTCAAGGTGATTCACATCATTGTGCTTGAACCGTATCATCTTTGCCCCGGAAAGACGTATTCCGTCCACAATGCTGGCGTGATTAAGCCGGTCGGAAAAAACGCAGTCGCTTTTTGTTAAAAGAGCGCTAATGATCCCCACGTTCGCCTGATATCCCGAATTAAAAATAAGCGCGGCGGGCTTCTTTTTGTATTCCGCTAATTTTTCTTCTAATTCTTCGTGATACGGACTTGTTCCCGTCATTAGACGTGATGCCGAAGAACCCAAAACAGGAGATAAGGCCTTGAACGCCGCTTCATGTAAACTCTCTTCCGTTGCAAGGCCTAAATAATCGTTTGACGAAAAATTTATATATTCCTTACCTTCCACCAATATCTTTCCGTCTTTCGCATGACATACCGTTTTTATGTCTCTGAATAATCCCTTGGACCTTCTTTCCTCTAAAAAACTCCTTATTCGTTGTTCCATAGCCTTTTTATCTCCTCTATAAGATGCTGATCCTCCTCCGGAGAGCGTCCCTGAACGGTAAGATATCCTCCAACCATCATGCCGTTCGCTCCGGCTGTATACATCATGCTCTGAAAATCCTTAAGCACGGTTTCCCTTCCCGCGGCCACCTTAATGGTTATGTGTTCAAGTATTATGCGAAATATCGCTATAGACCTAATAGCATCTATCGCGGACATTTTTCCCCGGGTCTCGAACGGTGTTCCCTTAACGGGAACAAGAAAGTTCATCGGGACCGAATCCACTTTTAGCTCTTTTAGGGTGCACGCCATATCTATACGGTCCTGCCAGGTCTCTCCGATACCCAAAATTCCGCCGGAACACACTTCTAGCCCCGCGTCTTTCGCGCAGGCAACGGTATTAACCCGGTCATGAAAACTATGAGTGGTTACAATTTCCGGGTAAAACCTTTCGGATGTTTCTATGTTGTGATGGTACCTAGTAAGTCCGGCCTCTTTAAGAGCAAAAAAGGCCTCTTTATTCAATTCGCCTAAAGAAGCGCAGATCTCTATATTAACCTCTTTAAGTATCTGCCGAATACTGTCCGCGATCAGAGCGATCTCATCTGAAGTAAGCCGATTGCCGCTTGTAACGATACCGAAACGGTGTGCCCCGTTCTTAAGAGCCGTTCTAGCCGCCATGACTATTTCTTCTTTATTTTTAAGCGAATATACGGGGATATCCGTATGATGATGAGCCGATTGAGCGCAAAACTTGCAATCCTCGCTGCAAGAACCTGATTTAGCGTTTATGATCCCGCACATTTCAAGATTCTGTCCGATCCGTTCTTTCCGGATCTTGTTCGCCCGCGCAAGAAGCTCTTCTGTCGGTAACGACAATAGATCTAGATATCTACACTTATCCATAATGTAAACAATTTTATCACTTTTGGTTTACATTTGCAAATAAATTGAGCCCGAGGAAAGGCGAAAGGCAAGGCCTTCATTCGCGGTGTCATTTTTTAACGCTTTTTATGTAATAGTTCAGTTCTCCGAAGCAAAGGCACTTTTACGTGTTGTCATTCCCGAATGTTTTTGTCGGGAATCCAGAAAAACGGTCTCACGTTAGCCACGGGGACGGCAGGCGGGCACATCCTGCGCGCTTCGCGGTTTTACCTGTTATTTTTAATCTTCAGGAGGAGAA